>JAISNI010000102.1 GCA_031276295.1 Treponema sp.
CTGAAAATTCCATGATCACCTTACCGTCGCCCGTAGGGGCGATAAAAGAATCGTGTTTTTCTGCGGTAAGACCGGTAAGGGGGTGGAACCAGTGGGTATAGTGGCTTGCGCCCTTTTCAACAGCCCAGTCCCGCATTGCGGCGGCCACAACCTCGGCCGCTTCCAGGGTAAGTTCTTTTTCTCCTGCCTGAACGGCGCGGATCTCTTTATAGATGTTTTTAGGCAATCTCTCCCGCATGAGGGCATTGGAAAAACAGTTGGAACCGTACAACTCGGCAACCGGTGTTTTGGTAAAATCAATCGTATTCATTAATTATCCTCCAAAAAAATATATGGGTTCTATGGTATAACATTTATAAAGAAAGAAAAAGCAGGACGGCAAGGCAGAACCTTACCGTCCTCTTATTTTTTTTACTTGCGGGCGTCTCTAAAAGCGTCAATTTTAGAGAGCAACGTTAGTTGCTGTTTCTTACCCTTTACCTATTCCATTGTTACAGAACAGGCCCTCCTTTTATTTATTAATGTTGATGCTGTTTCAGCTTAACCGATGGCCACAGAACCGGTCTCACCCGTCCTGATTCGTATACATTCCTCGATAGGAAGTATAAATATCTTCCCGTCGCCGATTTCCCCGCTTCGGGCACCTCTGATAATGGCGTCCACGGTAGGTTTGACAAAGTTATCATTCACCGCAATTTCCAAACGCACCTTTTTAAGAAGATTCACTTCCATCTCGACGCCCCGGAATTGTTCGACATAACCTTTCTGCTGACCGCAACCCATAGCGTTGGTCACCGACATCTTGTAAACCTCTGCCTTGTAAAGTTCCTGCTTAACTTCGTTCAACGCATGGGGCTGTATGTACGCGATAACTAATTTCATCTTCAATACCTCCCTTACATATTGGTGAATATCTGGAAGCCGGCATAGGCTTCAGACTTATGCTCGGACAGGTCAAGCCCCATCAGTTCTTCCTTGGGACTTACCCTGAGGCCAACGACAGCCTTGATGACCAGGAAAAGGACGAGGCTGGTAACAGCGGCCCAGGCGCCTACCGATAAGATACCGATAAACTGTTTGCCAAGCTGGGTAAAACCGCCACCGTGGAGGAGTCCGATAACCCCTTCATCGGGCGCGTTGGCCCAGATACCAACGGCGATGGTGCCGAAGATACCGCACACGCAGTGGACGGAAACGGCGCCGACCGGATCGTCCACTTTCAGAACCTTGTCAATAAACTCTACCGCGAGTACCACCAGCACACCGGCAATCAAGCCGATGACAATGGAAGCGCCGGGGCTGACCACCGCGCAGGGAGCGGTAATCCCTACAAGTCCCGCGAGGAGGCCGTTGAGGGTCATGGAAGCATCGGGCTTCTTGAACCAAATCCAGGAAAAGATCAGGGCGGCTATAGCGCCCGCAGACGCCGCTAGGGTTGTGGTTGCGCAGACCCGCGCAATGTTAAGACCGCTCCAGATACCGCCTTCCCCAACCGTCGCAATACCGGTGGAAGCACCGTTAAACCCGAACCAGCCGAAGAAGAGGAGCAGTACCCCCAGAGCCGCATAGGGAATATTATGACCGGGAAAGGCTTTGACCGAGACTGTACCATCCGTTCCTTTGATATACTTTCCCATTCGGGGGCCGAGGACCGTAGCGCCCATCAGGGCAGCCCAACCGCCTACCGAGTGAACCACCGTGGAACCGGCAAAATCGTGGAATCCAAGTTGAGCAAGCCAGCCATCAGGATTCCATACCCAGTGGCCTGAAATGGGATAGATAAAGGCCGAAATAAAGCAGGTATAGATCAGATAGGACTTGAACTGGGTCCGTTCCGCCATTGCGCCGGATACGATAGTCGCAGCAGTAGCGGCAAAAACTACCTGGAAGAACCAGTTTTTGTAGAAGTTGCCGTTTTCGATACTAAGCGTCATGGGACCGTTGAAGAACTGATCGGTTCCGATGAGGCCGCCCAGGGCGTCTTTGCCCCACATGAATCCCCAGCCCAGGGCCCAGTACACGATTGCGCCAAAACAGAAATCCATGACGTTCTTCATGGTAATGTTGGTGGCGTTTTTCGCCCGCGTGAGGCCGGTTTCAACCAGGGCAAAACCGGCCTGCATGATGAAAACAAGAATGGCTCCTATGAAAAGCCAAACCACGTCCAGGGAAAATCCCAGGTTCTCAGCGTTCTCCTGGGCAACAAGGGAACTCCCTAAACACAGAAGAAGGATCGCCACAACAACTAATTTCCTTCGCACTTTTCTATCCTCCTAAAAAATATTCCGGCTCTAAAGCCGATTCAATTTATGTTCTTTTATTAAGCATGAACTATGCCAAGTTAAAAAAAATATATAAATTTTGAGAATATTTTCCAAAATGTACAGGATTTAAGAGTAAAGCGGGGGAAATAATGTACCGGAGAACAAACAAAGTTCCGACATTACGCTACGGCTGAATAGGTACAAATCATTTTACCTTTTGCAATAGCCCCTTGTCCCGGCGCTTCACCCCTTGTTCATTGTTTTTTCAAATGAATTATTGCAAAAATGTAGTTTTTATAAAAAAAGCTACATTTTTGTAATCCTGAAAGAACGCCAATTAATGCCGTAATGCCTGACCCTCAATCCCATCTGCCGTTCGCTGATACCCAGACTACGGGCCGAGGCGGTCATATTACCGTGGCTGATCTTGAGCGCCTCGATGATAAGTTCCTTTTCCAGGCGGGAAAGCGCCGCTTCAAGCGTTGTGGTCGGCTGGGTGTTGGTGGAAATCGCCGACTGAAGGCTGGGAGGCAAATTATAGGAATGTATCACCGTATCGGTGGAAAGGATAACGGCCCTTTCAATGCAGTTCTCCAATTCCCGGACGTTACCGGGCCAGCTATAGCTGCTTAAAAGATCAATAGCCGGGGTAGAGATACGCCTGATGAGCTTGTTGTTCTTTTTGGCGTACTTTTCGGCAAAGTGATCCGCCAGAAGAATAATATCGCTTTTCCGCTCACGCAAGGGCGGAATATGCAGGGGAAATACATCCAGCCGGTAGTAAAGGTCTTCGCGGAAGCGGCCGGCTTTTACCTCGGCCTCCAGGTTACGGTTCGTCGCCGCGATAAGGCGCACGTCAACCTTGATAGTAGCCGTTCCCCCCACCCGTTCCAGTTCCCGTTCCTGGAGAACCCTGAGAAGTTTTACCTGAACCTGGGGGGAAAGCTCCCCGATTTCATCCAGGAAGATAGTCCCCCCGTTGGCAAGTTCAAAACGCCCCTTGCGCTGGCTCACCGCACCGGTAAACGCCCCCCGCTCATGGCCGAATAGTTCACTTTCGATGATGGATTCCGGCAAGGCCGCACAGTTGATCCTTACCAGAGGCGCCTGGGACCGCCTGGAAAGCCTGTGCAGTTCCGCCGCGACAAGTTCCTTACCCGTCCCGCTTTCCCCGGTAATAAGGACGGTAGCATCGCTGGGCGCCACCTGCATCAGCATCTCATAGACCCGCCGCATGGCGTTTCCCGTACCGATTATAGCGCTTCCCGTTGCAATACGTCCGCCCTGGTCGAGGTTGTTCCTATTCTCATCCCGCATAGCGTGGTTTTCCCGGAACCGAAACTGTTCTTCCATAATCCGTTCACGAAGTTTAGCGGAATCGGCAATTATTGATGAAACCTTCTCCAGAAAAGCCTTGTCCCAGGCCATCTGCGCCTGCTTGTCTTCCTCCTGTATGCGCCGTTCGGCACAGAGCGTACCTATCACCCCCCCGCCTGAACGGATAGGCACACAGTACCAGCTCAAACCTACCATATCTTCCCTGGCTCTGTTCTTGGCACGATTCAGAAAATGTGTTTCCTTTGAAAGATCGCTTATAACAACGGCCATACCGGTCTCAAAAACCCTGCCTACAAGCCCTTCCCCAAGCCGGTATACCCCCCGGTCCTTCTCCTCTGCCGAAAGTCCGTAGGCCTCCTCAATCTTTAACAACCCGGTAGCCCTATCAAGAAGAGTTACCATGCCCCACGTAAGCCCCGCCCTCATTTCCAGCAGGCGTAAAAGCGGGCCAAGCGCCGTCCGCAATTCCACGTGCTTATCAAAGGTACGCGCAATATCAAAAAGAAGCTCCAATTCCGCCCTTTCTTTTTTCATTTGCAGTATCTCAGGGGAATCGGTATCAAAGATGGAATTCATAAAAAAACAATACTACATTTTTGTAGGAATTACCAGCGGCTCGCAGGGATTATATCGTTAATGAACTATCCTGTCCCCAAACTCATACACGAGGGCGTACAGGGGATACCCGCGTTACCGTAAAAAGTTTTCCTGTTTTTTAATCCGGCGCTCATTCAGACTCTTGGAATAATATTTCTTTTATGATATAAAAGCAATTAAAGATGGGATTGTTTTTGAATAAATTGCGACACTAGCTCACCCGGATAGAGCAGCTGCCTTCTAAGCAGCAGGTAGGGGGTTCGAGTCCCTCGTGTCGCGGTAATACCTTGTTATTATAGAAAAATTGGTCTGATTGCGGGAAAGGCCGAGGGACTCGAAACGTTTTCGCGGCCCCGGAAAGCCGCCAGGGTTTCCGGGGTAAACGCCCAGGGATGGGCGTTTAGCGAAAATGACGGCCTTACGTTGGCAAACAAGGATGTTTGCCAACGTAAGGCGAGTCCCTCGTGTCGCGGTAATAGGTGTTTTATTTCATAATAGGCAACAGGTGCAGCCGCCTTCCCCGCGGCCCCTTGAAAAACTTCCATTGCTCCCATACAGTAAATGTATTATAATCAAACTCCTGTACATATTGGAGGCCGGTTCTTATGAAGATTGTTATTGCGCCCGATTCTTTTAAGGGGAATATGAGCGCTCCTGAGGTTTGCGCGGTCATTGAAGAAGGTCTTTTGCGGGCGGATACGGGCGCCTTGATACGTAAAGTGCCGCTGGCGGATGGCGGAGAGGGCACTGCGCGGGCGGTTACCGAGGCTGCCGGAGGGCGTTTTGTCAAGGTGAAGCTCACCGGACCGATGGGTGGGGCGCTGGATGCTGAATTTGGTCTTATTAACGACGGGCATACCGCGGTATTGGATTTGGCAAGCGCTTCAGGCATAGAACTGGTTCCCCGCGGGCAGCTTAACCCCCTCAAGGCTACAACTTACGGCACAGGCGAGCTTATTGCCGCCGCCCTGGATACGGGCGCGGGGGAACTTATCATCGGCATAGGAGGAAGCGCGACCAATGACGGCGGTATCGGGATGATAAGCGCCCTGGGTTTTAAGATTCTGGATGAAAACGGCAAGGATGTAGGCCGGGGCGGGGAGGCCCTTGCCAGGATTGTAAAGGTCGATGCAAGCGGCGCCGATAAGCGGCTTAGAGAGGTTTCCATAAAGGTAGCCTGCGATGTAACAAACCCCCTGTTGGGGCCCAACGGCGCGTCGGCTGTCTTCGGGCCGCAGAAGGGCGCAACCCCGGAAATGGTTACGGCGCTGGATGCCGGACTTGCAAGGCTGGGCAATGCCTGGATATGCGCCGGACTTGCAGAGGACGTAGAACAGGCGGGCGATGGCGCTGCCGGCGGGGTAGGCGCCGCCCTGCGTATCTGTCTGGGGGCAAAGATGGAGTCAGGCGCCATGCTGGTAATGAAGTACGCGGGATTCTTCGAGCATATCAGGGATGCGGACCTGGTGATCACCGGGGAGGGTATGACTGACGGGCAGACCTCCGGCGGGAAGCTCTGTTCGGTAGTTGCGCGGGAAAGTCATAATGCTGGCGTTCCCGTAGCTCTTATTTCCGGGGCTTTAGGCGGGGATGTGCCTCAACTTGCGGATTCCTTTGACTATGCGGTTGCCATTGCCTGCGGCCAGATCGGCCTTGACGCTATGATCCGCGACAGCAAACGGGACCTTGCCTTTGCGGCGGAGAACCTTGCACGGGCAGTTTTAATAGGGAGGAATATCCATGCCTGAAATGGAACAGCGCCCCGAGAATCTTGCCGGTATGAAGGCTTCGGACGCGCAGGAATATATAGCGCGCTTCATAACGACGATAAAACTTACGGATAAGAAGCGGGAAGAGCTTGAGGTTGAGATAGCCAAATGGCGCGGTCGCGCGGAACTGGCCCATTCAAAAAGTCTTCCCGATTTGGCAGCCGAAGCGGAAAAGCAGGCGGAAGTATTGGAAGCCCAACGGCAGGGACTGATCGCCGAAAGCACGGAGCTTAGACGGCAGGTAGAGATTATGAGGAGGCAGCTTCCGGGCCTGGCGGCGCGGGAACGGAGCATAGATCCCGACCTTCTGGAACAGGAACTGCTTATGGCCGCGGGACGTATGCCCGGAGATGAGGAAAAAGCGGCAACCGAGCGGAAGTTTGCGGAGATGGAAAAACAGAGTTCAGCGGATTCCGCGCTGGCGGAGCTTAAAGCAAGGATGGGGATAAAAGCCGGAGATTAAAAGCGCAAAGCGGCAGGTCTTCAGCAATCACCATTCCTGAACCTTAAAGCCTTCCGGCCTATCCTCAAGGGCGATGGATTTTCCAGACTGTACCAGAACATAGAGCCCTCGCTTAAAAGCATAGTT
>JAISNI010000104.1 GCA_031276295.1 Treponema sp.
GCGGGTTCGGTTTAAGCGCCGTCCGGTTCAACCTGCCCGCCCAATATACCAACGATACCTTTCTTGACGAGGCTGCCGTCATAGCCTATATCAACGAACACGTCAAAGCCTTTCCCGCCCGGTTTGCCGCCATTGTTTGTGCCGGGACATGGCTTTCGCCGGGGGTTACGGCGTACAATGTCCCTGCCGCTATCACGGCCTCCGTGCGCTTTACCCTGTACGACGTGCTGACAGGGGAGGCCGTCAGTTCCACCGAAGCCGACACGCGGGGCTTTGTTTTTTCCCCCGCCGGTTTACAGCGGCAAACGGTCATTGCCGAAAGCCGCCGCGCCCTCCAGTTCCTGTACGACCCCAAGAACAAGCCGGGCTTGGCGGGGATTATGGCGGATGTGCTGGGGGAGTGAGCCTCCGCGGATATATCACCCGCCGTATCTCTCAGGGCAACAGTATCTACGTTCCAACATCGGGAAATCACCAAGAAATTCAAGAATTTTACCAGGAACCACACCAACAACACGAACTTATTGTTCAATATTTACGATATTTACAATTTTCCCTTATGTTCGTGATGGTTCGGGAGGTTCGTGGTTAATTTTTCTTCAAAAAGATGGCGATTTTTAGGATATATCAAAGTCAAAAAAGTAAGTACTGTTGCCCTACCAGTATCACCGCGTACTATTGACAGAAATCTCAATAGGCAATAATATACTGAAGAACCCAAGAGCAAATTCTTGCACAGCTTCGTTCGACAGGAAATTTATTCGAGGGGGTCTATGCCCTGCCTTCGGATAAAAGAGTAGACGCAGAATAATTAATGTAAAATATATTGGAAAATCCAACAGGCCGATTTTTACGTCTGGGACTAATTTAAGGATTATTTATGAATGCACGAATTCTATTTTTCTGCATCGCTCTCTTCGTCTTGGCCGGTTGTTCGTCGTCTGGGAAAAAACAGGATACGCCAATCCAAGCCGTAGCGCCCGCCAAGTACAGGATGGCGATACTTCCCTTTACCGGCGGTACGGGGAACGAAGGCACGGTGGCCGCCAACCTTCTTGCAAATCAGAAGGAATTGCAGGATGCCTTTCTGGTAAGCCCCTGGACCAGCGCCATAGAAGAGCTGATGAAGGAACAGCGCTTCCAGCGTTCAGGGCTGGCGGATGCCGATGCCGTTTATGAATTAGGCAATGATCTCACGGTTGATTTTATACTTTCCGGGCATATCCAGAAGCTGCGGATCGGTAATTTATTGCTGATAACGCTGATACACGTGGAGAGAAGGCAAAAAGTTGCGGGTATCGGTATGGAATTCGGTGATATTGCGGAAATTCGGCCCTTTCTGCCGGATATGGCAAGGAAAATGGTTGAAGCCGCGCGTGCCGACAGTTCCGGCCTGCCCGGGCTGGCCGTTCTTCCCTTTGATTATCCCCCAAGCGGGGTGAATGTCCAGGAAGTAGAGAATCTAGCCCAGATACTGAGCGCTGAGATTGCCGATACCGGAAAGTATATGGTTCTTCCCCGTCTGGGTACGATAGAAACGCTGATGGCCGAGCAGAATTTAAAACGCTCCAACCTGACCGATCCCGAAAATATTAAGAATATCGGTGCTATGACCGGCGCCCGGTATGTGCTGGCAGGGAACGTGATATCCCAGGGGGCTAAGGGCAACCTCTTGCTGGCCCGTATCCTTAATACCGACGACGGCCTGCTTGAGGCGGGCGGAGACCTTGAGTATAAGACTATCGCAGACGGGTATAAATTGATACCGGATCTTTCGTATGCCCTTACCGGTATAAAAGCCGGCGCCGGTAAAGGAGAAAACGCCGTCCCCGACAATTTGGCCTATGTGGAGGGCGGAACCTTCCTTATGGGAAGCGGCAATGACGATGAAAAACCCGCACACAAGGTAACGGTACAGGGCTTCTATCTGGGCAAGACCGAGGTAACCCAGAAGGAGTATGCCGCCGTTATGGGGAATAACCCCAGCAATTTCCGCGGCGATAACCTGCCTGTCGAAAACGTAAGCTGGTTTGAGGCCGTAGAGTACTGTAACAGGCTCAGTCTTAAAGAGAACCTTGTTCCCGCGTACTCAGGGGGCGGGGACAGTATAGCCTGCGATTTCAGCGCTTCCGGTTACCGCCTTCCTACCGAGGCCGAATGGGAGTATGCGGCTAAAGGCGGGAACAAAGACGCCATGATCTACGAATATTCAGGCGGGAACAGCCCCGATACCACAGCCTGGTACCGGGGAAATAGCGGTAGCAAAACCCATGAAGCCGCCGGCAAGGCGCCTAACAGCCTGGGGCTTTACGACATGAGCGGTAATGTAGGGGAATGGTGCTGGGATTGGTATGCCGCTTATACTTCCAGGACGCAGACCGACCCCCGGGGCGCGGCGGCAGGCGCGGAACGCTCGGTGCGAGGCGGCGCTTGGGACTCCGATGCCCCGGCCCTACGCTCGGCTTCCCGTAACAAGGGAGCGCCCTTGCAACAATACAAAACTATCGGCTTCCGCGTGCTGCGGTCGGTGCAATAACGTCAGTTCGACAACGCGCTCCCCGCGCCGCTACTTAGGCGGTATCATCGAGCGGTTGTCCGGTGATAATGCTTTACCGCCCTGACAGGGACATATCCTCCAGCTTGAATCTGCCGTCCCAGTTGCCGCGGCGGTCCAGAATGTCGATATTTTCCGCTTGTTCCGTGCGTTCCCGCAGGGTTTTGCGGAGCAGGAGCAGGAAGCGCCGTCTGCTCATCTCCTGTCCGCCCAGGCTTTCCAGGTGATCCGTATGCACCTGGCAGTCTATAAAGGCAAGGCCGTCGGCAAAGAGGGTACGGGCAAGGGTAATGAAAGCTGCCTTTGATGCGTTTGAGCGTTTTGTAAACATGGATTCCCCAAAGAATACCCTGCCCAGCCGTATACCGTAACAACCACCGACAAGTTCTCCTTCCGCATAGCTTTCAGCCGAATGAGCCCACCCTAAACGGTACAGTTCCATGTACGCATCCATAATATCCTTGGTTATCCAGGTACCGTTCTGGCCGGGACGTTCCGCCTGCGCACAGTACCGTATTACCAGGGGGAAATTTCTGTCCAGCGCAATGGTAAATTCATTCTTTTTAAAGATTCTCTTCATAGAGGTGGAAATATGGAGATTCTCGGGGAAAAGCACGAAACGGGGATCCGGCGATTGCCAGAGTATAGGATCCTCGGGGTTATACCAAGGGAATATCCCTTGTTCGTAGGCGGAGAGGAGCATCCCCGGCGAAAGATTCCCCCCAACGGCAACAATATTAGTCGTACTTTCTTCAGGGAAGGGAAATGAAAAACGCTCGTTTTCGTTCAGGTAGGGAAAATCAGGATCGGGACCTAAAACGTATCGTCTTTTCATGCCTTGCTTTTAACGCTTATCAGGTACTTGCCGTCCTGAAAATCCGCCAGAGTTTCCCCTCCTTCGCATAGAGAACCGAAAAGCACTTCGTCAACAAAGAAGGACTTGATCTTCTCTTCGATGATCCTGCCTATGTTCCGCGCGCCGAATTCCCTGCTGTACCCTTCTTCGGCTAGGGCGCTTATGCACGCTTCGCTTACCTCAATGCCTACCTTTTTTTCCTCAAGCTGGGCTTTAAAGGCATCCAGTTCTTTATTGACAATGGAAGTCATGATCTCTTTGGAAAGATGGCCGAAACGGATCACCGAATCCAGGCGGTTGCGGAATTCCGGCGTAAAGGTCTTTTCTACGGCCCCGTCAACAGCCGACTCGTCTATATTGCGGTCTCCAAAGCCTATAAGGGCCTTGCCTATATCCCGTGCGCCTGCATTGCTGGTCATTATAAGGACTACATTGCGGAAATCGGCCTTGCGTCCGGTGTTATCGGTTAAGGTGGCGTAGTCCATGATCTGAAGGAGGATATTGTAGACATCGGGGTGGGCCTTTTCGATTTCGTCCAGAAGAACCACGGCATGGGGCTGTTTGCGGATAACATCGGTCAGGAGGCCGCCCTCTTCGTAGCCGACATAGCCCGGCGGCGATCCGATAAGGCGGGAAACCGTATGTTTTTCCTGATATTCGCTCATATCGAAGCGGTGCATGGAAACCCCCAGGATATCCGCAAGGCTTCGGGCCAGTTCTGTCTTGCCAACCCCCGTCGGGCCTACAAAGAGAAAATTGGCTACCGGCTTGTTTGCGCCGCGGAAACCCGCCCTCGATCGCTTGACGGCCTTGACCACTGCTTCTACCGCGGTATCCTGGCCGAATATCCTCTTTTTAAGCCTTTCCTCAAGACATCGCAGCTTATCCTTCTCGCTTTCACCTACCGACCGTTCCGGGATACGGGCTATGCGGGAAACTACCGTTTCTATGAGGGGCAAATCTATAGTGATGAATTCCACCGTATCTTCTTTGCCGCTGGATTCGGAGTAGACAGGCGGCTCCGCGGCGGCGGTTCTGCCGTAGCTGTACGACTCTTCAACTTTAAGCGGAATTTCCCTGCCTCCGGCTGCGGGATGCCATTTAAAGTTAAAATCGTTCAATTCGTTCTTATCCGCGTTTTCCATCCCCTCAATCTTATCCGTCCGGTTATTCTCACGTTTCTCCTTAAAAGCCTGTATCCTCGCATAAGCGCCGGCCTCGTCAATCACATCAATAGCCTTATCGGGCAGCCGCCTTTCGGTGATATACTGGGCGGAAAGCCGCACCGCGGCCTTGACCGCTTCCTCGCTGAAGTGTACCTTGTGGTACTCCTCGTACTTGTATTTAAGCCCCTGGAGTATCGCAATAGCATCCTCTTCGCTCGGCTCGTTGATATCGATCTTCTGGAAACGGCGCGACAAAGCCCGGTCCTTGTCAAAAAATTTACTGTATTCCTCGTGGGTGGTAGACCCTATACAGCGTATCCTGCCGGATGTAAGGGCCGGCTTGAGGAGGTTTGACGCATCCAGGGCGCTACCCGAAACGGAACCGGCGCCGACCAGGGTATGAATTTCATCAATAAAGAGAATGGCCTTTTCTTTTTTGAGCATCTCCTCGACAACCCGTTTGACCCTTTCCTCAAAATCGCCGCGGTACTTGGTGCCCGCTACCAGAGCGCCCATATCCAGCGAATAGATAGAAAAATTTTTCAGTGTAGACGGAACATCCCCGGCAATGATACGCTGGGCCAGGCCCTCGGTAATTGCGGTTTTGCCGACGCCGGAATCGCCTACATGGATGGGATTGTTCTTGAGCCTGCGGCAGAGTACCTGTACGGTACGGTCCAGTTCAACTTCCCTGCCTATAACCGGTTCAAGCCTATTCTCCCTGGCCAGAGCGGTAAGTTCGGTAGCGTATTTTTCCAGGGCGCTCTTCTTGGATCTGCTGCGGGGGCTGCCCTCCTGCATGTCATCATCTATCCCGTCCTTACCGGGATCCTCGCCGTATCCGCCCTGATCCTTCTTGTAGTGATACGAATGATCGCCGCCGCCTTCAATTCCATGTGAAAGAACACTGAGGAGATCGTAACGCTTTACCCCCAGTTTACGCAGGTAATAGGCGCAGTGATTCGGCACCGAATCGTAGAGTGATACAAGTATATCCGGCACATCCAGTATTTCACGCTGAGAAGAATGGCTTTGCATAACCGCCCGTTCTATCACGCTCTGAAAATGAACGGTACGGATAGGTTCCACGTTATCCATAATCGGTATATTCTTCTCAAAGAAATCTTCCATGTTTTGTTTGAGCAGATTGAGGTTCGCTCCGCAGGCAGAGAGAATGCTCTGCACTTCGTCGAAAGCCAAGGCAGCGTAGAGAAGATGTTCCGGAGTCAGGTACTCATGGTTCCGTATCTTCGCCTCTGTATAAGCAGCGCTTATGATGGCCTGCAAATGGTTTGATATTTTCATTTTATTACCCTTTAAATCTTAACCGCACTTAATACTCAATTCAACTCTACAAACATTACTATTATACACCAATTTAGCAAGGGATAAATATCCGCCCCTCATTGCTTTTCAACTATACATTTGAGGGGGAATTCCCGCTTCCGTGCAAGGGTATGTACCTGATTAACCTTGGTTTGGGCAATATCCAGGGTATACACCCCTACCACCCCCCGGCCTTTACGGTGTACATCCAGCATAATCCGCTCGGCTTCTTCCTCATTTTTATGGAAAATAGACATAAGTATCTCCACCACAAAGTCCATAGTTGTATAGTTATCGTTGAGAAGTACGACGCGGTAATAATCCGGCTCCTTGAGCTTTTTTTTCTTTTTAGTGGAATTATCGGTGTGTCTTTCTATATTTATATGCACCGGCATAATACATAATAGTATATCATAAATAAAAAATAGTGAAGTGAGGAAACGGTGTTTTTTAACTCTGCCCTGAAAGGTATCATTTCACTTGAAAGATTTTGCATATCGTTGTATCCTTAGCATAGATTTGTAGCATAGATTAGTTATAGAATTAAATAGGAATCTCTAAAAGCTCGGGCTGGGTTCTTATATCTTACAGGTGTTAAAAGCAACCGGCTGGGTATACGTGCAATAATCACCTTATGTATCAGAATTGTAATGACGGAGTACGATGTGAAAGAACGGCTGACCCGCCTGAAGGCGGTACAAAGATTGATAAAAACATCCCAAATTGAGTCCCAGGAGGCTCTTCTTGGATTATTGGAAAAGGAAGGCTTTCAGGTAACGCAGGCTACCCTTTCCCGCGATCTGAAACTCCTCAAGGTAGGTAAGGTTTCAGACGGACATAACAGGTACGTGTATGCCCTTCTTGAGGATGACGACCAAGAGGAGATAGACCGTTCATATATACACGATTTTCTGCGGGGCTGTATCTCTATTGAATGGAACGGCCCTATGGTGGTGATAAAGACCCACTCCGGCCATTCCGATTCGGTCGCCCTGGCTGTAGACAATCTGGGACTGGATGATGTGCTGGGGACTATTGCCGGCAGGGACAATATCGTCTTTGTATGCCTGAGGGAAGGCGTAACCGGCGAGGATTTTATGAAACGCATGAAGGAGAACATTCCTGAACTGGAAGACTAGCAGCCTGTTGCGCTTGTGGATTTTTTCACCGAAGCGTAACAAACTCCTGGTATATTTATAGTATCAGTTTTTTAATTTACAAGGAGTATCTATGCAGTATCTGGATTTTGATAAGACGGCGGCATACGGAAGATTGACGGATCTTGCGCCGGAGGGCAGGGAATTCAATTTTATTGAAAAGTTGAACGCCGAACGGGTAGAGAAGTGCCGTATCGCTATGGCGTCAGGATTGACCTATAACTGGGCGGCCAAGGCGGTAACGGAGCCGGTACTTGACGCGCTTCAGGCCCTTGCCGATGAGCAGGAACTTGTTGCCAAGTATAAACTGCTCCTCGACGGGGAGATCATGAATACCGGGGAAAACCGGAAAGTCCTCCACCATCTGCTGCGGGGGCAGTTGGGCGCTCCGGTACTGAGCGAAGGCAGGAATATAGGCGATTTTTACCGGCAGGAACTTGAGCGGTTTTCCGCCTTTGCCGCCGGTATCCACGGCGGAAAGATACGCAGTTCAACGGGGAACGCCTTTAAGTCGGTCGTGCAGATAGGCATAGGCGGCTCCGACCTCGGCCCGCGCGCCCTCTCTATTGCCCTTGAAAACTGGGCGCTCAGGGAGGGGAGGAATCACCTGAAAGCGGCCTTTATCTCCAACGTAGACCCCGATGATGCTTCCCGTGTTGTTGCGGATCTTAACCTTGACGAAACGGTTTTTATCCTCGTTTCCAAGAGCGGCACTACCCAGGAAACCCTTGCAAATGAGCTTTTTATCAAGGATAAATTAAAGAAAGCGGGTCTTGATCCCAGCAAGCACATGGTTGCGGTTACAAGCGAGACCAGCCCCCTTGCCCACAACCCCGCCTATCTCGATTCTTTCTATATTGACGATTTTGTGGGCGGACGCTATTCCGCCACCTCTGCGGTAGGCGGCGTTATCCTTTCGCTTGCCTTTGGGCCCGCCGTGTTCAAGGAGATACTTGCCGGCGCCCATGAGGCGGATAGGTTTGCTCTGGAAAAAGACATACGCGGGAACGCGAGCCTGCTTGACGCGCTTATCGGTGTGTGGGAGCGGAACTTTCTCAAGCTGCCCTATACCGCGGTGCTGCCCTACAGTCAGGCGCTTTCCCGCTTCCCCGCCCACCTCCAGCAGCTTGACATGGAATCGAACGGCAAGAGGGTGAATCGGGACGGCCGTCCTGTAGGATACGCTACCGGGCCTGTCGTGTTCGGCGAGCCGGGAACCAATGGCCAACATTCATTCTATCAGCATCTGCACCAGGGGACGGACATTGTACCGCTTCAGTTTATCGGTTTTAGCGAAAGCCAGGGCAGGGACGATGTGGAAACCGAAGGTTCGACAAGCCAGACCAAGCTGAAGGCCAACCTTGCATCCCAGATTGTAGCCTTTGCCAAGGGCCGGCGTGTTTCAGGCGATGAGAATGTTAGCCGCAACAAGGAATTCCCCGGAGGCCGGCCTTCAAGCCTTATCTATGGGGAGCGTCTCACTCCCGCGGTCCTCGGTTCTCTGCTTGCCCATTTTGAGAACAAGGTTATGTTTCAGGGTTTTGTCTGGAATCTCAACAGCTTCGACCAGGAAGGCGTTCAGCTTGGCAAGATACTCACCAAAAAGATACTCGCCGGTGATTCAGGCGATCCCGCGCTTGACGCGTATACAAGGTTGTTGGGGCTTTAACCGTGGTCAAGGGCGCCGTCGTCCCGCTGACTATTAAAACTGTAACTGAAAAGTGAGGTATATATGAAACAGAAAGATGTTGCCGTAGCGGATGGGGGGTGGAAAGCCTCTTCCGTCCGCGATTTTTCCGGTTCCCCGTCAAGGCGTATAGGCGAAGGTTGGATGCTTATCACCGCGGGGAATGTTGCCGAGGATAAGTCCAACTGGAATACGATGACCGCATCGTGGGGCGCTCTTGGCGTCCTCTGGGGTCGGGACGCGGCCTTTATGTTTATACGTCCGTCACGGCATACGTTTGCCTTTGCCAATGAGAATAGTCTCTTCACGCTTTCCTTTTTTGATAAGAAGTACTGTGAAGCCTTGAACATCTGCGGCGCCGAATCGGGCCGTGATATTGACAAGGCCGGAAAGACGGGGCTCAATCCTGTCGTATTTGACGGGTCCCTTGCCGACGGCAAAGCGGCGGGAGCCATAGGCTTTAAGGAAGCATCCGACATTATCGTCTGCCGTAAGCTCTATACCCACGACTTCGATCCCGGCCGTTTTCTTGATCCTGTTTTTATAGAAAAGAACTATAACGGAAAGGATTACCACCGTCTATACATTGGGGAGGCTCTGACTCTGTTACACAGATGATGATGCCGCGGAATGGGTAGAAATACCGGAGAACAGGCGGGATTTGGGGGAGCGGTATTTACTGGGAAGTCGATTGCAAGGGGCTTTTGTGTATAGCGAAGCCCCCGGGAGCTTTATTGACCGAGGGCGTGCCAGGCACCTTTTGCGTTACTGCGGGCTGCCGCCGCCCCCTCGTTCCGCCGTACTCGGACTTTTTTTATTTTAAAATACATCTGTTTCGCCTTCACTTGGTATTTTATACTAATTAAATTCCCCTGCGAAACGGACTTCGTCGCAGTACTCGCAGCGGTAGGTTCTGAGCGCCGGATCTTCCAGGTGGAAAATATGAGGCATGTATTTTTCCGTGGATGTAATACAGCGCGGGTTCTTGCAGAGGATGATGTTCTCTACCCGTTCCGGCAGTTGAAGGTGTATCTTTTCGGTGATCGTTTCGCCTTCGATGATATTTACGGTAATGTGCGGATCGATAAGGCCCAGTATGTCAAAGTTGATGGCTATAGTATTGTCAATTTTGATTATATCCTTACGGTACATACGCTGGGACGTAGCATTGACGACGAACGCCACGGTATAGGGGGCTTTGTCCAAGCCAAGCCAGTTAAAGATATGTATGCCCTGCCCTGCCCGTATATGATCGATGACAATACCGTTTTTTATTTTAGCAATATTCAGCACGATTCACTCCTAAAATTGATGCAAGCAGGGCCATACGGACATACATACCGTATTTTGCCTGCTTAAAGTACACGGCCCTGGGGTCGTCATCCACTTCCAGGGCTATCTCGTTTACACGGGGAAGCGGGTGCAGGACGATCATGTCCTTGCGGGCCAGTTCCATCTTGTTCCCGTTGAGAATATAGCTGTCCTTTAAACGGATATAATCTTCCTCGTTAAAGAAACGTTCCTGCTGTACCCGCGTCATGTAGAGTACGTCCAGGCTGCCTATAACATTTTCCAGGCTGCCGGTTTCTTCGCAGGGGATATGCTCTTTTTGCAGCATCCCGCGCAGATATTCGGGAATCCTAAGCTCGGGAGGGGAGATAAAGACCATTTCGATACCGGCATAACGCGAAAGCGCCCCTACCAGCGAATGAACGGTACGTCCGAATCTCAGGTCCCCGCAAAAGCCTACCTTGATGTTACCTATAGCCCCCTTCAGCCTCCTTATGGTAAGGAGATCGGTTAAAGTCTGGGTAGGGTGATGATGGCCGCCGTCGCCCGCATTGATAAGCGGCGCCTGCGCATAACGGGATGCAAGCAGGGCCGCGCCTTCCTTGGGATTGCGCATAACAATAATATCGGCATAACAGGAGACTGTACGCACAGTATCGGCAAGACTTTCCCCTTTGGACACGGAACTGGAACCGGGTTCGGCAAAGCCCAGGCAGTTCCCGCCCAAACGGAGCATTGCCGCCTCGAAACTCAGGCGGGTACGGGTACTGGGTTCAAAGAACAGGGTTGCAAGCACCTTTCCCCGGCAGCTCTTCTGTAAACAGGCGGGCTCGGCTTCGATTTTTTCCGCCAAAGAGAAAAGCTCGTCCATCTCTTCAAGGCTCAGGTTAAGCGGTTCGATCAAGGATCGTCCTTTTAGCATTATTCCTCCAAAAAAAAGCCGCCCGAAAAGGGCGGCTCATATACATACAAAAAACAAGCATACCGGGCATTGAGCGGCGACAGGAACAAAAAAAATTATCCAACAATTGTTGTCTCATATAGCTTAGTTATAGTATGGATACCGCCGGTATTGCAAGCCCTGAAGAATTTCACTTCAATTCGGAATATGAGATACAGCATAGGGCATCAAACCAGGGAGAGAATCCCGTCAAGTTGTAGCCTGATGTCGATGGGAAGCGTGGCATACAGTTGTAGGAACTCAAGAAAGGCGAAAACAGCAAAACTCCCGCCGCTGTACACTATGACCGAACCGGGCGGGGCGGGGCTTCCCCGCTTCCGCTCCCAGGTCTTCACTATCACCGGCA
>JAISNI010000106.1 GCA_031276295.1 Treponema sp.
CCAATCAGAGCTGACGGTGCAAGCCTGGCCCAACAAAGAAAGCAGAACCTACTTTGATGGTGATGCAATGACCATCAGCCTGTATGCATCGCAGGATTGCTGGTTCAAGGTATATCATATTGATGTAAACAATCAAATGCAGTTGATCTACCCAAATCAAACCGACAGAAATAATATGCTCAAAGCAAACACTGAGCGCGTAATCCCCGACAATACCACCTTTGAACTCGGTGCGCCTTACGGCGAAGAAACCATTCTTGCCGTATTCTCCAGTACACCCTTTGAGAATTTTGAAAAAGATATGTTATATCCGGTACCGGCAACCCGCGAGTCGATAAACCGCGCCGCAGGACGGAGGGGGCTTACCGTACAAAACAAGGCGGCGGCGGATCCGGCGGATTCAATAGAAAAGACAAGGACGGTGCGTTTCAGTTATACCATATTACCGGCCAATATAGTTGAGGACACTTTTTCATTCAGGCGTCCTTTCGATGTGACGGGAGCGGTACAATCACTGCGAAATGAGATTAGCCTCCGTAACGGAAAATTCGACGGTAATGAACGGGAAGGCACGTACAGTCTGGATGATATGAGAGGCTCCTACCGGGTAAGCGCCGATGAGTTTATTCTGGTGATACGCCGCCCGTCTTACCAATCCGCGATAACCCAAATTCCCCCTGCAAGGGGAGCGGGCGGCGGTTTTAATTTTTCTTTTGACAGGCCCGCAGATCTATTTGGCGCCGTAACTTCGGTAAAAACCGCAATTGAAAAGAAGGGAGGCCTGTTTGCCGGTGATACCAGCGCGGGGAATTTCAAGGCAAGCGGCATTGCGGGGAATTACCGTGTCCAAGACAGGGTATCCGTTACGATTCAGGAAAAACCCTTTATCATTCCCAATAATTTGATTGAAAAAGAGGTGAAAAGCTACTTCGGCGCACGTTAACCCGCCCGGCAGTAGTTTTATAGAACAAAGATTCACGGAAAGGAGATCCATCATGAAGAAGTTTTTTATGGTTATTGTGTTTACCTTCGCCGTCGCAGCGGTTTTTTTCGCCCAGAGCAGAGGGCTTACGGTAACATCCTCCGACGGTACGGTTTTGACGAGTTTCAGCGGGTCCCATGCCCTTGTGATTGGGGAAAGCGCCTACAACAAGGGCTGGCCGCCCCTTGCCGGAGTAAAAGAAGATATTCAGGCGGTCAAACGGCTTCTGGAAGAGCAGGGCTTTTCCGTCTCCCTGCTTGAAAACAAAACGAGCAGGGAATTAAAAGCGGGCATAGAGGATTTTCTCAATACCTATGGCTTCGAAAAGGATGTCCGGCTGATAATTTACTACGCCGGCCACGGCCAGACCCTCAAACTGGGCGACGACCGCGAGTTGGGCTATATCGTCCCCATTGATGCGCCCTTGGATTCACGGGACAAACAGGGTTTTCAGCGGACTGCAATATCCATGAAGCAATTCGATACCTGGGCAACAGACATTGAAAGCCGCCATGTGTTGTTTTTATTTGACAGTTGCTTTTCTGGATCTATTTTTGCGGTTTCCCGGGCGGCCCCGGGGATTATTGATTACAAAATATCCCAGCCGGTTCGTCAATTTATCGCATCCGGCGCAGCAAACGAGACCGTCCCTGACAAAAGCATATTCCGGATGCAGCTTGAAGCGGCACTGCGGAATAGGGAAGCGGATCTGAATAATGACGGTTATGTTTCCGGCAGCGAACTGGGGGATTTTTTGCAGACCACGGTTGTCAATTACAGCAACAATACACAGCACCCCCAGTACGGAAAAATCCGGCATGCCAGTCTGGATAAGGGCGATTTTGTCTTTTCGGTGGGATTAACGCCCAGGCAGGAAGTGACAATATCCGCGCCGTTTATGCACGAACTGGAGGTTGGCAGTATTTCAATCGCTTCCGGGGCGCTGAGGATAAACACAACGCTCCCGGGCCATCTGTCCGTCCTGATCAACAATACAAACCAGGATATTGGGGAATTGCCGGGGAACGCGACCTTGCCGATTCCCAAAATAAGCGCCGGTAACATTGAGCTCTCAATGGTTTATGCGGACGGATTCACGGAGAAACAGGCCGTAAGGGTTGAACGGGATCAGACGGTGGAGGTGAATTTTAAATACAGGCCCGCTCCCCTGCCGGCTCCTGACGAGCAACCCGCAGCGGCAAATCCGGTACAGGCCGGAAATAAATCCTATTTTTCTACCGGCCGGAAAATAGGCGCCGGTTTTTTGAATCTGGCCCTGGGATTAGGTTCCTTTACCATGGGTGACTTTGGGGGCGGCATATTGCTTCTGGGGGGATATGCGGCATCTTCCGCCATGATCCTGACGGAAATATACCTTATGGAAGACGGGGTCCTCGGGACCGTCGGACTTGGGGTGGCGGGGGTAACCGCGATATTCGGGTTTATCCAGCCGTATCTATACAATAACAAACTCGTGAAAAGAAATTCCCCGGCCATACAGCTTATGAGCGGCATAAATGCCGGCATTGTACCGGACAGGCGGGGCAAACCGGCATTGAGCCTATCATACACCCATAGTTTCTGAAGAAAACAAGGAGATTTTCATGAAAAAAAAATACGGCTTTGCGGTCTTGTTTCCCTTCATCCTCTGCGCCCTTTTGCTCCCGGGCTGCAAGGAACTGTTCCATCCGAACAGCGGCAATGAAGATAATGACAACAACGGGAATACCGGGCAGAACGACAGCAGCACCCGGCTGAACGCCCCCACGGGACTGAACGCTTCTATCAACGCCGGGTATCTTACTATTTCCTGGAACGCCGTAAGCGGGGCGGAATGGTATGAAGGTTTTGTATCGGATAATCCCTACAGCAATTATGAGCCCTTCCTTGACCAGCAGCAGGTGTACGGGACTTCTTTTTCCGTGTATATCGGCATGGATATGTACTACGACACGTACATTAAAATACGGGCCTGCAAAAACGGAGTACAGAGTCCCTTGTCGGAATATTATCATCTGAGTTATACATCGCCGCCTCTTGGCGCCTTTATGGTAAACGCAATGGCATTGTCTTCGGAGAGCGTTTCTCTCACCTGGAATTACATCGACGGGGCGGATTATTACACGGTCCTCCGTTCGCAAAGCAGGTCCGGTTCGTATTCAACGCTGCATTCTGATCTAACGGATCTATTCTTTATGGACGACGGCCTGAATCCCGGCGCTACCTATTATTATAAGGTGGAAGCCTATTCAAGCCGGCATGCAAAGATCGCCGAATCAGAGCCCGTTCAGGCAACAACACAGCAAGCCTCCCCGGAAATACCGCTGCCCTATGAACAATGGATAAGTAACACCTTGACGGAAGGAACAGCGCACTATTACACCTTCTATGCCATTGCCGGGACAACCTATTACATCAGTTGGGACGATAATTATGACGGAAGCGGTAAGTATAACTGCGACATCAGGGTATCGGCCTCCATTGACGGCGCCGTGCTGTTTAGCGGAGCAGACTCAGGATATACCGATCCAATACCGGTTACGGTAGCCAATTCCGGCAATATCAGCATAACCGTGGAGGGGTACGGGTATGATTGGGCCGGCACCTATGCCATCAAGTATTCTTATTAGCCGGAGGCCGGTAAAGTATTGTTGACAGAAGGGGAGGGAGGGCGCTATAATACCTTATCTATTCAGTAAGGAGAAAAATATGAAAAGAAACACGAAATTGCTTTCCCTGGTTTTCGCCGCGGCTCTGGCAGCTGCGGCCTGTAACACCCAGGGGAGCAGTGTGCCATCCGCAAGACCCGCCGCTCCGGTAGCCTCGCGGACCCAAACCCCCTTCAAGGCCGGTACTTATACCGAGACCGTCCGGGGGAATGCCCTTGGTTTTAAGGTTGAAGTTGTACTTTCAACCGACCGAATCGAAAAAGTCACCGTACTTTCCCACAATGACACCCCGGGAATCGCCCAGGCTGCCATTGACATTCTCCCCGATCTTATCGTCAGCCAGCAGAGCACCGGCGTGGACCTTGTTTCAGGGGCGTCCATGACCTCCCGGGCCATCATTGGGGCGGTGGAAAAGGCCATCACCGAAGCCGGCGGGGACCCGGAAGAATACTGGGCGCCGGTGAGCATCCCTTCCCTGTTGGACAGGAAAGCCCTGGTTGATCCCCTGGGTACGCCCCGGGGTCCCGAGGCTGCCCCCAGCCGCTGGGATGAAACCTATGATGTGGTGGTGGTAGGCGCAGGCTATGCGGGAGCCGCCGCGGCCTATGCCGCCCAGGCCCAGGGAGCCAAGAC
>JAISNI010000224.1 GCA_031276295.1 Treponema sp.
GTCGTTTAATCAATGTTATTGGATCCAATATAATAATATTATCAATGATTTTATTTAACAATTTATCATCGGTTGTTACATAATATTTACATCCCGCCTCAATAGCACACGGTAACGCATATGGTGGTAACGCAAGGGTGCCAGGCACCAGGTTCAGGGCGCAGGGGCGGCGCAGACCTATTGACTAAATCCTATAAATAGTTTATTCATACTTCATATCATTAAAAAGGATACCGATATATAAATTATTCTCATGTTTAAAATTAGTGCTAAAGGTGAAAAAGTTATCGTCAGGCTTTTCCTGATAGGCTCTCTTGCATACTTCATGTTCCCGGGGGTGTATTTCCCGATAACTCAGGTCTTGGACAGGGGGAGGGTATCCCAAAAACAAGCCCACCCCGAAGAAGCTATCCCGGAGGAAGAAAAAGGCATGGGGGGTATGTCCTATGCGGAGATCAGCGTCCCCCCGCTTAATCCGTCCCAGGCGGTACGGAATGCCGCCCTCATACCGGGTTTTAGCGAGCCCGCCGCCGCTTTTACGGAAGCTCAAAAGGCGGCCCTTGTAACGCCGGAACAGGGCGTCCCCGAACCTGTTGAATACTCAAAACCGCACGTTCTTATTTCCGCGGCTTATAAGATTGAACAGGGCGATATAATCGGCAGCCTGGCTATAAAATTCGGCCTGAATCAGGATACGCTTATTTCCTTTAATAATATAAAGAACACCCGCGGTTTGCAGATAGGGCAGATGCTCAAGGTGCCGAATCAGGACGGCATTCTGTATACGGTTAAAAAAGGGGATACCCTTTCCGCCCTTGCCGACAGGTTTGAGGTTGACCAAAGCGCCATAATGACGGTAAATGAGTTCTTTTCCGATACGCTCAAACCGGATACCAGCCTCTTTATTCCCGGCGCGCGGCTGAGCGAGGTAGACCTTCAGGAAATCAACGGCGACCTCTTTAGTTGGCCTCTCAAGGGGCATATCACCTCGCTTTACGGGTATCGTTCCAATCCCTTTAATCCTAAAGACAGTATGCGGCAGTTCCATTCGGGGATTGATATAGCCGCCGTCGCGGGAACCCCGGTCAAGGCCGCCCAATCAGGCAGGGTAAGCACGGTAAGTTATGACGCTTCCTTTGGTAATTACGTGGTGATAAGCCATCATTCGGGGTACAGGACCCTCTATGCCCACATGAGCGTTACCCGCGTTAAAGCAGGCGCTTTGGTTGCGGCGGGCCAGCGCATAGGCGATGTCGGCAGTACGGGCCGTTCAACCGGCCCCCACCTCCATTTTACGGTTTACAAAAACGGCGTAACGGTTAATCCGTATAATTTTCTGAAATAGGGGAGCCGTGGGGCCTGCAAGATAAGGGTATACCGTGTCGGACGGCAAGGTCATTCCTCACCCCTGCGTTTCTTAATGGCCTGTATGGTCATTTCAATATGCTCCTCCATCAGGGCTTCGCTCTTGTTCTTGTCTCCCTTTTTAAGAGAATCGATAAGTTTCCGGTGGTAGGTCAGGCCCAGATCCCTGCCCAGAAGATGAACGATGTCGGCCATAGCCGTACTGAGCATGTCGTTGAGAATGTCGTAAACCTTGATGATGATGGGGTTTCGGGTTATCTCCGCAAGCCGGTAGTGAAAGGCCAGGTCCGCGCGGGTATAGGCGGCCGTGTCCTTTTCGGCATTGACCATAGCCGTGTAGGTTTCTTCCAGAAAGTTCAGGTCCTCTGCCGACGCTTTTTCATGGGCAAGCCCCATGGCGCCTTTTTCGATGATCTTCCGGTACTCCAGAACGGTAATGAGGTCCCGGTTTTTTTCTACCTGCATAAGCGGGTGAAAGGTGTCGAGTTTCTCTATCGAAGAAAAATCCCTTACAAACGTGCCGCCCCCGTGTTTTGTTTCGACAAGGCCCAGTATCTCAAGCTGCTGAATGGCGGCGCGTACCGTTACCCTGCTGACGCCGAACTGGGCGCAGAGTTCGCTTTCCGACG
Source organism: Treponema sp. (assembly GCA_031276295.1). Lineage (GTDB taxonomy): Bacteria > Spirochaetota > Spirochaetia > Treponematales > Breznakiellaceae > JAISNI01. Next base: position 1,995 of record JAISNI010000224.1, read on the forward strand.
GCAGCCTTTCCCCTATTTTCCAGACGCCCCGCGTAAGTTTCTCTTTAAGCTGCGTATAAACCTGTACCCGCAGGGACGCGGCCTTAACCTTTGTTATTCCCACCTCGGAAGGACGGAGAGACTGTTCCTCTGGGGTCGTTGTTTGCTTGACATTATTCATACTATATATAATAATAACATGTCCTACAAGTAACTTGCAAGTAAATGACGGAGGCTTATGTAATGGTAAGCGAAAATACAATCAAAGAGCTTAAAGGTATTGCCCTTAAACTGCGCGCCGATGTTCTTGAAATGATAGGCATAGGTGTGGCGGGGCATTTAGGCGGTTCCATCTCGCTGGCGGAAACAATGGCGGTTCTTTATTTTTATAAAATGAAGATCGATAAAAACAACCCGCGCGATCCGTCCAGGGACAGGCTTATTCTTTCCAAGGGTCATGCCGCGCTTATTCAATACGCGGCGCTCTGCGAAAAAGAATTCTTTCCCCGTTCGGAATTGAAGCGCGTTAAAAAGCTGGACGGGCTTTTGCAGGGCCATCCCGATCTGACCATTCCGGGTATTGAGGCCGTAACCGGTTCCCTGGGGCAGGGCCTTTCCATCGGTAACGGCATGGCGCTGGCCCTGCGGCTGGACAAGAATCCGGCGCGGGTGTACGTGATCATGGGGGACGGCGAGCAGAGCGAAGGCCAGCTTTGGGAAGCGGCGGAAGCCGCGGCAAATTTTAACATTGACAACCTTACCGCGTTTCTCGACTGGAACAAGATACAGGCAACCGGCCCGACCAAAGAGGTGTTCAATATTCCCGATCTTGATAAAAAATGGAGCGCCTTCGGCTGGGAAGTGATCACGGTGGACGGCCACGATCCCGCAAAGATACTTGAGGCGCTTGAAAAGGCGGAAACGGTAAAGGGAAGACCGGCGCTGATCATTCTGGATACGGTTAAGGGGAAGGGCTTCTCGTTTGCCGAAGGGAATGCCGCATACCATAACGGTATCCTGGACGAGGCGGCCTACAACAAGGCTATTCAGGAGCTGGAAACAGCAAAGGCGGGTTTATAAATGGAAAAGGCGAATCTGAGAAAAGCCTACGGGGAGGCCCTGGTTGAAGAGGGTTTGACGAACAAGGACATTGTGGTGCTGGAAGCGGATCTTTCAAAATCAACCATGTCGGCACTGTTCAAGGAAAAGTACCCTGAACGCTTCTTTGAAATGGGCATTGCCGAACAGAACATGACTTCCACCGCGGCGGGTTTTGCTTTGGCGGGCAAGATACCCTTTACCGGCACCTTCGCGGTGTTCGCGGCGGGACGCGCGTATGACCAGATACGCTGCGCCGTTGCCATACCCCAGGCTAACGTTAAACTGGTAGGATCAAGCTGCGGCCTTTCGGACTTCGGCGACGGCAAGACGCACCAGTCGGTGGAGGACGCGAACATCATTCGGGCCATGCCGAACATGACCGTGCTCAACCCGCTGGACGCGGTTGAGGTTAAAAAGATAGTGAAGGCCGTCATTAAGTACCGGGGGCCGGTCTACATCAGGATAAACCGCAACGATCTTCCCGTGTATACGCCGCCGGAAGGTGAATACGAGATCGGCAAGATATACCCGATAGTTGAGGGCGGCGATGCGGCCGTCTTTGCCACGGGCGTTATGGTAAGCAAGGCCGTGGAAGCGGCGGAACGTCTTAAATCGGAAGGCGTTTCCGTGCAGGTGCTGAATGTAAGCACGCTTAAACCCCTTTTAAAGGAAGAAGTGCTCAAGTACGCCAGGGGGAAGAAGGCCGTGGTGTGCGCCGAAGAATCGGTGCGCACGGGAGGGCTGGGGCAGGCCCTTGCATCGCTTCTCATCGGAGAGGTGAACGTACCTTTCGGCATAGCCGCCATTGACGATGTTTTCGGTATGTCGGCGCATAGCTACGAGGAATTACTGGTAAAGTTCGGCCTAAGTACGGAAGACGTATATAAGGCGGTGAAAAAGGCTTTGGAAAAACGCTGATCAATGTGAATGTGAATGTGAATGTGAATGTGAATATGATAGAGGAGTGTTAGTATGATTGTTGGATTTATCGGTTTGGGAATTATGGGACGGCCTATGGCAAAGAATCTGATCAAGGCCGGATACAAGCTCTGCGTGTACGACAAGTTTGCGAAGTTCGATGATCTTGTCGCGCTGGGGGCGGAAGGCGCGTCTTCCAACAAAGAGGCGGCGTCAAAGAGCGATATTATTATCACCATGCTGCCGAACTCGCCGCATGTCAAGGAGGCGGTACTGGGGCAGGACGGTGTTGTCGAGGGTATCAGGGCCGGCTCTATTGTGGTGGACATGAGTTCCATAGCGCCCGCGGCTTCGCAGGAAGTCGGCGCGGCGCTCAAGGCAAAGGGCGTTGAATTCATGGACGCGCCTGTTTCGGGCGGCGAGCCCAAGGCTATCGACGGGACTCTGGCTATTATGGCCGGCGGATCCCAGGAGGTGTTTGATAAGGTAAAGCCCATCCTGGAAAAGATGGGGTCGTCGGTAACGCTTGTCGGCGGTATAGGCGCGGGTAACGTTACCAAACTTGCCAATCAGATAATTGTCGCCCTCAATATCGCGGCGGTATCCGAAGCCTTTGTTCTTGCGGCCAAGGCAGGGGTTGAGCCCGCAAAGGTGTTTGACGCGATTAAGGGCGGCCTTGCGGGTTCTACGGTTATGAACGCCAAGGCGCCCATGATCCTTGACGGCAACTTTAAGCCGGGTTTCCGCATTGAACTGCACATCAAGGATCTGCAGAACGCGCTGGATACCGCGCACAATCTGGGCGTTCCCGTTCCGCTTACCGCCGAAGTTATGGAGATACTCCAGGGGCTCAAGACCGACGGCTGTGCCGCACATGATCACGGCGCTATAGTCAGGCATTACGAGAAACTTGCAAAAATCGAAGTACGGAAATGAAGGAGATGCTATGCGTTTGAAAGATAAGGTCGCGCTGATCACCGGCGCGGCGCAGGGGCTGGGCGCCGCAATAGCCTTGCGTTTTGCGGGGGAAGGCGCCGTTGTTTTTGTCGGGGATCTGAACGCCGAGGCGGGGAATAAAACCGCCGCCGATATTAAGGAAAAATCCGGCAGGGCTTTTTTCGTTCCGCTTGATGTTACCCGCGAGGAAAGCTGGAAGGCCGCCCTTGCCGCGGTGGAAAAGGAATGCGGCCGTCTTGACGTGCTGGTGAATAACGCGGGGATCAATATACGTGAAGCGATAGAGGTTATGACGGAAGAAAACTTCGATACCATGCTTGCGGTAAACGTAAAGGGGCCGTTTCTGGGAACCAAACACGCCGTCCCCCTGCTGCGTAAAGGCGGCGGCGGTTCCATCATCAACATGTCGTCGGTTTGCGGCCTTATCGGGCATAAGTACACAACCGAAGCCTATACCGTTACCAAGGGCGCCGTTACCCTGCTGACCAAAACCATCGCGGTGCGCTATGCCAAAGACAATATACGCTGCAACAGCCTACACCCCAGTACGGTTGATACCCCCCTCATGCAGACCCTCTTCAAAGACCCGGCGCGGAAAGCGGAGCGTCTGGGGGAAGTTCCGCTGGGAAGGCTCGCAACCGCCCTGGACGTGGCAAACGCGGCCCTGTACCTTGCCTCGGACGAAGCGTCCTTTCTGAACGGCGTATCCCTGCCGGTGGACGGCGGGACTACCGCGTATTAGAACGCGGCTCCGGCAGCCCGATGATTTATGAACGGAACCGGGGCATTTCCCCTGCTCGTTGGCCGGGCTGCTATCGAGGGCCGGCGGATTCCCCGCCCGCAAGATAGGCCAGGGCGCGGTCAACGCGGGCAAGGGACTTTTCCGGCCCCAGGAGCCTGAGCGATCCGAAAAGGGGCGGGCTGACACGGCTGCCGGTAACGGCGACGCGGAGAGGCATCAGGAGGTCGCCCAGCTTGAGCGCGTTCTGTTCTGCAAAGGCTTTGACGGAAGCCTCCGCGCTTTCGTCATCCGCGGCGAGGGCCAGGGATTTGGTGCGGGCCCTGCCTGAGCGCAGAAGTTCCAGGGTACGGCCCAGGTCCGCCTTTTTGGGGAAGAATTCTTCTTTGGCGGGCAGCGGGGGTTCGGAGAAAAGGTAGCGCAGCTTGCCGGGAGCCTCGCCGGGAAAGGTGATGCGCTCGCGGATAAGGGGCATGGCCGCGGTAAAAACGGCCGTTTGGCCCTGGTCCGGCGCCGTACCCGGCGCGGCAAAGAGACCTGCATCAACCGCATAGGGCAGCAGGAGAGCGGCAAGATCCTCATCGCTTTTCCGCCTGAGATAGCACGCGTTGTACCATTCCAGCTTCCTGTAATCAAAAACAGCCGGCGCCTTGTTGAGCTTTTCCAGGCTGAAACGTGCGGCAAGCTCATCGAGGCTGTAGATGTCCTTGCCTTCCTCGTATGACGCGCCGAGCAGGGCTATATAGTTGATAAGGGCCTCGGGCAGAAAGCCCTGTCGCCGGAATTCGTCTATGCCGGTAGCCCCGTGGCGCTTGCTTAGCTTTTTACCGTCCAGCCCCATCACCATAGGGAGGTGGCAGTAGGCCGGCGGTTCCCAGCCGAAGCTATGGTACATGATCACGTGCAGGGGTGTTGAGGGGAGCCATTCCTGAGCCCGCAGTACGTGGCTTATCTCCATAAGATGATCGTCCACCACATTGGCAAGGTGGTAGGTGGGGAAGCCGTCCGATTTGAGCAGCACCGGATCGCTATTAATATCTTCGTTTTTCCACTCTATGTCCCCTAAAAGCTCGTCATGGAAACGGGTACTTTCCCCCAGGGGGATTTTAAGGCGCACGGTATGCGCTTCGCCCGCGGCAACTCTCGCCGACGCTTCCGCCGCCGGGACGCTCCGGCAGAAACGGTCGTAGCCCGTTTCGCGGGAAAGCCCCTTGGAACCGGCCTCTTCCCGTTCCCGGCGTACCCTTTCGATACGTTCGGCGGAGCAGAAACAGTAGTAGGCGGCGCCCGCCTCGATGAGCTTCTGAGCGTACTCCCGGTACAGGGCAAACCGCTCGGATTGGACGTAGGGGCCGGCCCTGCCCCCTATATCCGGGCCCTCGTCCCAGCGGAAGCCCAGCCAGGAAAAGGTATCGTAGAGGTTCCGCACAAAACTCTGGTCAAAGCGCGTCCTGTCCGTATCCTCAAGGCGCAAAATAAAGCTGCCGCCTTTGGAACGGGCAAAGAGGTAGTTAAAGAGGGCTGTCCTGACGCCGCCTATATGTTGAAGCCCGGTCGGCGAAGGGGCATAACGGTCTCGAATCTGCATGAGGACAGTATAGCGTACCGCGCCGGTTTCGTCCAGAAGATTGAAGACGCCGTTATTGCTATGCCGGAACGTTATGCAAAATGGGACAAAAAATTTGTATCTTCCGGCGGATAAAAAATCTTTGAACAGGGCCGTAGCATAACCTTTAAAAATTGAAACCGTTGAAAGTTTTTCTAACAGCCTGTCGCGCTTCAGCGCAAATGGGGTAAACCGGACCTTACGGCTTGTTTTTTGCCCCCTCTTCGGGGAATTCTAAAATTTTGCTACGAATTTCATTTTTTGCCGATCCTCAATGATTCGGGAGTCTAAAAACTTATCATACATTTTAAAAAGTAATTATAGCGCGGTTTTAATTTGGGGTTTATAACGATCTCTAATCGTGGGATACCCCGATCATAACTTTTTTAAAGAGGAGAATCGAATGATGAAGAAGACCGTGTTACTCATGGCTTCCCTCGTCCTGACCCTTATGCCCTTTTTTACCGGCTGCAGCCGGGCAAAGGGAGGGGCATCCGAAAGGAGTGAGGGAGATGTAGCAACAACCACATCCCTGGATTCCTATCCCATTAAGACGGATGTTACCCTGACCTATTGGGGGGAATTGTCGGGCAGCGTGGCGGCTAACTACACCAACCTGGGGGAGACACCCTACGGGAAAGCCTGGATAGAAAAGACAGGTGTCAAGGTGGAGTTCCTCCATCCCCCTGCCGGCGGGGCCAACGAACAGTTCAATCTGCTGGTGGCCAGCGGAGATATGCCCGATATCATGGATCGGGACTGGCTCAACCTTTACCCCGGCGGTCCGGAAAAAGCCATCAATGACAGTGTTATTCTCAAACTTAATGACATTATTGATAAGTATTCACCCAATTTAAAACAGGTGCTTGACTCTCATCCGGATTGGGCGCGGATGGTAAAAACCGATAACGGAAATTACTACGGGTATCCTTTTATCCGGGGGAATGAGAAACTCTGTATATGGCACGGCCCCTATGTTCGTAAAGACTGGCTTGAAGAATTAAACATGGAAGTACCCCAGACTTTTGACGAATGGCACGAAATGCTTACTGTTTTTAAAGAGAAAAAGCGTTCTCCCGCCCCGATGGTCATGATGATAACCAACAACGATTTTCTGCTGGGTTACGGTATTGACCGGGCCTTTTTTGTGGGAGACGACGGTAAGGTTCATTGGGGCAGTATGGAAGACGCTTTCAGGGATTATCTTACCATGATGGCCCGGTGGTACAAGGAGGGCCTCCTCGATCCGGATATAGCAACCCTAACCAGCCAACAGATCAGCGCAAAGGTAACGGGAAACATATCGGGGGCCACCCGGGGCAGCCTGGGCGGAAGTCTTGGAACCTGGACCAATTCGGCGCGGGCCACCAATCCGAAATTTGAATTGACCGCGGTTCCGTATCCAGTAAAAAAGAAAGGCGACAAGCCCAAATTGATCAACGTGGATAACCTGTACACGGGCGGTTTCTCCGCCGGAATAACGACTTCCTGCGAAAACCCCGACATCGCGGCCCGCCTTCTGGACTATAATTACGGCGAGGAAGGGTACATATTCAACAACTTCGGTATTGAAGGGGTTTCTTACACCATGGTGAACGGACGCCCTATCTATACCGATTTTATCATGAAGAATCCAAACGGGTGGTCGGTAGCCCAGTCTATCGCCAGCCATGCCCGTTCGGCTTACGGTGGCCCTTTCATCCAGGATCTGGGGTATTTTGAACAGTACATGGCTTTACCGGAACAGAAGGCCGGGCCGGACATCTGGAAAATTGACGCCCCCTATAAACACAAATTACCCCCCATCACGCCCACCCCCGAAGAAAGCAGGGAATTCGCCCGCATCATGAGCGAGGTAAACACCTATGCCGATGAAATGATGGTAAAATTCATCCTGGGTACCGAAGCTATTACCGATGCCTCGTGGAATGCCTACGTCAATACCATCAAGCGGATGGGCATTGCCCGGGCCGTCGAAATCCAAAACGCCGCCCTGGCCCGCTACAACGCCCGGTAAGATAATGGGCATCAAACGTTAAAAATCGCGGGCTTGCGTCCCGCAATTTTACAGGCCGATTCTAAAAACCGGAAGGTTTTGGAATCGGCCTTTTGATAGTATGATTCAGTTTTACAGGGGACAAACCTGCAAAATGATGATATAATTATCATCTATGAACATCGACGGGCTGAAAAAAAATCCGGTATCGCGCCGCTGGCTTGCCTCTTACCTAATCATCCTCATCGTTCCTCTGATTTTAAGCGTCGGCATCTATTTTTTGTCCCAAGGGATTATCTTTCGCGCTTCCGAGGAGATATACGCCGCGACCCTGGAACAGGTCAAAGTTGAAGTAGACAGCCAGCTTATGCTTTTGAGGCAGGTAATAGATCATATTATGGTTAGCGATAATGTACGGAAGCTGCGTTTTATTCAGGCCGCGCTGGAGCCCAACGATTATTTCAACATATATAAATTGGTGGTTGAACTCAGAAATTACCAGGCGATCAATACCATGCTGGATGATACGCTGGTGATTCTAAACCGGAACGGTACCGTTGCCGGCAGATACGGACACATGTCGCTGAGTATGTACTTTGAAATTTTTTTATCCGAATCGGATTTAAGCCTGGAAGAATTTACCCACCTTGTGCGGGGGAAAGACAAGGCGATGTTTTTCAAAACAAAGGATCAGATATTCTTTTTGCAAACCATCCCTTTTAGTGATACCGGGGCCGGCCCGGTTACCGCTGTTCTGGTTATTCGGGATTCCTCCCTTGCGGACCGGTTCCTGAAAAATTTTGCCGCCAACGGAAGCGTCCTCTCCATCATCGGCGGTAACGGACAGATAATTGCCTCTACCGCCGGAAAAGAGATAGACGGCGCGCGTTACCGCAGCCTAAAAAACCGCTCGGGCCTTGCGGATTGGGAATTTCAGTATCTGATACCGGTTGATCTGCAAAACCGGAAGGCCCGGCAGATTCAGTTTTTTACCCTGGGAGGTTTTTTGTTCTGTTCGGTCTTCGGCGTTTTCTTTTCCGTCCGCATGACCCGCCGGAACTACGGCGAATACCACGGCCTTGAGTTAAGCCTTGAGGACAACCTGCGGATACTGCGCAAATACTACCTCTACACCCTGCTGGAAAAGCCCTTCGATCCGGTAAAAGACGGGGAGGACATGAAACTTTACGGCATACAACTAAGCGGCGGTAATTTTCTGGTGATTTTTTTCAACTCTGGCGAATCCCGGCAGGGGGAAGCGCGTTTTTTCTTTATGAAAATTTTCCAGGAGGCGGTGGACCGGCGTATATCGGTAGAAATGACCGACGCGGGGCGGAACATTGCCGCCATTGTCAACTGGCAGGGAAGCCCGGAAGACAGCGAAACCGTAATCGGCCGGCTGGAAGACGACATTGAGGCGGCCCAGCGAAAAACCAGGGAACGTTTCGGCTTCCCGGTTTCCGCCGCCTTGAGCGATCCCCATAGGGGAATCGAGGGCATTTACTACGCCAACCTTGAAGCCCGTGAAGCCTTTCAATATCTGGACAGCGCCCAAGGTGAAGTTATCCTGCGTTACAAGGACATTCGGTATTCCGGCGGCTCCTACCGGTATCCATTGGAAATTGAACAAAAAATCATCAATTTTATCCGCCTGGGCGACCATGAAAAAGCCGGAAATCTTCTTCGGCGGGTTTTTACGGACAACGCCTCCCGTACCGGATTTTCCGCCCGGACCGCCAAAATGCTGGCCTCCGATCTTATGGGAACCCTGATGAAAGGGGGGCTGCCGCCGGGGACAAAATTCCCCGTGGAACTTCCCGCCGGCGTTCTTGTTCCCGAACACCTGATCGATTACATAGAAAAGGCCCTGAAGGAAATTTGCCGGGCAAACCGTTCGTTCCTGGAAGAAAAACATTCCCGCCAACTGGGGGAAAAGGTAAAAGCCTATATCGACGAAAATTTCAGGAACCCCGATCTGAACATCTCCATCACCGCCTTACATTTTGATCTGACCCCCGCTTATCTTTCGGGCATTTTCCAGCAGGATACGGGTTTGAATCTGCTGGAATACATCAACACCCGGCGGATTGAGGAAAGCAAAAAGCTGCTGGAACAGGGCCGCAGCATTAACAAAACCGCCGAACTGTCCGGTTTCCGGGGCAGCAGCACCTTTATCAGAATATTCCGCAAGATAACCGGCATTACGCCGGGGCAGTATAAAGACATCAACTAAACAGCCGCCGGCCGTGATGCCTGAAACTTGCTCCCACAAGACCGGGCCTTCTGTCGCCCACCTATCCGTAGTGCCGCCTCGAATCCGTGCCTGGCACTCTTGCTCCCGCTGGTCATTAGGTCATCTCGAAAGGTTTCTCCTATTTTCTCCTTTCTCGATTTTTCGTAACGCAGTGCCCGGCGCCTCCTCCGGGGGGTCCCCTTCCCCGGCTTTTCCCTTATGGGCCAGGGAGGCCAGCAGCTCATCGATACTATCCCGGTCAACGCTCATCGCGAGGCTGGGGTAGAGGATGATTATTCCCTCCATGTCGGAGAGGTCCTGGGAATTCACCTCCACCAGTTTATGGGCTTGCAGGCGGCGGAGCACTTCGATAAGGCGGGTCTTTTT
>JAISNI010000225.1 GCA_031276295.1 Treponema sp.
GTCGTTTAATCAATGTTATTGGATCCAATATAATAATATTATCAATGATTTTATTTAACAATTTATCATCGGTTGTTACATAATATTTACATCCCGCCTCAATAGCACACGGTAACGCAAAGGGTGCCAGGCGCCAAATTTGCGTCATCCTGCCGAAAATCCCCTTGACATTCCCGTAGGATACGGTACAATAAAAAATAAACATGGTAGTAACCTTTACCATAGGGGCTTAACCCTCGATTAACCGCCCCTGTAAATCCGGGCTGACGCCCGGGTTTGGGCCCCCGGTTTCCTCCTTATTCCGGGGGCCTTTTTTATGTCCGCGGCAAACCGCCGGGCGCGTTCCGCCTTGAAGTCAGGAAACCCCTTGTTTATACTTTCCCTATGTCTTCCCTTTTCCATCCGTTAATTCAGGCGTGGTTTGATAAAACCTACGGCAAGCCGACCGCGGTGCAGGAACAGGCCTGGCCCCTCATTGCAGGAGGGGAGCACGTACTGGCCCTGGCGCCGACCGGCAGCGGTAAAACCCTAACCAGTTTTCTGGTCGCCCTGTCAAGGTTCTGCTCGGGGGATTACCGCGCGGAAAAACTTTCGGTCCTCTATGTTTCCCCGCTCAAGGCCCTCAACGAGGATATTAAGCGCAACCTGCTGGAACCTCTTGCCGGCATCCGCTCCTGTTTTGAAAGCGCGGGGGAAGTTTTTCCGCATATCCGGGTGGAGACCCGTTCCGGGGATACGCCCCAGGCCGACAGGCGGCGTTTCCTCAACAAGCCCCCTTCTATCCTCGCGGTAACGCCGGAGAGCCTTGCCATACTGCTGCACAATCCCCGGGCGCGCCCCCTGCTTGCGGGGATCAGGCTGCTTATTCTGGATGAGATACACGCGGTGCTGGCCGACAAGCGGGGCAGTTTCCTCTGCTGCCAGGTTGACCGGCTTTCCCTTACCGCGGGGGAATTCCAGCGCATAGGCTTGTCCGCTACGGTGCGCCCGCCGGAAGCAGCCGCGGAATTTCTGGGCGGGCTTAAACCCGCGGGGCTTTCCTATGTCAAACGGCCCGTGCATATCGTTTCTCCCCCTATAGCAAAACGCATTGAATTTAAGGTTGAATTCCCCGAACGGAAGGCGGACCCGGACACGGGCGGGCTTGAGGATATGTTCAGCCCCCGCTATGACGCCCTGGTGGAATTCATCCTGGAACGTATACGGCTTTACCGTAACCGGGGGACCATTCTGGTTTTTGTCGATTCCCGCAGGCGCGCGGAGCGTCTAAGTTTCCTCATAAACGAAAAGGCCGGGGTAAAGCTGGCCCATACCCATCACGGTTCCCTGTCCCTTGAGGAACGCCGCGCGGTGGAAAAAAGGCTGGCGGCCGGGCTGCTGCCCTGCGTTACGGCTACCTCCTCGCTGGAACTCGGCATAGACATAGGCAGCGTCGCGGAGGTCATTCTCGCGGGAAGCCCCCAATCGGCGGCCGCGGCCCTCCAGCGTATCGGGCGCTCGGGGCACGGCGTGGGCCAGGTAAGCCGGGGGACGCTGATCCCCTTTCACGGCATGGACCTGCTGCTTGCCGCGGCCCTTGCGGGGGCCGTTGCGGAACGTGATATTGAAGAAACCTTCCCCATAGCCAATCCCCTCGACGTTCTCTCCCAGATAGTCCTTTCACTCTGCGCCGAAAGGGAACGCAATGAGGATGAACTTTTCAATACCATACGGGGTTTCTATCCGTATAGAGACCTGAACCGCTCTTCCTTTGATCAGGTCATACTCATGCTTACCGGTCATTACGGCGGGAACGGCGGCGCGGGAAATACGGGAATCGATACGGTTGAAAACACGGAACGTATCAGGGAGCTTAAACCGAGGCTCTACCTTGACCGCGAAACCGGCATCCTTACCGCCGGCAAGAACGTCCTGTACCTGCTCTACGGTTCAGGCGGCGTCATTCCCAACCGGGGGCTGTATTCCCTGCGCCTGGAAGACGGCACACGGATAGGCGAACTGGATGAGGAATTTGTCTGGGAACGCCGTGTCGGCGATGAGTTTGATTTCGGCGCCCGGTCCTGGCGGATACAGGGCATAGGTTCCGAGGCCGTGGTGGTAAGCCCTCTGGACCGGCCCTCTTACTATACACCCTTCTGGAAAGGCGGCGCGGTTTTCCGCAGCCCCGTCCTGGCGGACCGTATTCTGGGCTTACTCGACCGCTTTAACGAAGAACAGTGCGGCGGCGGTTACGGGGCAGGCGGTACAGGCGCCCGGCCCGAAAACCCTCCGCCGCACGGGGAAGGCGGAGGGCTTACCCTGCCCCCAACGCCGCATACTCCGCCAAGCCGGCCCGTTCATCCGCTCTTTGACGGTATACCCGGCCTGTCGGAAACCGCCCGCGGGGAGCTTGCCGCTTTTTTAGACGGCCAACGCCGGGCCCAGGGCGGCCTTCCCCTGCCGGGACACGGCGCTATCCTTATCGAGACGACCGCCCCCCCGGAGCGCGGGGACTGCGCCGAGGTTATCCTCCATACGTTCAGGGGCAGCGCGATCAACTATCCCCTGTCCCTGTCCCTGACGGCGGAGCTTGAAAAGAGCCTCCGCCTGCGCATTGAAGTATTCAGCGATGACAACGCGGTACTGCTCCTTATCCCCCGTTTCTTTCAGGGAGAACCCCAAGCCCTGATAGGCGGGGCCCTGGAACGGCTTGGTTTACGGGATGCGGACGGATCGGAGCTCTGGATGATCCGGCTGCGCGAACGGCTTCTCGCATCGGGGCTGTTCGGCGCGGCATTTCGGGAAGCCGCCGAACGGTCGCTGCTGCTCCCCAAAAGCGGCTTCGGTAAGCGCACCCCTCTTTGGCTTACACGGCAGCGTTCAAAACGGCTCTTTGACGAGGTGTCCCCGTTCCCCGATTTTCCCGTAAACGCCGAAGCCTGGCGCACCTGCCTGCATGACGAAGCCGACCTTGCGGGGACCGGCCGTCTCTTTCAATGCCTTTCCGACGGGACGCTGCGGATGATCTTCTTTACAAGCCCGACCCCCAGCCCCTTTGCGCGGGGGATGGTACATCAGGAGATAAGTACCCTCATGTACGAGGATGACGAGCGCAAGGATCTGCGCCCGCCGCTTACCGCGCCATACGGGCAAGGCGGGCGTCATTCCGCGGGGGACGGGCTTTCCCTTTCGGACAGGATTATCGAGGAAGCCCTCAACGATGCGCGCAGGCGTCCCCGTATACCCGCGGCGGCGGCGGCCGATTTTTGCGCCCGTCTGCGGCGCGAGCTTCCGTCCTGGGCGCCGGATGATGAAACCGGCCTTGCCGAATGGGTTAAGGAGCGTATCGCCATACCCCTTGATGAATGGGAGACGCTCCGTTCCTGCCTGTCCGAACCGCTGCGGAACAGCCTTGACGCGGATCCGAGCCTCGGCGGAAGGCTCCTTTTCATCCGGCGTCATGATTCGGCAACCGATTCGCTTGTCCACCGCGAATGGGCGGACGCCTGGCGGCGCAACCCGGCGGCGCTGGCCCTCCGCTGGCTCCGGTACGAGGGGCCCGTTTCCCTCCCGCGGGTAGCCGGGATACTGGGCCTGTCCCTTAAAGAGACGGAAGACGCGCTGTTTACGGAAGGCGGCGGCATCGTCAGCGGCGTATTACTGGAAGCGGATACTTCCGGCGCTTGTAACGCCGCTTTCGGCCCCGGCGGCGATACCGCTTCCGGCGTTTCAGGCGATCTTGTATGCGACCGGCGGAACTTTGAGATGCTCCTGCGGCTTTCGAGGAAGAAGCGGCGTGTTACGATCAAAGAGCGGCCCGCCGCCGTGCTTGCCCCCTTCCTTGCGCAACGGCAGGGAATCTGCTTTACCGGGAATACGCCCGCCGGCATTCCGGCGGAACAGGAGCGGAAGCCCTGGGATAAGCTCTGCGGGATAAGCGCCCCGGTTAAGCTCTGGGAGGCCGAATTCTTCCCCGCGCGGACCCCCCTGTACTACCGGGAAATGCTGGACAGGGAACTTGCCGAAGGGAATCTCATCTGGTACGGACGGGGGAGGGAACGGGCGGGTTTCTGCAAGCCGGAAGACGTGGAACTTTTTATGAGAGATGATGAGGGGCCGGACGGTAAAACGGAAAGCCCCTTTCCCGCGGATTTTTTCGACAGCCCCCGGAATTTTTTTGCGATTAAAGAGGCAGGCCGCCTTACTCCGGAAGAATGTATAAACTTTATCTGGGAAGAAGCCTGGAGTGGAAAGCTGTCGGCCGATACCTGGGAGCCCGTGCGCCGCGGAATTGCGGCGGGCTTCCGCCGCGAGACGGCGCGCACTGATGCCGCCCCGCCTTTACCGAGCGGATTTCCGCCACGGCGGAACCCGGCCCGCAGGCGTGTACCGCGGGCGCTTGGTTCCCGCCGGGGGAACGCGCCGCTTGAGGGGAACTGGTTCTCGCTGGTTCCCGATTACGAGGCCGTGCTTAACGGCGCGCTTACGGACGGCAGTTCAGCGGCCTTTCCCCCGGTTTACCCCCCGGACGGGAGGCCGGAAGACGCCCTGGATGAGGAAGAACTCAATCTGGACCGGATAAAGATTCTGATTGAACGCTGGGGCCTGCTCTGCCGCCCGCTGCTTGAACGTGAGGACCCCTGCCTTTCCTGGAAAAAGCTCCTCCCCCAGATACGCCGCCTGGAACTTGCGGGCGAACTTATCGCGGGCCGTTTTTTTGACGGGATCAATTCGCTTCAGTTTGCCCCTCCCCGTATACTCAGGGAACTTGAAGCGGCGGAAACCGCGGAGGGCATCTACCGGATGAACGCCGCCGATCCCGCAAGCCTTGCGGGCCTCGCCGTTGCGGGCCTTGATCCCCGGCTGCCTTCGCGCCTTGCGTCAAACCGTATATGCCTGCGCGGAACGGAACTTCTGGCGGTTTCCGTGCGGGGAGGCCGCGAACTTAACGTTTTTATCCCGCCGGACGATCCCTGCATTACAACGGCCCTGGCCTTCGTCAAGACGCCGGGGATGGGGGGCGCAAAGCCGCCGAGAAAAGCCCTTATCGAAAAGGTGAACGGCGTCTCCGCGGCAATGAGCGGATACCGTGAAGCGCTACAGGCCCTGGGCTTTGTTTCGGACCGGGGGAGCCTGGTCTTGTGGTAGGGCGGACGGAGCCGGGGAACCGCGCATCTTTGATGCAATGCCGCAGGCGCTTTCGGCCCTGCTGTTTTTTCGGGGAACTATTGACAAAATTTTCGTAACTATTATACTATATCCTATGCTCAAGCCAGCGTCCGTCCAAAGTCTAACCGCCTCCCCGTACCCGGCTCACGGCTCACGGCTCACATTATACACATAAGCGCGAAAAAAATCTACTAAACATCACCCGCATTCTCCGATATTTTTTCAATTTTTTTCCACAAACAAGCCAAATTTTCCCATATCAGAATGAAGAACCCTCAAAGGGGAATCCTATCAGTTCAACAGGGTTCCCGGACAACTCGTTAGGGCTCCCGATCAACTTGTTAGGGTACCCGGATAACTCATTAGGGCTTCCGGATAACTCGTTAGGGCGCCCGATTAACCCATTAGGGCTTCCGGACAACTCATTAGGGCACCCGGACAACTCGTTAGGGCCCCCGGACAACTCGTTAGGGCGCCCGATTAACTCATTAGGGCCCCCGAACAACCGCGTAGGGCGCATATCCACTGTTTTCAACGGTCAAAAAGACCCCAAGTCATATCTATATCGCAAAGGCGTCGAATTTGCCTGGCATCCATAAAAGGAGGTGTATACGGATGGTCTATTAAAACAGATTAAGACGGATATGCGGTACGCGCATGAACAGCGTACAACGCGGAAGGCGTTCCATGAAAGCGGCCGTTGGCTGGGGAACCGCCGCGATAGAACAGATGATATACGACAGATGCCGTATACATAACGTTATATGCAATGCGCCCTAAAATCTTTGTAAATGTTTTGGAAACCATTGTATAAATAATTTTATTAGCGGGAAACTGCGAAGAAGAATTTGAAATGAAACACAATAAAAAAGCTCTGATAACCAAATATTTTGCATAAATATATAAATATTTACCGAAGCGTAGCAGGCTGCTAGCAGTTTGTTGCGCTTCAGCGCAAAGGAGAAATCAAGATAGCGCTATACTGTTCGTGTAGTTCGTGGCTAAATTTCTTTAGATTTATAGGTCAAGTTTAGAGCCCTGCTCCGCGGAGGCTCATTTTTTTGGTTTTGGCGGCAACCAGAGAAAGGAGATAGATTCTTGCCGCTCAACTTCCTCCAGCTCATGATGATCGGAAGTTACAAATTGTCCGGAAAGCTCAATAGCGATTGCAAGACCAATCGCATCGGCAAAAGACATCTTATGCGCCGCTTTAAGACGGGCGGCTTCGTGAAAAAAAGTTTGAGAAATATTCTCTATGATTTTTATGGAATGATACTGAACCGCGTCGAGGACTATCCGTGCGGTTTCAGCGCCTTTATCGCGCAGTTCGCCGTAATACGCTTCAAGGAGATTGACAATACTCATAAAAACAACCGTTTCACCGGAAGCTGCCTGATTGAGAAGGCTTTCAACCACATCGGCGCCTTCCTCATCGTTGAGAAAGGCAAGCAAGGCACAGGCGTCAAGAATAGAATTCATTTCTCAAACTCAATATCTTCCCGCTGCATCTCCCTAAAACGTTCAAGGGTAATACCTCTGCCTTTCAATATACCCTTGAAAGAATTTACCGGTTTAACTCCTTCCGAACCATTTTGGGCGGTTTCTTCTGCAACGGGGATGTTTATTTCAATCTTTGCCCTGGCGCCGACAGGAACTGACCGGGGCAATTCAAGGAGAAGGCGATAATTTGCCGGTATTTCTACGGTTTGTTCAATGGTCATAGAATAAATATAGCGTAAAAGGGAAGAAATTAAAAGTGAGGATGAATAAAAAGACGCTGTTATCCGCAATGCTGGTTTTGACGGCGGTTTCCGCCTTTTCTCTGGACTTCTCCCTCTGTAGGCGCACAGGCGCCCCCTTGTTGTTTCCGGCGGATTTGCGGGAGAGGGGCGGGCGTCCCCAAAACAGAATATTTGGGGAGCCCCCCCCACACCCCGGGTTAATTCATATTTATAAACCAGTTATAATAATCACCGGGGGGGGGATA
>JAISNI010000129.1 GCA_031276295.1 Treponema sp.
ATAGCCGGCATGGCCGCTGCCATAGAAGAAGGCACTGAAAATTTGCGGACAAATGCGCAGCGGATAACAACGCTGAGGGACAGGTTGATCGAAAACACCCTGAAGATTCCCGGCGCGTATTTAACGGGCGATCCGATCAACCGTTTGCCCGGCCATGCCTCGTTTGTTTTCGAGGGCATTGAACAGAGCGCGTATATCATCAACATGCTCAACGGGGAGGGGATCTGCGCAAGTTCCGGCTCGGCCTGCTCCGCTTCCTCGACAGAGGCGCCCCATGTTCTGGGTGCGATGGGCTACGATGACGAAATTTCACGCAGTGCGCTACGACTATCACTTTCGTGTTACAATACGGAAGAAGAAATTGACGCCATCAATAACAAGCTGCCGCTTATTATAGCGGAGTTACGCGGAAGAAAAGCGGAACGCTATTTCCACGCTGTTCCCTAATGACCCGCGCTGGTCCTAAATCACTTCCAGGTAATCCCTGTCCGGCAGCGGGGGAAAAGGGGAGGCCGGCAGAATTTGATACCAGAAGGCGACTGATGCAATATCATCCTGCAGGGGCAAAAATCTTTTTCCATCACGCCAGCCCAAAGCCTGAATGGTAACTTTGAGGTCGTTTTCAAAACGGATCGGATCGGCGATATGCCAGCGGTACATGCCGAAGCGTTTCTGGCATTTGTACAGCTCGTCCCGTTTTATCTCGTGGAAACCCGTATAGGGCGTAGTAAAAGAAACATAGCGGTCGTGAGTATAGGGATCCTCAAAATCATAGGAACCGCAGAAATAATCTTCCGTCCCGGTTCCGCAGATGGTGGGATATTCGACATCCCCATCCATGTAAAACTTGATCTCCCCTTCGCCCCACCAGCCGTTGTTGTTCACTCCCCAGGCCATGTAAGTACCCACGTACTGTCCCCTGCCTTTCACGCCATCAAGGATCGTGTAGACACTTTTATAGGGCAGGGGATTGGTTCTGCGAAACTGGGCGTGGAAATAGGCGCAGTCATCGGGAATTGCCGTAAGAATGTAATCAATCTGATAGAAGATCTTTATCTCCGCTTCATCCTGGTTCTCCAGGGTAATGCGACAGTTTTTGCGGAAGGGCATGGTCCAGTAACAGTTAAAGGCGCTTCCGGGATTCACGCAGACCGCCAGAGAGGAAATCTGGTTGTAACACTCCCAGCCTGAGCAGAAAAAATCGCCTATGGGACACTCTACAGAGGGAAGTTCTTCTCCGTCCCAGTAGAAGCGTAGTATGGTGCTGCGGAATTTTCCCAGCGGAGTTATCCAGATATGCCTGACAGCCCCGGGACCGTCAATGTCGGCGATTTCAAATACTTCGCGGGGCTTGATAACCACATAGGGATTTACTTTCCAGCCTTTTCCCAGGTCCCGGGCGTTGTCCCGTGCCGTGCCGTTTTCGATTTCACACATACCGCCTTTACCCTTTTCACCGGTGAAATTTTCCGGACTGATGGAACGGCTTTTTGCGTTTGATAACCGTGAAAGGTTGCCGAGATCGGCGGATAAAAACGGGTTCATGATCGCTCCTATGGTATGGATGTATAAGTCCCCGGAAAACCGGGGACTTATGATGGACAAAGGTAATTTACTTTGAAGCTTTCCACGCGTCAAGCTGGCGCTGGAGTTCCGCAACGAGCTTTTCGCTTCCGGCATCCTTGAGTTTTCCAAGGAATTCAGGAAGAGTCTTTTCGGGATCCACCGCGCCGCAGAGCAGGGGCCTGATGTACTCGGTTACCACCGCAGAAACGGTGGCAATTTCAGTCTGAACCGAAGCGGGATTAAACGCGAAACCAATAGCCGGTGAAATTTTGGCCGCCTTGTTTATCTTGATGGTCTCTTCCCAGTCGGTTTCGTTCTGGCCGGGTTTGAAGTAGGCCAGGAACTGGTTACCGTACATCCAGTCACAGGCGATGCCGAAACCGGAATTGGGGATGGGCTCCACAAAATTAGTTCCTGCTTTCCTGTAGTGCTTGCCTTCAATTCCCCAGATCAGGAGGTTGTAGAGGTATTTATCGGTGTTAAGGAGATTAAGGAATTGCAGCGCTTTTTCGGGATTTTTGGAACTACGGCTGATACCCTGCATAGTGGCGGTGATACCATTAGTCGTAAGCATACCATCCACAAAAGCGGCCGTTTTGACCTCCCTGCCGCCGCGTTTTATGGCTTCTTCGCTTTCATAACCGGGCTTCATGACTCCGCCAATTTGAATGGGAGCCTTGCCCTCCAATTTGTCCTGATAGTTGTTGGGAATAATGGCCATATCGGGCCTTATATAGCCCTTTTGGTTCCACGAGCGCAGCCGCTTGAAAATTTCCATAACCTGGGGTAGTTCATACTGATTGATGGCTTTAAGTGAATTGTCACCGAATCTGATAGCTCCGGGCAGGGCGGCGCTGATAAGTTCTTCGACACCGAGTACGGAACCTACATCCACCATTACAAATTCATCAAAGGGGTACATATTGGGATTGTCTTTCTTTATTCTGGACAGAATAGTTTCGATACCATCCCAGGTTTTCAACTGATCGATATTCATGTTGTACCTGGTAAGCCATTCAGTTTCGGCAACTATCGCGGTGGCCCGTACCCATATCTGGTAATTGGGTATGCCGTAAATGTGGCCGTTTACCGAAGCTGCCCGCCAGCCCGCCTCGGGGATCAGCCGGTAAAGATCCGGCGCGTATTGGGGCAGGAGTGTTTCCAACTCAAGAAAGGCGTTCTTGTTTACATTGCTCGCAAAATCGTTACACCAATTTGAGGTAAAGCAGATATCAAAAGGTTCCTGGCTGGCGATTACCATCTGCATCTTTTGGGGGAAATTACCGAAATCCGTCTCAATGATTTTCAGCGTACAGTTGATCTTCTCTTTAAGGTACTTGTTTATTTCCGCAAGTACCACGGGCATATCCGTCTGGGGTTCCAGCCCTCCGGTATACCAGACGAGTTCGACCGGTTCGTCCGCTTTTGCGCTTCCCGTCTGCCTGTTGCCTCCCGCGAAAAGGGGGATGCCTGTCATAAGCAAACCCAGAAGAAGTAATAGAGCTTTTTTCATTTTCTTGTCCTCCATAAAAATATAATTTCCGCTCCGGAGAGCGGATAATTTCACCTAACCTTTTACCGCTCCCACGGTAAGTCCCCTTACAAAGTGCTTTTGAAAGAAGGGGAAAATAAAAAGCATGGGGCCTGCGGCAAGAACACAGAGGGCCATACGGGCAGTCTCGCCCGGAAGCTTTGATAGATCAATGCTCAGGTTGCCGGCACGGGACGCCGTAGCAAGGTACTGAATGTTGTTCATAATCCGGTAAAGGTAAAACTGTAACGAGGTAAGAAGCGGATTATCAATGTAGAGTAATGAAAGCCACCAGTCGTTCCAGTAGGTAAAGGCACAGAAGAGTCCTACTGTAGCGAAAGCGGGTTTTGAGAGGGGAACGACGATTTTAAAAAATACGGTCGCTTCCCTGGCGCCGTCCATTTTTGCGGCTTCCAGCAGGGACATGGGGAGATCCATAAAAAATCCCTTCATTAAAAAAACGTGCCAGGGTATGATGATGTACGGAAGGATCAGAACCAGCAGCGTATCTTTCAGGTGATAGTACCGCGAAATTACAATATAAGAGGGAACAAAACCTCCCGAAAAAAGCAGGGTAAAAAGTAAAAGGAAAGAATAGAGTCTGTGTAACTTAAAATCTTTTCTTGCCATCACATAGGCAAAGGTACTGGTACAGAAAAGACTCCCGATAGTTCCGAAAATCGTAACGGCTATAGTTACAATGTAGGAATTGATTATCTGACTTGGATTTTTTAAAATGTAATCGTAGGATTCCGTGGAAAATTCAACCGGCCAAAGGGTATATCCGTAATTATTTAACGCGTTCTTGCTGGAGAGGGACGCGGAAAGAATAAACAGGAGAGGAACAACACAGGCCAGTGAAAGGCCGATAAAGAGCAAATTGATTATGCCATTGGTTAACATTCTGTTTTTTTTACTGCCCATCGCCTGAACCTCTCCTAAAAAACAGCGCTTTCCCGGTTTATGCGGCGTACAATCAGATTGCTGCAAAGTACCAGCACAAATCCTACGGCGGACTGGTAAAGGCCCGCGGCGGATGCCATTCCTATATCCCCGGTGATCCTCAAGGCCCGGTACACGTAGGTATCAATCACGTCTGTTACCGGGTAGAGCCGCCCCGAATCCCTGGTTAAAAAGTAGAACATGCCAAAATCAGCGTAAAAAATCCGCCCTATGTTAAGTATCACAAGAAGGGTAATGAGGGGCACCAAAAAGGGAATTGAAATGCGGAAGGTAATCTGTAGTTTGTTGGCGCCGTCAATGGCCGCGGCCTCGAACTGGTTTGCGTCAATACTCATCAGCGCGGCGTAGTACAACAGTATATTGTAACCCAGATTTTTCCAGAGATACGAGACAGGCAGGATCATTTTCCAGTAAGCGGCAGTAAAATAAAAATCCGGCGGCGAAAGATCGAGATTCTTGTATATCATGGGGATAAGTCCCAGAGTCGGATTAATTATGGCGTAAAGTACATAGCTTGCCACAACCCAGGAAATGAAATACGGCACAAAAAGACAGGTCTGATAAATTTTTACCTGTCCGCGGGGCAATTCAAAAAGCAGGAGCGCCAAAGCAACGGAAATAACCAGTACAAGAATGATAAACGTGAAATTCAGCACAAGGGTATTTCTGGTAATTCTAAAGGCATCCTGGGATTTAAAGAAAAATTCAAAATTTTTAAAACCTACCCAGGGACTTTTCAGTATTCCCTTTGCATAATCCATGCGTTTAAAAGGTATGATCAAACCGAAAAGGGGAACATAGTAAAATGCAAGGAGAAAAACCATGCCCGGAATCCCCAGCACAAACAAGCCCCAATTCATCTTTTTCATAAGAATATTATTGTCTTATAAATATTGATATGTCAAGAAAAATATTAAAAATTTATACACAAAACCTTTTAACATTACAGTTTTTCATTATTATTTTGGTGATGCTTCGGTCTTTTATATTTTTCGCTGCCGGGGTTCAGGATACGCGCCGGTTTCCTGTTTGGCAATCAGAACCTTGCAGAGTTCGGAACCCATAAAATAAAACGAAGGCGCCACACTTCGTATCGGGTTGAGGCCATGGTAATTGAAGGTTTCTCCTTCGCAGTCGTAAACCAGAAAGTTGTCGTTTTTAACGGGGATTTTGTACTGTATGAATTTCGCGCCCACGATGTAATTGGTGGAATAATCAACGGAATACACGGCACAGCGGGAATTAAAGTCATGGAAAAACGTATCTATGGCCGTCATGGAACCGATGTCGGCCAGGTGGATGTACCGCACGTCATCGCAGTTATCCTTGACGGCCTCCCACATCCCTTCAAAACGGCGGTTTCTCTTCCGGGGATAGTACCCCACCGCCAGGAAACGGCGGTACCCCTGCTCTACAAAAATCCGGCCGGCTTCCTGTGCGTGGCGGAAATTATCTGTCTGAACCACCGGCAGGGAGGGGAGTTCGTCCAGGATAATATCGGCGACAATATCCCTGCCTTCCCGCATAACATGGTAAAAAGGAAGGGCCGAGTTGTTGAAATACAGGGCGATGATGCCGTCAGCATCCAGGGACAGAAGGTAATCGCCGAAACCCAGGGAGTTGGTATCAATGTCCGGTATAGGTTCAAAGCGCGCGGAAACTCCTTTTTCATTGGCGGTTTCCTGAATACCTTTAAACAGGGCGTCGTTAAACCGTTTGTCGGTCCGCGCCGAAATCACCGCGATTCTGTATCCCTCCAGCTTCTTTCGGGGCCGCAGGGAGTCTATGGTTATTCCGGCCTTTCGTTTTACGGTTATATACCCGTACTCCTCGAGCTTTTTGACTCCCCGCTGGGCGGTCTGTATACTTACCTGATACTTTTCCGCCATTTGCCGGATCGACAGGTATTTATCCCCCATCTGGTAGTGGTTCTTGATATCCCTGACGGCGGCATGAAAAAAGGCGTCAAATACTTTTTTTGGCATTACTAATCCTTGTTTGTTATGATTAAATATGCCGCAACATTGTTTTTTCTACAAGGGGCTGTATTGGACTTGCAGTGGTTACTTTACCCAACTCCGGGGATTTGAAATGAGCGATGATCAATGAGGGAAAGGGAGGACTAAAAGATCTGGCCAAAAAGACCACGAACTCAGGCTGCTAGGCTGATTACACTAAATGACCTGATAAGAGAAGAAAAATATAAACCACGAAGGAACACAAAGGCGCACAAAGGAACACGAAGTACCTGATTTCTTGGTTTTAACTCTTCTTCGTGCGCCTACGAACCTACGGTTCGATGCGCCTTCGTGGTTAATTTCTCTTTCTTTTTTGTAATTGCTCATATCAGTATTTTTAGCTTAATCACGGTACTACTTTGGCAACTCTGATTTTACCTGTATCTTCGTTTTATTTGCGAAAAAACAAAAAAGCAGAATGGGAAGTAAGAAGAGAAATCAGAATATACCGTTCGTGTCTATTCGTGTTGTT
>JAISNI010000059.1 GCA_031276295.1 Treponema sp.
GTCCCGGCTCAAACAACGGCCGCAGGGCCTGGGAAAGTCCCGGTTCGGACAGCGGCCGCAGAGCCTGGGAAACCGGCGGCAGACCCGGCAACCGGGACGGCTCAGGCGGCGCAACGGGCGGCGCGGCGGCCCCCCCGGAAGAACTGCGTCCCGACTTTGCGGAACTGGGCCTGCCCTTCGGCGCGTCCGCGGGCGAATGCAAGGCCGCCTACAAAAAGCTTCTTAACACGCACCACCCCGACCGTCATGCCGGACACGCCGGGAACATGAAAAAGGCTACGGAAAAATCCGCCCGGATCAACGCCGCGTATGACAGAATAGAAAAGTGGCGGGCGGGAAAGGGAGAATAGCCGGATATCCGGCCTTCTCCCCCGCTCTACCGGTTCTGCGGAATATCCGGTATCGAGGCGAAACCTTTTTCCAGGTCCTCGTCTGTGGGGACCTTGTCGGTAAGGGTTTTCTCGTTATACGACATATACGCGCTAAGGTCGAAATATCCCGTGCCGGTAAGGCCGAAAAGGATTACCTTTTTCTCGCCTGTCTTTTTGCACTCAAGGGCTTCGTCGATGGCAACCTTGATCGCGTGGCTTGATTCGGGCGCGGGGAGTATGCCTTCAACTTTCATAAACTTCACCGCGGCGTCAAAGACTTCGGTCTGGATTTCCGCCCTGGCTTCGAGCAGGCCGTCCCGGTACAGTTTACTCAGCACGGAATTCATCCCGTGGTAACGGAGCCCGCCGGCGTGATTGGCCGATGGAATAAAGCCGTTGCCCAGGGTCTGCATGCGTACAAGAGGCGTCATTTTTCCGGTATCGCCAAAATCGTAGGCGTAACGGCCCCGGGTAAAAGAGGGGCAGGACGCGGGTTCCACGGCGATAAAGCGGGTCTTTGAGGCGCCCGCGATTTTGTCGCCCATAAACGGGGCGATAAGCCCGCCGAGGTTTGAGCCTCCGCCGGCGCATCCGATGATGATGTCCGGGCTAATCCCGTACTTGTCCAGGGCGGCCTTGGCTTCCAGCCCGATAACGGATTGATGCAGCAGTACGTGGTTAAGGACGCTTCCCAGAACATAGCGGCATTTATCAGTCTTGACCGCCGTTTCCACAGCCTCCGAAATGGCGCAGCCCAGGGAGCCGCTCGTATCCGGGTCGCCTTCCAGTATCTTCCTCCCCGCATCGGTAGTATCCGACGGCGAGGGAATAACCTTTGCCCCGTAGGTTTCCATCACCGCCTTGCGGTACGGCTTCTGCTGGGAACTGACCTTTACCATATACACGGTAAGGTCAAGGCCGTAAAACGCGCAGGCCATCGCCATCGCTGTTCCCCACTGGCCCGCGCCGGTTTCCGTGGTAAGGTATTCAAGACCTTCTTCTTTGGCATAGTACGCCTGCGGCCCTGCGGAGTTGAGCTTGTGGCTTCCCGACGTATTTGTCCCCTCAAATTTATAGTAGATTTCCGCCGGGGTTCCCAGGTCTTTTTCAAGATAGTACGCCCGTATCAGGGCAGAGGGCCTGTACGCCCGGTAAAAATCCTGAATACCATCGGGAATGGGAACAAGCTTTGTCGTATCGTCGAGTTCCTGGCGTACCGCTTCTTTGCAGAAAACCGGCTCCATATCGGCGGCGGTAACCGGCTTGAGGGTTCCGGGATGCAGAATGGGATCGGGCTTGTCTTTCATCACTGCCCGGAGGTTGTACCAGTATTTGGGCATCTCCTCTTCACTCAGATAGATCCGGGTAGGAATTTTGTGGGCCATGTTTGTCTCCTTAAAAAGTATAATGGACGTTTTGTCCTGCGTTTCTCTATACAGAAACGCTTCTATATATAGAAACTAGCACCTTATTTAACTTTTGTCAAGTGGGTGGAATATTTTCTTAAAATTTTTTGATCCGCGCAAACGTGATGCCTAAAAATAAAATCTAGCCGAAAGAGCGGATGCATAATAACTAAAAATCCAGTCCAAAACTATAGTAGCCTTATCAAGGAGATAAGGCGGGTGAGGTTGGACATGAGCAGTAGAAAGGCAATCGTACAAAACAGCTGCCGGGAGTATCAGCAGGCAGGTAAGAAGGGCTGCGGGGAAATGGAAACCCCGGCCGGAGGGGAAGCGGGGCGGGCGTCCGCCGAAGTACGGAACGGCGTTCGTGAAGGCCCTCGCGGCCATCTGCTACGACCAAGGGCGGATTGCCGTTCCCGCTGAAGGGGGTACATTACGATAACGGCATGGAATTCATCAACGAGCCGCTGCTTGACTGGTGTCTTGCGCGGCATATCGAGCCGACGCGGACCAGGCCGTATCACAAAAATGACAACTGGTACGCGGAACAAAAGAATTTCGACGCGGTTAGGAAAACGGTCGGGTACTTTCGTTTCGACACGCCCGCCGTGGAAGCGGCTGATGGAGTCGCCTGATATTTCAGAGGAAAGCAAGGCGGAGTTGCGACAGCGGCCTGATTTCGGCTGGATTAATTATTAGACAATGCGCCCTGTTGCAGCTATGCCCCGTTTTAAGGTATACTAATTACATGTCCAAAAAAGCCGTGTCGTTGTTTTTGCTTTTTACCGCCGTTATCGCTTTTTGCCAGGACAACGCGCCGCAAATTGTACCGTTTGGTGACAAACCGGCCGTGCCGGAATCCGTTCTGCCCCCCGCTTCCGCCCCTTCCCCGGTTTCCGCCGCGTCCGGGGCGAAGGCCTGGATTATTCCGATACAGGGAGACATAGTCCCTTCGCTGGTAACGTTTGTGCGCAGGGAAGCGCGAAAAGCCGCGGCAGAAGACGTAAAGTACATCATCTTTGAGATTGATACCTTTG
>JAISNI010000112.1 GCA_031276295.1 Treponema sp.
AAACAATGATACCGTGCAAAATAACCTATTCGGACCAGGATAAATGCTGGTATGTTGAATCTCCGGGGTTTTATTCCGGTATTTTAACGTATGGCAATACGCTCGAAGAAGCAAAAAAATGGCCGTTGAAGCCGTCTCCGGGCTTCTTGAATCATACTTAGAACATGGAGACAAGTTCGACATACCCGATATGCCGGCTCACCCGGACTGGCACAAAATTGAGCCTGAGCCTGAACTTGCCTTTGTGCTGTGGCTGCGTTCCATGCGGAAAAGCCGGAATATGACATTAGCCGACGCCGCTGATAAAATGGGGGTAAAATATCAGGTTTACCAGAAACTCGAAAACCCTAAAAGGGCTAACCCGACCCTCAAAACCCTAAAAAAACTGGAACAGATATTTGATGTAGAACTTATATCCGTATAGGTCGCTTCCTCTATCACCCGGCTGGATACCCGTCCGGTCGCGTAACAATACACCAGCAGCATCACCATCATCTCAGGCGGATACTGTTCGCTCCCGCTCCCCGTCGCGTTCACTTTGAAACCTCTGATGTCCAGTTGTTCAATCGCTTCAACCGAAATTCGTAAAGCTGCTCATGCGGGATTTGGACCGATTAAAAATCAGGCCAGTCTTTCGGTAAGGGCTTCTTGCAAAACACGGGATAAACTCAACCCGGATGAAACAGCCCTATCGTCCATCCATTTAGGAATGCTGACCGTCCTCCGTACCGCACGTTCGTCTTTGAGTTCCGCCCGTATTAAATTAACAAACTCCCCTTTGTCCGCCTTTATTTTGTCTATATGACTGGCTGCCGGTATAGTTTGTTTTTTTTCGGCCAAATAACCAAGCCATTGTTTTAAGCCCGATTCAGCCATATACACGGCGTTGCCTAAATTTTTCCCTTCGCTTATACATCCCGGCAAATCGGGATACGTGATAGTATAACTCCCGTCTTTATTCTCGTGAAAGACAGCCGGAAAAACATATTCCATACCTTACTCCTGATTAATACCGGCGGCCTTTAAAATAGCCTTTGCGGTATATTCATTGACTTCATTATGATTAGGAACCTGAACCGGACGGCCGCCCTTTTTCTCGTATAGTGCGTGATCCCCGGTTCTAACCAACCGGTAGCCTGCGGCTTCCAGTTTTTTTATCAGATCACGCCGCTTCATTATGTATTTCCTTATTGTCAATAATAGTATGTAATTTATGTAATGTCAAGCATTGGCATTCGCATTGCCTAAGTTTTTCCAGCCCAAGATCATACCGGCCTTATCAGGAGATACGGCGCACGACCCGAATAACAAATTTCCCGTTCCATGAACTGTAACTATTAAAAAACAACAAACCTTTATTATTATAGTATAACATTTAAACGGAGAGGCCATGTTTCGCATCTATTTACCGGCATTCTTTGTGCTTATGCTTGCGGTATACAGCCCGCCGCTCGGGGCCGAACCGCAGCCCCTTTCGCTTGATGCGGCGCTTGCCAAAGCCGTGGAAAGGAGTTTAACGTTGCAGAGAGACGCCGTCGATCTTAAGACGGCCGAGTTTGCGGCCAAAAATCTCTGGTCGGAAATTTTCCCCGGTATAAGCATCAGAACGGAGTTGGGCTATAGTTCCCCGCTGTTTTCAGGTACAGGATTTTCCCTGGAGGAACAGCAGGCATCCTATTCATTTTCGCTTGGCCTTTCGTTTTCTCTCAATGCGGGTATTCCCGCCGCGGTAAAACGTATAGAATTGGCCTATAGAACAGAGATGCTTGACTACGAAAATGCCGTCAGACAGATTGAGATTCAGATTACCAAGCAGTTCTACAGCCTCCTGGCGGAAAAGAAGAATCTTTCCAATCTGGAACAGGCTTTGGATCTTGCGGAAAGACAGTTGGAGCGGACGGAGATTGCGTTCAAAAACGGCCTTACCCGCGAACTAAGCGTGCTTCAGGGCAGGCTTGCCCTGGCAACCGCACGTTTCAATTTAAGCAGCGCCCAGGCTGTGTACGACAGCAGCCGGGGGGAGTTTTTTATGCTGCTGGGGATGGAGCAGGACGCCGATGTTGTCCTGGAAGAGGCCCTGACGATACGGAAGATCGATGCGGACGCGGAAAGCCTCATCCGCCAATACCTCCCTAAAAGACCTGACATACGGTCCCGGCAGCAGAGTATTGAACGTCTTGAATTGACGGCGGCGCAGACAAAACTTTCTTCCAGAACGCCTTCCCTAAGCCTTTCGACGACTTACCGCGGGGGATCGGGAAACGCCGGTATACAGGGCCCCTATTCCGACGGCCTCAGCGCCTCGATAGGGCTTAACATACCGGTTGATTCCTGGATACCGGGAACCAAGGCCGATCAGGGAATTCGATCCGCATCGGCAGAAATAGAAAAGGCCAAACTTGATCTTAAAAACACCGAAGACGCCGCCATGAATGAGATACGTTCCCTTACCGCCAGACTCCGCAATTCATGGGAAAGTATCGAGATAGCCAGACTCCAAGAGGAGATCGCCGGTAATACCTACCGGCTTACCGACGAGGGCTTCCGTAATGGAACGGTGGACAACCTCACCCTGGAGGATGCCCAGAAGAACCTCGCGGAAGCCAGGCAGAAGGTGCTTGCAAGCGAGCTGTCCTATCAAAACATGATGCTTGATCTTGCGGCCGCCCTTAACATCGACTGGAAGGAGTTCCTCTTTTCAGGGAACGGTTTTTAAATTGCACAGGAGTATGGAGTGAAAAAAACCAAGGCATCGCGGATAACAACGGTTGTTATCATTGTTCTTATCATACTTTTCGCCGGGTTGTGCGCCGTAACATTCATGGGAAAGGATAGTTCCCGAAGCGGCCCCGCTTCCGGCGTTCAGGGCGGGGGCGCTCAAGCGGGGCGTCAGGGGCCGGAACAGGGCAGGGCCGGACAAGGACAGGCAGGAGGCCGCAATGCAACCATAGTCCGTGTAACTCCGGTAACGGAAGGTACTATAGAAAACAGCATACTCATCAACGGCGATATACTGGCCCGCAGCCAGGTTGCAATATATCCGACGGTAGCGGGAAAACTTACCGAAGCGCGGTTACGGGTGGGCGACAGGGTACGGCAGGGGCAGATTGTGGCTATGGTCGATCCCGCCCGCCCCGGTGAGGTCTACTCCCAAAGCCCGGTTATCGCCACCACTTCGGGGACGGTGCTGGAAGCGCCGGTCTACCCCGGCGATACGCTGACGCTTCAAACGGCGGTTTATGTGGTGGGTGATATATCGAACCTCGTTGTGGAAACCTTTGTGCCGGAGCGTTTTACAACCGCAATTCGTATCGGCCTGGGGGCGGAGGTGTATATGGAGGCTCTGCCCGGCGAGCGCTTCGCCGCCGTGGTGGAAGAGGTGAGCCCTGCGCTCGATCCGGCAAGCAGAACGTTGAGGATACGGCTTCGTTTTACCAGGCAGGACAGCCGCATACGGGCGGGGATGTTCGCTATGGTAAGCCTTGTTACCAATTCCCGCCATAATGTCCCGGTAATCCCCCGGAGTACGGTGATCAACACCTACGGTTCCTGGATAGTATTTACCGTCAACGAGCGGAATATTGCGGAACGGCATGAGATCGCCATAGGTCTTGAAAATGAAGAATCCATCGAGGTCCTCAGCGGTATAAAGCTGGGCGACAGGGTTGTAAGCGCGGGACAGAATTTTCTGACCGACGGCGAATCGGTAAGGATAGTTGAGTGAGCATCCCTGAATATTCGGTTAAACGGCCGGTAACAGTTATCGTTCTCTATGCGCTGGCAATGGGAATTGCCGCTACCATAGTGCCCAATATTGCCGTGGACCTCTACCCTTCCACGACAAGACCGGTACTCTCGGTTTTTACCCGCTATCCGGGGGCCGGCCCCGCGGACGTTGAGCGTAATGTTACCGACCCTCTGGAAAAGGCGCTTGCCTCCTCTCGGGGCCTTGTCGACATGACCAGCAACTCCAGTTTTGAGAGCAGCAACATCAACCTCAATTTTTCTTACGGTACCAATATGGACGAGGCTATGACCGATATCCAGACCCTGTTAAACCGTATGGCTTCTTCCCTGCCGGATGGAGCGGAAACCCCGGCCGTGCGGCGTTTTGATATGTCGGCCATGCCTATCATGCGGCTTGTCGTTAAGGGTAACTACCCTTCCGATCAACTCCGTATCTTTGCCGAGGATGAAATACAGGCCGGCATAGAGCGCATAGAAGGCGTTGCCTCCGCCGAGGTGTTTGGAGGCACTACCCAAACCGTTAAGGTAGCCGTTTCCCTTAACCGCCTGGCGGCGCTCAACCTTACCCTGAGCGATGTTACGGCGGCGCTGAGGGGCCAAAGCATCCTCTCCTCGGGGGGAAGGCTTACCCGCGGCGTCCGGGAGTACCAGATACTGACGCGGCAGGAACTTGCCACGGTGGATCAGGTAAAGCGCCTGGTCGTAAAGACGGTAAACGTTCCGCAGGGACAGGGATTGAACCGGGCGTACCGATCCCAGGTAATCCGCCTTGAGGACATTGCCGATATAAACCTTGCCTACAACGATAATGCCGCAAGGGTCTATGTTGACGGTCTTTCCGGCGTATACATACAGGTAACAAGCGAAAGCGACAGCAACCAGGTACAGGTTGCAAGGCGGGTACGGGAAGCCCTCGATGCCATAAACGCCGATTTGCCGCAGGGCATAAGCCTTGAAGTGCTCTCGGATAATACAACGCTCATCGACGCAACATTGAATCAGGTCTATTCAAACGCCCTCCAGGGGGCGCTCCTCTCCATGCTCATCCTCTTTATCTTCCTGCGGAATATCAAGGGCACCCTCATCATCGGCCTTTCTATCCCCATATCCATACTCCTTACCCTGATGTTCATGGCCGTATTCGGTTTTACCCTCAACCTGCTTACCATGACCGGCCTTATCCTGGGCCTCGGCATGACGGTGGACGCATCCATTGTTATCCTTGACAACGTTCACAACTACCGCGCCAGAGGCGCCAAGGCGGAGATAGCCGCCATTCTGGGCAGCCAGGAGATGAACCGCGCTATTATCACGTCTACGGCAACCACCCTGTGCGTATTCGTGCCCCTTATCATCTATAAAAACGATCTTGAAATGATGGGACAGCTTTTTAACGATCTTATCTTCACCGTTGTTATCTCTCTTACCTGTTCGCTCCTCGTCGCCGTAACGCTCGTCCCCAGCCTCTGCGGTCCTATACTGCGCCTCGACACCCGTAAACAAAAGCCGCTCAAGTTCTTTATTTTAAGGAAGATCGATGAAGGTATGGAAAAATTTTTCGAGGCTTTGGACAACCTGTATTCCAGCGTTATTGATTACTGCCTGGATCACCGTCTTATCGTACTCGGCCTCATCTCCGTGATCCTCATTTTTTCCCTGCTGCAATTCGGCGGTATAGGCATGAATCTCTTTATCCGCACGCGCATAGACGACAATGTGAATATCAATGTCAGCCTGCCCCAGGGCAGTACCATAGAAACGACCGAGATGGTTGTCCTGGAACTGGAAAAGCTCATCAAGGAAAATGTTGAGGGGTATAAGAACATCATCCTTACCGCACGGCGGACCGGAAACAGCCAGGGGAGCGTTCAGATCATCCTGCCGGAACCGGCAAAGCAGATAGATACGCCTGCAAGCATCATACGCAAATTGACGCCGCTTGTTTCAAACATTCCCGGCGCGCAGATATCTTTCAGGGCAGGCAGGTCTATGGGCAGCACCCAGGCGGTAGAAATTGCCGTAAGTTCCCGCGATGCGCAGGCCATCATGCAGGTTGCCGATGAGATAAAGAACATCATCATACGGTATCTTCCCGAAGTTGAAAATCCGGTTGTAAACCTTGACGAGGGAGCGCCCCAGCTCCAAATAGAGATAGACAGGGACAGAGCTTCCGCCCTGGGAGTTTCCCTTTCGGGTATAGCATCGGAGGTGAGGACCGCAATGAACGGGACAACGGCGACAACCATTACCCAGGGAGACAAACTTATCAATATAGATGTGATGTTCAGGGATGAGGACAGGAAAGGGCTGCGGAACTTAGAAGCGGTATTTGTCCTCAACAGGAATGGGGACAGGATACCCCTTTCCAATGTAGTGCAGGTTGTTGAAAACCGTTCCCCAACGTCCATACGCCGCGAAAACCGTGAACGGGTTGTGCGGGTAACAGGAGAATTGCCGGGGAATATCGCCGCAACCGAGATGCAGCGGCGTCTTGAAGAAACGGTGAAACAGTACCTGGTTCCGCGTGAGGGCGTAACGGTGAGGTATCTGGGGGAAGCCGCCGAGGTAGAGCGGTACAACTGGCGTTTTGTTTTTATAATCGGCGTGGCGGTCTTTTTGGTCTTCGGCCTTATGGCAAGTCAGTTTGAATCTTTTGTGGACCCTATTATTATTTTCTTTTCTATACCGCTGCTCTTTATCGGGGTTATATGGATATACAAGATAGGGGGCGAGGCTATGTCGGTTTTTTCAGCCGTCGGTATTGTCGCCCTTGTCGGGGTTGTGGTGAACAACGGTATAGTGCTGGTTGACTATACCAATACCCTGCGCGCGCGGGGCATGAAAGTACGCGAAGCCTGTATAGCGGCAGGCAGAAACCGGCTCCGCCCCATTATGATGACGGGACTCACCACAATATTGGGAATGGTTCCTATCGCGTTCTTCCCCGGCGCGGGCGGGGAAACCATACAGCCCATAGGCAAAACCTTTGTCGGGGGCCTGAGCTTCAGCTTCTTTATGACCCTTCTTATTACGCCGGTCATGTACTCTATCCTCAACAGCAGGCATGATAAAAAGCAGGCAAAGCGGGAGGAGAAGGCATCTGAAAAGGCGGCATTCGCCGGCCGTTCTCTAAGAAGAGGCGCGTAATCCCGCGCCGTTCTGCAATTACAAAAATTCAGGTTTTTATTCCGCCTAACGTGCGTGCATGTTAAATTACATATCCAACTCAAGCTGGCCTTCTTTAAGGCCGTTCTTCGCCTTACCGTTTTTTACAAAGGCATCCATATTCCAGCCGGCAGCCGCGGCAATGGAAAGGGCAAGCGGTAAAATTTGGGAATCGGCGTAATGGCCGTAGTCTAAAGGATCGTGGGGCAGGGAAGCCGGTTCCGCGCCGGAAAGAGTCCAGACATACTCGACGGTTCCGCGCCGGTTCTTCCAGCCCAGGGCCCTGGCCGCCTTTACCTGGGGGGGCGTTGACGAGGTATAGGCTTCGGGCGGACGGGAAAGCCGTTTCCGGTAGACAAGTTCCGTGTCGAGCTTTCCCCCGCGGAGCAGGGACAGGGTATCGGTCAGCTTTTCCTTAAACCGCGTCTCGGCTTCTTCGGCGTTTTTGCTTGTAAAGATCAGTTCAAGCAGTTCAACCTGAAGGCGGCGCGCAAGGGGTGTAACATCACTGCGCACGGCTTCCATCCCCTTAACCTCTACCGAGGCCCCGCCTGAATCGTCAAGAAGATACCCGCAGTAGCCCTTGGCCCGTCCGCGCGGTTTGGAAGGTTGGGAAAAAAACTCCTCCTGCTCTGCGGAATTCCGCACGGCAATTGCTTCGGGTATCTTTTCGTGGTTGTTCCGTATGGGCGGAATCAGAAAACGGCGGTACGTTTTCTCATACCTCAGCTCGATAAAAGATTCAAGGCCGTAGTCATCCCCGATGCGCCGTGTCAGGAAGCCGTTCAGTTCCCCCGCAAGATCGCCGCAGAGCCGCGCAAAATCTTCCCGGCATGAGCCGTCCCCCAGACCGGTTTCTACAAAGAGGGAATCCGTGTCGCCGTAGAGTACCCGAAAACCTTTTTCCGTAAACCAATCCCGCGAGAGGAGGAGCCACTTGCGGGCAAAAGAGGTGATTGCCCCGGCCAGTTCCGTCCGCCCGTAACGGCAGGCGCGGGTTCCCAGCACGCCGTAGAAACTGTTCATCAGTATCTTGTAAACCTGGGAGGCAATGGCGTCCCCGGCCTTGAGGGCGCGCTTGCGTTCGGCAAAATACAACGCAATAAGGGAGGGCAGCACACCCGGCGTTCTCAGAAAGGCGGCGGTATTGGGGGCCAGGATCAGGGGGCCGCCGGTTCCGGCAAGGGAATTTTCGTTCCCGCTTTCCGCCTGTAGTTCCGCCCGGGCATGGGAGAGGGGGTCGATGTTGAAGGTAAGCATAATGGTAGGATAGAGGCTGCGGAAATCGAAAACCGCAACATTGCTGAAGAAGCCGGGCTGGGGATCGAGCACGGTTCCCCCGGCGGCGCCGGAAACGGTCAGCCTTGAATCGGGAAGCGGCGGGCATATCCCCTTACGGCGGAGTTCCATGCCGTAGATACGCTCAAAACTTGCTACGCTGGTCCACGCCTTATCCAGAGAAACACCGGTAAGGGAGGAACGTTCCAGGGTCAGGCGGAAAAGGCCGGTTGCGGCAAGTATGCGCAGAACCAGTTCCGCATCTTTAAGACAGTAAAGGCCGAAGGTGTCGGGGTCTTCCCGGTAGAGCTTCTCCAGTTCGGCTATCTTATCCGTGCCGGAGGAAGAAACGATTTTGCCTTCACCCAAAACGGTTTGGGATACATTTTCCAGGGTAAAATCGTACAATACGGACCGGTAACCGGCGCGGACTATACGCAGGGAATCTATCACCTGCCGTCCGGGCACGAGGGCGGCGGCCGAACGGTTCCCTTGGGACGGGAAAAATTTAGCCGCTTCGGTTGAACGTCCCAGGCAGAAGGGGACGCGGTAATAGTCGCAGCGTTTTGCCAGTTGCGGAAAATCAAAATCCAAAAAATTCCAGCCGGTAAGAACGTCGGGATCCAGGCGCTGTATGTCCGCAATAAAGGCGGCAAGCAGTGATCTTTCATCAGGATGAAAGATCAAGCCCTGCCCCTCCTGCCCATGCGGATTTGTGCCTGCCGTCGGCTGTCCCGCCTGAGCATCGGCGCGGAGGGCCCCGCTTGCTTCCCCGGCCAACACCCGCACAATGCCCGTACCCGCCTTTATCGACGGCTCTTTAAGTTCCGCGCCCCAGGCTCCGGCAATGCCTACCGCAAGGATGGCCCCGCTTTTCGTATCGGTTTCTATATCAATGGAAGCTATTTTAAGGTCGGCCGGGTGAACACCGCCCGCGCCGCCGGAACCGGCGGGACTTTCCCCCGGGGCGCGGAGTTCGGGGTTGGTAAAGACCCTGTCCACAAGCCGCCCGGGGACCGGCGCTCCCCCAATTTCAACAGGCCCCTTGATATAGCGTTCCGCAAGAAAAACATCGGCGGGTTTCAGATCGGCATCGGGACTGCGGATGCCCTGCTTTTCGAGGAGCTTTTGGGCCGCATTTTTTTCGGCAAGACCGGGAAAGCGCAGGCAGGAAAGTTTTTCTTTTCCATAAAAATCCTCAAAGGGTATCGCTTCCCTTTCGTATTTTATATCGTATTTTATATCATATTTTATGGATGAAAGGACCTTCTCCCAGAGCAGCCGGTCCCGTTCGTATACATGAAAATACGGACGGAACCGTTCCTCTACAAGCGCGAAGGAAGAACCATCTTCAAGCCTTCCCGCAAAGTAAAGCCGGTTGCGGCGTATGTCGGTCCAGCCGTGGACTATATAGGCGGCATAAACCCCCGGCTTTTCTGCCGCCGTCATCGGGGACCGGCCTTATCCGGCATAACCAGGCCGGAATGAGCGGCATATCCAAGAAAAGCACCCGGTGATATCAACATGATTCCTCTAATATATATATAAAAAGGACACCCCGAAGACCCGCCGCCGCTCAACGTCTCCCTATCCGGCGTAATTCAGGGCGCTCCTCTCGACAGATCATTCTGTACCGGGCAGGCTCCGGTTTATAGGCCTGCTCAAAACTTTCAATGTCCATCCCCTCCGGCCCGCATACAAGCTCAGGTTGATAGGTAAAGGATAGCTCCGTTTCAAGACCTTCCGCAAGGGCCTTTCCCCAGGCGCCGTGAAAATTAACTATATCACGAACTGCCCTCATAAGGTACGGCTTATGAAGGCGTTCATAGCAGTGTTTCAGGAATTCCAGTTGCAGTTCTATTATCGCCGCCGTATTGAGGCTTGCGGAATCCTTTTCTGCATGAGGCCCTGTAGGCCACCGTCTTACAAAAAGAGAAAATTCCTCCAGAAAGGCGGAAGGTTTAAGATGCAACGGGTAGAGTATTTGGTTAAACCAGGCGACGGCCCTGCCCCTGTTGTAAAAAAGTTCCGCGGCGGCGGATAGGCGTTCAGCCTGCTCCAGATCGGCGGCGGAAAAATCCGGCGTCTCCAGTACCTCGTAGGGGGCTTTGTCCTGACAGCGCAGCCGCCACGGCCCGGCCTTTTCCGCAAGCACGGTTCCCGGCAGAACGGCAAGACGGAACAGGTCCAGGTTGTCGGGGTAAAGCGAAAACGCGTAATCCAGGCTCGTGCGGTATCCTTCAAGCCTGTCCCCGGGTAGGCCGTAGATAAGGTCAAGGCCGAAGCTGACCCCCGCTTCGTTGATCAGACTTATGCCCGCCTCAAAGCGCTTTCTGTTGAAGCCGCGGCCTATCAGAGCGGCTATACGGGGATCCGCGGTTTGCAGGCCAATCTGGAGGGAGGCTCCCAGACGGGCAAAACGCGCTGCCTGTCCCCGGTCAACAAGTTCGGCGCGTACCTCAAAATGCCAGCGGGTTTTGAGCGCCCGGCCGCCGGGGCTTTCACTTTCCCTGATGATCATATCCAGGATAGCCTTGGCCCGTTTTGCATCCAGGTTAAAGGTAGGATCCAGCGCAAAGACATAGGGGATGTTTTCTTTAATAAAGAGATGCAATTCCTGCCGTATGCGCTCATCCGAAAAGTAGCGGACCCGCCCTGTCCCGGCGCTTTTTCTGCCTTCGCCGCTTTCTGTGATACCGGCAATTCCCTTGGATTCGGCACAGTAGATACAGCCGAAAGGACAACCGCGTCCCAGTTCCCAGAGCACCCCGTCCCTGCCGTACAGCTTTAAGGTGCCGTCAAGCCAGGGCGACGGAAGACCGGCAAGCTGCGAGGGCAGGCTTTGAGGGAACAAACCTTCGCCGGCGGGCGGATTTTGCGGGGACAGGCCGTGCGGGACTTTCCAGCCCTTCCCCAACAGTTTCCGAAACAGCCTTACCGCCGCGTCCTCGCCTTCGCCTATGAGTACCGCGTCAAAGGGACCGCCCTGGTTCAGGCTTAACCCTTCCGGCAAAGCCCCCGCTTCGGGCCCGCCGCAGAAGAGGAATATGCCGGGAAGCCGGGAACGCAGGATGAGGGCGGCTTCGATCATAAGGGCGCGGTTCCATACATAGAGAGAAAAACCCGCAAAATCAGGCTTATTCCGCATGATCCTTTCGGCAAGTACCGGCGCGCCTTCAGCAACCGTACACTCGGCCAGGGAAACCCTGAGTGCGGGGCCTGTCTCCGGCTGGGCAGGGCTACGGCAAAAAGCGGCTTTCAGGGCGGAGGCGACGGAAGCCGCCCCCAGGGGGACGGCATCGGGCCCCGGCAAAAAATGTGCGGCGGCTAAAACAATACACGGGGCAGAATCGTTCATGGCAGACGCCGCGTATAACATTTGAGGGGTCTCATCGGCGAATTATAGAGCATGAAACGGCTTGTTTCAAACTTCTTTCAAATATCGGGCTAATTCAGCAACGCCGCCGCTTCACCGCGCTTATAGCGGGCGGCAATATCAACCGCCCGTTCCGAGGCAAAATTCCTGATGTTTTTATCGGCGCCTAATTGCAGGAGCAGCGAGACATTTACCGCATCGCCTGCCTGGGCCGCATAGTGCAGGATAGTATTGCCCCCGGAATCCTGTAAATTGATGCTTGTACCGGCAAAGAGCGCGCTTATACTGTCCTTGCCTCCGGCAAGGGCAATTTCCGCGGGGGTCTTGCCGTCTCCTGCCGTGGAAAACACATCCGCGCCGGCAAGGGTCAAAACCTTGGCAAGTTCCCATTCCCCCCTGTCCACGGCAAGCCGCAGCGGAGTGCGTCCCTCACGGTCAATCGCCGAGACCTTTGCGCCCTGATCGATGATAACCTTGAGTATGTCGGGATCGGCTTTTTCCTGGACGGCGATATGCAGGGCGGAGTACCCGTTATCGTCGGCACTGAAGAGCCGTTCCTTTGTCAGAAGGGACCGTACCATATCGGACGAAACCGCAAAAGCGTTTTGCAGGGGGGTGCGGCCCTGCGCGTTTCTGGCGTGAATAGACGCCCCCCAGCCCAGGAGCAGGCTTACCATATCCGCGCGGTTCATGGATACGGCCAGGTGCAAGGGGGTGTCTCCCCTGATATTGCGGGTCATAATGTCGGAACCGGCGCCGGCCAGGCGTTCTACCGGAGCGGGCAGGCCTGAAATAAGGGCTTCCATGAACGGGGTGTTTCCTTCGGCATCGCGCGCTTCAAGATCAGCCTTGTTCTTGATGAGCATATCCTCGATTTCCCTCATGCCCAACCGTACCGCATCGTGGAGCGGGGTCATACCGTTTACAGCATGGGTATTCACCTCTATGCCCTGCCTGATAAGTTCCCCGGCGGCCTTCTGCGCATTCCAGCGTACCGCCGCGTGGAGGCTCGTATTCCCCAGAATATCACGGCTTGTCAGACGCGCGCCTGAAGCAATAAGCGTAGAAACCGTCGAAGCCGAATCGTTTTTAACCGCGATAAAAAGCGGCGTTTCACCGGTCGCGTTTACCGCTTCGGTATCCGCGCCCTTTTCCACGATAAGGGGAATATCCCGGTCCAGCTTCCACTGGGCGGCATAGTGAAGGGCCGTATTCCCCACGCTATCACGGGCGCTGAGGGTTTGGGGGGTAAGCATCCACACACGTATATCCTGGACGGTGCTTTTGGTCAAAGAAATATTCCCGTCCGGGAAAAAACTTAATAACAGCGGGGTATGGCCCTTTACGTTGGGCGCAAATATATCGGCATTCCGCGCAATCAGTAAACTTCCCGCGGCCTCCTCGTTCTGCCGTATCGCCAGGTGAAGGCTGGTATCGCCTTCTTTGTTGCGCGCATTTACCGGCGCGCCCTGATCCAGAATAAACCCGATAATCTCGGCACCGGCTGAATTTTTAACCGCCCTATGGAGTACGGTATTTCCATCGGTATCGGAATGCAGCACGGTTTCCGGTGTAATAAGGGCGTTGAGCGTCGTGCGTTTTTCGCGG
Source organism: Treponema sp. (assembly GCA_031276295.1). Lineage (GTDB taxonomy): Bacteria > Spirochaetota > Spirochaetia > Treponematales > Breznakiellaceae > JAISNI01. The sequence goes on from JAISNI010000112.1 coordinate 13,175, forward strand.
AGCGCCTTTTCAAAAGGCGTCAGGCCCCGGTTATCCGCGGCAAAAATATCGGCCTTATAGCCGAGGAGCAGGGGGATATGCTCGGTACGATCCGTTTCCACGGCAAGGTACAAGGGGGTTTTGCCTTCGATATTGCGGATAGACACATCGGCGCCCCCCGCAAGCAGCGCCCCGATTATATCGGTTTTTTTATTCAGGATGACGGCCGTATGCAGGGGGGAATCGCCGTGTTCATCCTTGAGGTTAGGATTTGCCGAATAGGAAAAGAGCAGGGACAGGGCTTCAAGGTGAACTTCGGGCGGTATGCTTATATGGAGAACCGAATTCCCCTTGGCATCCTGGGCGTTCACATCCGCACCGCGCGAAAGGAGTATCTCCATGACCGGCAGGTTTCCCGCACGGGCGGCTTCATGAAGCGGCCCCGCGCCCGCGGCATTCTTGATGTTGATATCGGCCTTGCGGTCCAGGATAAAACTGACAAAGCCGGTATAGCCCGCTTGGGACGCATAGTGCAGGGGGGAGATCCCCTCGGAACTGCGGATATTATAATTGAAGCTCCGGGCGGCCGGGGCAAAATAGGGGAAAAAAGCATTTGACGACTGGCCGCCTGCAAGGACCAGCCGCTCGGCGGTTTCGGCATGGGCATAGGAATCGGTGTAGGAAAAGGCTCTGTCCAGCGCCGTCCTCCCCTCGTTATCCTTTTTACCGATGAGCGCGCCCGCGCCCAGGATAGCATCGACGGAATCGGCCTTACCTGCCTGCGCGGCAAGATGCAGGATGGTCTCTCCCTCCGCGTTGGTTTTTTGGACCGTATCCTCCGTCAGCAGGGCGGCAAGAAATTCCCCGCCCGTAACAACGCCGGTACGCGCGGGGCTGCCGCCCCCGGGCATTTCGTGGAAAATATCCGCCCCCGCCGCGACCAGTACCGTGGCGGAAGCCGCGTCCCCCTGTTCGGCGCTGATAGAAAGCGCCGTCCGCCCGTCTTGCGTAAGCGCATCCACCTCCGCCCCCATACCGATAAAAAAACCGGCAAGCGGGGCGTTTTTTATTTCCACCGCCGCATGAAGGGGGGTCCGGCCCTGCCCGTCAACCGTATGAATATCAACCTTTCCCAGAAAGAACGAACGGGCTTTCTCGCCTTCGCCCCGGTCGATAAGGGCCCACACATCGTCCTCAAGGGGGAACACCGGCTCAATATCCGCCTCAAGCGGTTCACCGGCGGCAACCGGTTCCGGCTGGGGGGGGGTTTTACACCCGGTAAAACCTGCTATACAAACGCTCATCACGCATAATGCCGTCAATAAGGCCGAAATTGTGCTATTCATACTGTAATATCGACATAAAAATAGATCATATTAGTTATGATAAAGCGGCGCGGGCTCAGGGCATAAAAAAGCCGTCCGGAGGAACCGGACGGCCGCCGCCTGCCTGCTTGCGGGTGCGCGTCAGAACTGTCGTGCGGTATACCCGCGCAAGCGGTTACTCAATACCCCATTTGCCGCAGCACTTCAAGGTTATTCCGCGCTTGGGCATGGTTGGGGTTAAGCTGTAAAGCCTTTTCCCAGTCGGCACGGGCGCGGGCATAGTCTTCTTTCATAGCGTAGGCAATACCCCGGTGAAAGTACGCATCCGCATCAGTGGGGTTGAGCCTGAGCGCCTGGGTGTAGTCGGCAATCGCCTGGTCGAATTCCCCTTTGGCAATGTAGGCAAGACCCCGGTTATTGTACGCCGCCGCATAAGTGGGGTTGAGCCTGATCGCCTGGGTGTAGTCCGCAATCGCCTGGTCGAGATCCCCTTTGTAATAGTAGGCAAGACCCCGGTTATAGTACGCCTCCGCATAAGTGGGGTTGAGCCTGATCGCCTGGTTGTAGTCGGCTATCGCCTGGTCGAGATCCCCTTTGTCAGCGTAGGCATTACCCCGGTTATTGTACGCCGCCGCATCAGTGGGGTTGAGCCTGATCGCCTGGTTGTAGTCGGCTATCGCCTGGTCGAGTTCCCCTTTGTCAGCGTAGGCATTACCCCGGCTAGAGTACTCCTCTGCAAGATTGGGATGATTGGGGTTGAGCCTGATCGCCTGGTTGTAGTCGGCTATCGCCTGGTCGAGTTCCCCTTTGTCATAGTAGGCAAGACCCCGATTATAGTACGCCTCCGCAAGATTGGGGTTGATCCTTAACGCCTGGTTGTAGTCGGCTATCGCCTGGTCGAGTTCCCCTTTGGCATAGTAGGCAAGACCCCGATTATAGTACGCCTCCGCAAGATTGGGGTTGATCCTTAACGCCTGGTTGTAGTCGGCT
>JAISNI010000159.1 GCA_031276295.1 Treponema sp.
ACGCCGCGGCCTTTGCGCGGCTTCATGAGATGGAATTGCATGCGGTCTTTGACGTATGGCTTTTCATTGATACCATGAACCGGGCGATTTTGGGTAGTGATGTAACTTTTATATAAAGGAGGAACAATATGAGATGGGAACTGCTAACACCGCCGGATTTTAAAAAATTGATCAGGAGGGTAAATTCCAGCCGCGGTTCCTGAACTGTTTTGTACCTCCGGGAGGCTCATCCTCCCCGGAGGTCCTTCCCAAAACCGCTCATCCGTTCCCCGGTTTCGTGTCAAGATTTTTGAGTATCTGTAATACCCTTTTTCCGCCGCTGCCGATATAACTGGTATCAGCGCCGCAGGAAATAACATTGATCCCCTTGTCATACCAATACCTAATCTGGTCCGGATCCTCGGTAACGAGGGATATCCCCACAGATTTTCCCGCCTTCTTGATCTTGCTTATCGCCAGATCAATGAGATCCCCGGTGGGTTTTTCATAAATTTTATAAAGCTCTCCGATGGATCCGGACAAATCACAGGGACCGAAAATAAAACAGTCCACCCAGGGATTTTTCGCCATCTCATCCAGATTATCCACCGCTGTTTTCGTTTCTATCTGCACACAGCGAATCATGGCAAGGCTTGTTTTATTGATATAAACTTCCTGATCATCCAGGGCATAATTAACCGCCCGCAGGGGGCCGAATCCCCGATTTCCCAGGGGCGGGTAGAGGGTGGACTTCATGGCCTTGTCCAGTTCTTCCGGCGTATTTATCATGGGGAAAATGATGCCCGTAGGTCCCATTTCAAGCACCCGCTTCGCCAGTATCGGATCGTTCCAGGGGATCCGGACCAGGGTGTCGCAGCCCGCGGCCTTGGCGGCGATAAGATGCTGTACCAATATATGATAATCCGTGGGAGTATGTTCCGTATCTATCCACAAAAAATCAAAACCTATGGAACCGCAAAGCTCGGAGATACAGGGATCCGCCAGCAACACATGGGTACCGGTTACCAATTCACGGTTTTTCATCTTCTCTTTTGTCGTGGTCATATCGTAGTCCTTTGTCTATTCAGTTACCGAAAACCAGGTTAGGTATAAAAGTAGTAACCCAGGGAATAAAGGTTACCAAAAGCAGAACCACCAGCAGGGGAATCAGGAAGGGTATGGTCGCCTTGGTAACCCGTTCAAAGGGAACCTTGGCAACGTTGGCAACCACATACAAAACGACCCCTACCGGAGGAGTAATCACCCCGATCATTAAATTCATGATCATGATGAGACAGGCTTGGGTAATGTTTATGCCCATGTTTACCATAATGGGAATCAAAATCGGCGTCAGGATCAAAATCGCCGCGGTTCCTTCCATAAACATTCCGACAAAAAGCAGGAACACGTTGACGATCAGCAGTACCAGTATTTTGGTATGGGCAATGGAGAGTAATACCTGGGATATGGACTGGGGAACCTGGGATACCGAGAGGACCCAGCCGAAGATTGAGGCGGTCATCACCAGGGCCAGAACAACCCCGGTAGTCTCGCAGGTTGAAAAAATCACCCTGGGAATATCTTTGAAGGTAAATTCCCGGTATACAAAAAGCCCCAGGACAAGGGAATAAAAAGCGGCGATCACGGCGGCTTCGGTGGGCGTGAAAATACCGGAAAAGATCCCGACAAAAAGAAGAACCGGCGCCATCAAGGCCCAAAACGCTTCCTTAAAAGCGTTCCAGAGGATCTTGAACGTCGGCCGTGGCGTCCGCGGATAGTTCCGTTTACGGGCGTATATCGAGACCATGATCATCAAGGTTATCCCCATAAGGAGTCCCGGTATGATACCTCCCAGGAACAAGCGTCCGATGGATGCCTCCGCCGCCACCGCGAGAATCACCATGGGCAGGGACGGGGGAATTATCGGACCTATCACCGAAGACGCCGCGGTAATGGCGCAGCTAAAATCGTCATCATAACCGGCATCCTGCATGGCCTTTATTTCAATATTTCCCAATCCCCCCGCGTCGGCCACGGCGGTTCCGCTCATGCCCGCAAACATGACGCTGGCCACCACGTTGGCATGTCCCAGGCCGCCGGGAAGTCTCCCCACCAGCACATTGGCAAAATCAAACATCCGCTTGGTAACTCCCGAATTGTTCATGATATTACCCATGATGATAAAAAAGGGCGCCGCCAGGAGGGTAAAAGAATTTGCCGCCATGGTAACCCGTTGCAGCACCGTTATGGGATTAAATCCCCCCAGAAAAATATAGATCACCGAGCAAAGCCCCAGGTTAACGTAGAGGGGCAGTCCGGTAAAGAGGAGTAACACAAACAGGGTAAAGGCGAGGGTCATGATAAAACTCCTTGGGGTCCGGCGGGAATTTTTTTCCAGATATTGACGATATCCAATAGCTGATACAGAAGGATAATAAAGTTTGCTATGGGAGCGCTGACATACACCAGGGAGAAATTGATGGGCAGAGTAACCGCCATGCCCCGGCCTCCGACCTCCGTCATCTCAATTCCAAAGTAGACCATAAATACTGAAAAGGCGATCACCAGAAGACAATTACCTGTTTGCATGATCTTCCGTGCCAAGGGCGGAAGTTTTGAAATAAGGGCGGTAATGCAGATGTGGGTTTTGTTTCTGGATGCCATGGTCCAGCCGATATAACAGATCCAGACAAACATCAAGCGAATCAGTTCTTCGGACCAAACAATGGGATTTTTGAATATCCAGCGCATTATTATCTGGGCCATGGCGACAACAAAGATGACGATAAAAAAAAGGACCGCAATCCAATCGATAACTTTTTCAACTCCCTGTTTTATCCGGTTAAACAATAAGGACGTAGGCATATCTTCTCCTGTCATTTTATGGATCCCGCAAAGGCGGCGGGGGGGTTCCATCCAAGAAAACACCCCGGAAGAGGCTCCGTGGTTCTTAGGGGAACTGCTAAAAACTGAATTTTTTAGCGGTTTTCTTACCCTGGCACCGGAAACTCAACCGGAGTTTCCAGAGGTCCCCTTATCTTATAACAGCGGACAAATCCTCATGCCGGTTTTGTCCGCCCTCAGGACCCGCGCGGCTCCTGAGGGTTTTTGAAAGGGTCCGGTAATTTCTATTTCACGTTCTGGATAAATTCCCAGGTTCCCTTGCCCCAGTCGGCCTCCATTTTTGAAACAAGCCAGGGCCCGGTAACTTTCCGGAAGGATTCCACATCCGGGCTTATCACGGTGACGCCCTTGGCGGCAAGGTCCCGTTTAAGCTGTTCCTCGGATTTTTTGACCTCCTCATCATTCCAGGCAATACCGTTGGCCACCGCGGTTTGGATGATTTTCTGATCCGCCGGAGCTATTTTTTGCCAGGTGTCTTCGTTAATAAAAATCATATTCGGACAGATAATATGATCCGTCAGGATGATGTACTTCTGAATTTCGTAGAATTTTTGTCCGTCAAAGGTAGTCAGGGGGTTTTCCTGACCGTCCGCCACATTGGTCTGCAGGGACATATAAAGATCCCCAAAGGGGATGGGCGTAGGCCTGGCTCCCCAACTATTGATCATTTCCACATAGGCTTTTACCTCAGGAACCCTGATCTTAAGCCCCTGCATATCCTTCACCGAACCGATTTGCGTCTTGGTGGTGGAGAGTTGACGGGTCCCGTAGTAAAAAGAACCCAGAAGGCGGACATTTTTTTTGAGGAATTCTTCATTGAGTTTATCGCCGAAGGGACCGTTCAGCGCCTTGTTCATATGGGAAATATCACGGAAAATATAGGGCGCTTCCGCAATACTTGCCATGGGAATCCAACTCGCAAACTGGGCCGGTCCTTCGGAGATCATTTCCATAATACCGGCCTGAACTCCCTCGACCAAATCCCGGGACCCGCCCAGGGCGCTGTTGGGGAAGCCCTGAATCTCCACCCGGCCTTCGGTTTTTGTGTTAACCTCCTGGATTATCCGGCGCATCATTTGGGTGGTAATCGTGGTTTCCGCGTGAACGGAACCCCACCGCAGCACAATCTTTTGCTGATCACCGGCGCCTTTTCCAAAGACCCCGGCCGTCAGGATCATCGCCGCGAATACAAGAAAAATTGCTTTTTTCATAGATTTTCTCCTCTTCAATAGAAAATAGGTGGATAAGGTACTCACTGTCATATGACTGTATAACAAGTATACCACCTCTTAGCTAAAAGTCAACAAAATAAATTCCAAAAAGTCCCGTACCGACAATTTTTTGAATTTTGATAAATATTTTCTTGACAGAGAAAAAAAGACATGGGAAAATAAACAGAAAGCTGTATGATAGGTATACAGTTCTTGGAATAATTGAGGGTTAAATGGACAGGATCGACTATGCGGTGAACAAGACCAACCTCTACGAGCAGATCGCCGATACGCTGGAACAGGCAATTATCCGTTCCAATAGTCCGCTGGGAAAGCTGCCTTCGGAACAGGAGCTTGCCAAACGTTTTCAGGTAAGCAGGACCGTTATCAGGGAGGCCCTCAAGGTTCTTAAAGAGCGGGGGCTTATTCAATCCCGCAACGGGGAAGGTTCCTATATTTCCAAGCCCAATACGGATACTATTTCCAGCGCGGTAAACCGGCTTGTCAGGATGGACAATATCAGCAATGACGAACTGCACAGTATACGGATGATCCTGGAAACCCAGGGTGTCCGGCTTGCCGCGGTCCGAATCCAAAACGACGAGATTGATCATTTGGGATCCGTCCTCTCGAAGATGGCGGATATTGAGCTCCCCCTGCGGGAACGGATCCGCCTGGAGATGGATTTTCATGTTACCATCGCCCGTTCGAGCGGTAATTCTTTGCTGGGTATGTTTGTGGAGGTCATGACCATCCTGCTCCACGAATACATGATCAAGGGTATTTCCGGTTCCCAGGGGATAAAAAAAACCCTGGCCCAACATCGAAAAATCCTTGAGGCGGTCAAAAAACGGGACGCTGATGGTGCGGAAGCGGCTCTCAGGGCACATCTCATCGCTTCCAGAAAGGGCGTCGACCAATACGAGGAACGGAAAAATTTAAAATCCCACAAGGCATCTACGGCGGATAAACGCCGATAATACAATTTTTTTATTTGGAGGAGTTTATGAAAAAACTGACATTTCTTTTGGTACTGTTTCTGATGGCGGGCGTAATTTTTGCCGGCGGTAAAGGTCAACAGGACGCATCCGGGGGCGCTGCCCCGGCGGCTAAACCAATCGAACTGGTTTATACCATGACCGCGGTCTCCACCGATGCCCACGCCGGCGCCATGATGGTTTTCAAGGAGACGGTGGAACGGCTTTCCGGAGGGACCATCAAAGTATTAACCTATGATTCCGCGTCCCTTTTCAAGCAGGAACAGGAAGTTTCGGCGGTTATATCAGGCCAGGCCGATATCTCCGCCGTGGCGGCTCCTTGGCTTACCGACGGTTCACCCTGGATTTCCATGTTCACCGCGGGGTACATCTTCCAGAGCTACGATCACATGACCAAGGTTCTTAACGGTCCCATCGGACAGCAGGTGTTTGAACGGGTAGCCAAGGAACAGGGGATCCGTCCGCTGGGAGCCCAATACCTCGGTACCCGGCAGCTTAACCTGGTGGAAGACAAACCTATCAGAACCCCTTCGGATCTCCGGGGGGTAAATCTCAGGATGCCTAACTCCGATGCATGGCTTTTTCTTGGCCGGGCCCTGGGCGCCAACCCTACGCCTATTTCTTTTTCAGAGCTTTATATGGCTCTCCAGACCAGAACCGTGGACGGACAGGACAACCCCCTGCCCAGTACCAAGAACGCAAAGTTCTACGAGGTAACCAAATCCATTACCATCACCAACCATGTGGTTGACAGTGTATGGCCGGCCATTAACGAGGCTAAATGGCAGTCCTTTACCCAGCAGCAGAAAGACTGGATTATGGAAGGGGTCAGGGCGGGAATTAAATACTGCGACGAGACCAATCTGAAAGCCGAAGCGGAACTGGTACAATTCTTTAAAGACTCAGGGCTCAAGGTCTATAACGCGGATCTGGACGCCTTCTCAAGCTATGTGCTGGATCAATACCTTAAATCAGACTTTGCCAAGACTTGGGATCTGGATCTTTTCAAAAGGGTCCAGGACGCGGCCAAATAAGAAAGCCTGATTCGTTGCGAAGGGTCCATACCCAAGAGCCCGCTTACGCGGGGGAGCTTTGGGGCAGAACCGAGGGTATGGACCCTGAGTCAAATGCCTTACGAGAACAACATACCCCGACCGCTTGCGGCGGGGTTGTTGATTCGAAGCCGGGTCGCATACCCCGCCGCGAACGACGATACTCCGCCCTTCAGGGCGGGGAGAGTCATTTTACTTGACCAATGCGCTGGGGAGTAAAAACTCCGGCGCTCCCTCACCCGCAGGTGTTGTAATGATGGAGGAATCTGTGAAAAAAATTCTGTTTTTTATTCGGGATGTAATTGAAAAATATGTACCGGTTTTTTCTTTTGCGCTTATGTTTATGACTTTCATCATACAGGTTTTTTTTAGATATGTAATCCGCCACCCCCTCACCTGGAGCATGGAAATTATAGTTATCGGTTTTGTTTGGACGGTGGTATTTGGGGCCTGTTATACCATGAGACGGAGGAGCCATGTAAAATTTACCATGATTTACGATCGCCTGCCTCCGGTCCCCGCGGCGGTCATACGGATGCTTGGGAATCTTATTATCGCGATAACATTCACGAGCCTTGTTTCCGCCGCTTACAAATATTCATTTTTTGTCGGCTTTCAAAAAACATCATTTTTTAGAATTTCTTACACGTTTATTTTTATGCCCTTTGTCTATTTTCTTTGTTCCATTATTGGATACACCCTCAGTGAAATTTTTGAAGATATCAAAGTGATTACCGGAAAAATTCATGACAGCGCGGAGCATAAAACGGCGGAGGCGGCACAATGAATTTAGCCTTACTGGTTTGTCTTTTAGTTTTTGTTTTGATTTTTTTCCTCAGAATGCCCATAGCCCTGGGTATGATTGCCGCGGCGGTATCTTATTTTCTGGTGAAAGGCGGCGATCTTGGTCTGGTGGCGAATCAGATAATAAATACCTATTATACCAACTATGTCATCATAGCCGTACCCCTGTTTATCTTTACGGCCAATGTGATGAATACCGGAAAAGTAACCGATATGATCTACGGGTTTGCCCATGGCCTCTGCGGCCGGATGCGGGGCGCTCTGGGACATGTAAATATTTTAGGCTCCCTCATCTTCGCGGGGATGACCGGTTCTGCCATCGCCGATGCCGCGGGTCTCGGTAAAATAGAAATTGAAGCTATGACCGATGCCGGATATGAACCGGCCTTTTCCTGTTCCCTCACCGCTTCGTCGGCTACTTTGGGGCCGACCTTCCCTCCCAGTATTCCCCTGGTCATCTATGCCATGCTTTCCGATACTTCCGTAGGGGCCCTTTTTCTGGGGGGTATGGTTCCGGCAATTGTTTTGTCCATTGCGCTGATGCTCTACGTTGCTTTTATCGCCAAAAAACGGAATTATCCCCGGGGTGAAAAAATCCGGTTTCAGGCATTTCTCATGACTACCCTGAAGTCCCTTCCCGCTCTTTTAACGCCGGTGATACTCCTTGTGGGAATCTATACCGGTGTCATGACCCCCACCGAGGCAGGGGCCATCGCGGGGTTTTATGCCATATTAATTTCCATTTTCGCTTACCGGGCCCTGGGGCTTAAAGATTTCTTTGACGTAATTGTGGATTCGGTTAAGGATATTGGCGCTACCAGTATCATGATAGGGGCCGCTTCGATTATTTCCTACATAGTCGCCCGGGAGCAGATCGCGTCAAATCTGGGAACCTGGATTATTGGAATAGCAAACAATAAATATTTCTTCCTTTTTCTCGCCAATGTGGTTATCCTCATTTTGGGTATGTTTATTGACACATCTACTATCCAGTTAATCTTTGTTCCCATTTTAATTCCCGTAGCCAGAACCCTAGGCATAGATCTTATCCACTTCGGCGTGGTCGTCACCTTCAATATGATGGTCGGCCTTTGTACGCCTCCCTTTGGTATGCTGCTTTTTATAACCTCCAGTATTTCCGGTACTCCCTTAAAAGATATCATCCGCGAAATTTTACCTCAACTGGCGGTCATGATTATTGTCCTTTTCATCATGACCTACCTGCCCCAAACCGTAATTTTTATACCAAAATTCTTAGGACTGATGTAAGGAGAACATAAAATGAAAAAATCTTTTTTCGGATGCTGGCCCACCATGATCACCCCCTTTACCGATGACAACAAAATTGATTATAGGGCCGTAAAAAAATTAACCGAATGGTTTATTGCCATGGGCTGTGACGGTATCTTTGCGGTATGCCAATCCAGTGAAATGTTTTTTCTTTCGGAGCAGGAAAAACTTGACCTTGCCCGGGCGGTCAAGGATGCCGCCGCCGGCAGGGTCAAGGTTATCGCCTCGGGACATACCGCCGATGACCTATCCCGGCAGGTCGATGAACTGGGACGCATGGCTGAAATCGGTACGGACGCGGTCGTTCTGGTGAGTAACCGGCTGGCTAAACAAAACGAGGGAGAGGATGTGTTCCTCAAAAATTTCGATACCATTCTGCGGCAGCTACCCCAGGTGGTTTTTGGTCTCTATGAGTGCCCCTATCCCTACCTCAGGCTTCTCACAACCGAATTCCTCGCTGACTGCGGAGCACAGAAAAAACTTGTTTTCCTAAAAGATGTAAGCTGTGCCCTGGATATACAAAAAAAACGGGTCAACGCGGTCAGGGGAACGGAACTTGCCCTTTTCAATGCTAATACCGCTACCCTGCTGGATTCTTTTATCGCCGGTTATGACGGATACAGCGGCGTTATGGGTAATTTCCATATTGATATTTATAAATGGCTGTATACCCATTACCTGGAACAGCCGGAACCGGCCCGGGAAGTCAGCGATTTTTTAACCCTGGCCGCCATAGGCGAAATCAGGGCCTATCCGGTAAACGCCAAATTTTATCACCGCCTGACGGGAGTCCCCATGGGCATTCAAACCAGGAGCAAAAACACGGAACTGCTTAATGAAAATGCCCGTCATGAGATCGAGAGCCTTATCCGTATGGAAAAGATCCTGAGGAAAAGACTGGGATTGCAGGACAGCCTTAATACGCGGATTTTTTGAAATTGGCTCCGCCGGGATCCCGCGGGTTTTAGGGGATACGCCCTTCCAGTTCCTCCACCAGCGTGCGAAAGATCCCGCAGGCCGCCTCCACCGGAGCGGGGGAGGACATATCCACCCCCGCCACTTTCAGGGACTCCATGGGAAACCGGGAACCGCCGGATTTAAGAAAGGCAAAGTAGTCTTCCCG
>JAISNI010000215.1 GCA_031276295.1 Treponema sp.
AGAGTTAAAACCCCAGGGCGTAGAGATAAAACCCCAGGGCGTAGAGTTAAAACCCCAGGGCGTAGAGTTAAAACCCCAGGGCGTAGAGTTAAAACCTCAGGGCATGAAGTCAAAACCCCAGGGCGTAGAGTTAAAACCTCATGGCGTGAAGTCAAAACCCCAGGGCGTAGAGTCAAAACCTCAGGGCATGAAGTTGAAACCCCAGGGCGTAGAGTCAAAACCCCAGGGCATGAAGTTGAAACCCCAGGGCGTAGAGTCAAAACCTCATAGCGTGAAGTTGAAACCCTGGGGCGTAGAGTCAAAACCCCAGGTGCGGCCCCGCCCGGTGCGGAGGGCGCGTCAGCCCGCTAAAGCCGCGAGTTTTTCCCTGATGAACTCGCTCTTTTCCTGTAAGCCTATGTTCCCCGCCGCAAGGATAAGCACGTGCGGCGCGTGGGGGTCAAGTTTCACCCGTCCCGCCGATTCTTTAATAAGACGCATCAGGGCGTTGATCTTCAGCTTTGAAACCTTGCGGAATTCAACCCGCACGGAACCCGCCCGTTCAATGAGGGACGCCACCGAGATTTCACGGCAGATGATGCGTATCTCGGCCAGGGCCAGAAGGCTCGCCGCTTCATCGGGCAGGGGGCCAAAGCGGTCAATCAGTTCCGCGTGAACGTGTTCCATTTCCCTCCTGGTTTTTACCGAAGCTATCTTCTTGTAAACCTCCATTTTTTCCTGGGCCGAATCTATGTAGCTGTCCGGGATAAAGCCCGAATATTCAAGCTCCAGCAGGGTCTCGTTTTCACCCTCGTAGTTCTCGTCCTCCAGGCGTTTTACCGCCTCGTCAAGCAGGTGGAGGTACAGATCAAACCCTACCGAGTATATGTCGCCGCTCTGCTCCCTGCCCAGCAGGTTGCCCGCGCCGCGTATCTCCATGTCCTTCATGGCAATCTTAAAGCCGGAACCGAGCTCCGTAAAATCGGAAATAACCTGGAGGCGCTTCATGGCGATTTCCGTCAGGGCCTTGTCCTTGGAATAGAAAAGGTAGGCGTAGGCCGTGCGGTCCGACCTCCCCACCCGGCCCCGCAGTTGGTAAAGCTGCGAAACTCCGTACATATCGGCGTGGTCTATGATGATGGTGTTCACATTGGGTATGTCTATCCCGTTCTCTATGATGGTCGTCGATACCAGCACGTGGAAACCCCCGTGGATAAAACGGTGCATCACGTCTTCAAGGTCCTGGGCGTCCATCTGGCCGTGGGCGGTTTCCACCAGCATCTCCGGCGTCAGGCGTTCAATCTTAACGCGGATATCCTGGAGGCTTTCGATACGGTTATGAAGGAAGAAAACCTGGCCGCCCCGCAGGGCCTCCCGGCGTATGGCCGCGGTCAGGCGGTCGTCGTTGAACTCCTCGATGACGGTCTCTATGGGGAGGCGGTTATGCGGCGGTGTTGCCAGAAGGCTCATGTCGCGTATCTTGAGCAGGCTCATGTGGAGCGTCCGCGGGATGGGCGTGGCCGAAAGGGTCAGGCAGTCTATGTTGGTCTTCATCTCTTTAAGGCGTTCCTTGTCTTTAACCCCGAAACGCTGCTCCTCGTCTATGACCATAAGGCCCAGGTCCTTAAAAACGACATCCTTTTGAATGATGCGGTGGGTCCCGACAAGCAGATCGATCTCCCCCCGTTGCAGTTGCTCAAGGGTCTGTTTTATCTTTTTCCGTTCTACCAGGCGGGAAAGCATGGCGATACGGACGGGGAACTGTTTGAAGCGTTCCAGGAAATTCTCGTAATGCTGATCGGCAAGGATGGTGGTGGGCGCCAGGAACGCGGCCTGCTTGCCCCCCATGATTGCCTTAAAACAGGCCCGTACCGCGACTTCCGTTTTCCCAAAGCCGACATCGCCGCAGACCAGCCGGTCCATGGGGTGGGGGCTTTCCATGTCCTCCTTGATCTCCTCGATGCAGCGGATCTGATCCTCGGTCTCCTCAAACGGAAAGGCCGCTTCAAACATGGTCTGCCATTCGGTATCCTGGGGGTAGGCAAAGCCCTGGGCCCGCTTCCGCTTTGAGTAGAGGACGAGGAGGCTTTCGGCTATATCCTCGACGGATTTTTTCACCCGCGATTTTCTGCTTTCCCAGGATTTTGAACCGAGCTTGTCCAGTCTGGGCGGCGCTCCCTCGTTCCCTATATACCGCTGGACCAGGTTCACCTGTTCTATGGGCACAAAGACGATTTCTTCCCCCAGATATTCAAGTTTGATGTAATCCCGTTCATGCCCCAGGGCTTTTATCCGCTCAATCCCCTTGAAAAGCCCGATGCCGTAGTTTATATGTACCACGTAGTCGCCGGGATTAAGCTCCACGAAGGTATCTATGGCCGCGCTCCTCACGGTTTTGAGGGACGGGGGGCTGTGCTTCCTGCGGCCGAACAGTTCGCTTTCCCCCACCAGCATCAGTTTGATGTCGGGCAGGGCAAAACCCGCGGAAACGGGGACGGCCTGTACGGAAAGCCCGGAAGCCGGGGGCTGAGTTTCCTGCCGGGCCGGGCGCCGGGGAAGCGTCCGTCCGTCAGGAGTTTTGCCTCCCTGTTGGGCCGGGGGCCGGGGGCCGTCCAGGTCTCTCAGCAATTCCGTGATGCGCCCCGCCTGCACGTCTGATTCGGCGGCTATCACGATTTCCCAGCCCTGCTGCAGGAGGGCGCCGAATTCTTCTTTTACATAGTTGATGTTGCCGAAAAAACTCCTCGGCGGATCGCACTGGGCCGAGATCCGCGGCGTGTCTTCACCGGCGGTACTCTTTAAGTTTAAAAAGGAAACCCGCCGGTCCAGGTCGCGGGCAAGTTCCTCAAAATTGAGCAGTATCCTTTCGGGCACGGGGATTTCCTGTAGGTAATCCGTATTCCCGCCCGCGTCCCCCTGCACGGCACGGCGTATCTTCCGGTAGACGCTCTGGTATTCCCTGTTCAGGATTTCCTGCGCGTTTGTAAGCCGTTCCCAGTCCAGAAAGAACGCCGTGGCACCGGGCCCCAGGTAATCCGTCAGGGTAAAGGGCGTAAAATACGGGGCCCCCTTCCGCCTGCCTTCCCTGAACGCGAAGGGAAAGAGCAGCTCCTCCCCGACGGAGGCCCCTTTGCTCATAAGGCTTTCCAGGATAGCCCGCCCGCCCGTGGGGAATTCCTCAAAAGCCGCGAGGTTTTCGCTGAGGGCGTCTATACGTTCGTCCGTCCATATCACTTCCTTGCCGGGCCGTATCAGTATCTCGGATACCTTTTCCTGGCCGCTCTGATCGATAGGATCAAAACGCTTTATGGACTCAACCTTGTCAAAGTCGAAGAGGATGCGGTACGCCTTGTCGTCCCCGCCCATAAGGATGTCGAGCACCTCCCCCCGCAGGGCGAATTCCCCGTGAACCTGTACTTTGGGCACGCGGGTATAGCCGTAACTTACCAGCAAGCCCTGGAGGGCGCCGGTATCTATGGCCCCGCCCGTTTTTACGGTAACGATCCGGCTGCGCAGGTAATCCGGCGGGGGGAGGGGGGTGAGCAGGGAACGCTGGGGGGTTATGATAAGATCCGGCGCGCCTACGGCCAGGGAACAGAGCACCTTGGTACGCTCGCCGAAGACGGCGGAAACGGGGGCCGTTTCCCGGTAGGGCATACCCCACCAGGGGAAGAACCGGGCGCGGCAGCCCGCGGTTTCCAGATCGCGCTCAAGTATCCGGCCGTCCAATTCCGTGGGGACAACCACCAGGAAGGGGCCGGTTTCCGCTTTAAAAAGCGCCGCAAGAAGAAAGGCAATCAGGGAGCCTTCCGCGGCTTCAATTTCCAGGGGGAAGCGTCCCGCACCGAAGGCGCTGAGGATACGGCTTATACCCTGGGACGAGGCTATTCTTTTAAGGTAAGGCGGGAAGGATAAAGTTTTCATGACAATTTACCGATAATACTACATATTGAAGTCAAAGTCGAGGCGATTCTAACGGGGTTGTTTCCGGTTTGGGCAAAGCCCCGCACAGCCCTTGAATCGTTTTTAAGGTAGGATGAGTACAAGGACCCTTGTCAAACCTTACCCGGCGGACTAAAATAGGGAGTATAGGTGAACCAGATAAAACGAATCATTATACTGCTTGCCCTTTTAGTTGGTATCCTTCTTGTAGCGACCGCCGCGTCATCCCCGGCGGCCGGGGGTGATGTCGGTTTCAGCATCCGGTACTTTGATAAAAAAGTCTATCATATATCAGACGATGCGGATGATCCTATCTATGTGCTCATGACTATCTCCAATAACGGTCCTGCTACCTACCGGTTCAAACTGGCGGAAGAACGGAGTTTTTCCGTCGATTTTGACGTGAGGACCCTGAAGAACCGGCCTGTTGAGCTTTCCGACCGGCTTATAGAGCGGAGAAATCAGAAACAGCAGATTTTTTTCCGCGAGATTACCATTGAGACAGGCGAATCCTTCTCTTTTGTGGAAAACATCCGCGATTACGCCGCGCTCAGGGAACCCGGTTCCTTTATTGTCCAGGCAAAGATATTCCCCGAACTTTTCCGTCCTGAAAACGCGGGCTTAAACGGCAGTGATTCCGTTCCTTCGGCCCTTCCCATCCTGTCAAACC
The DNA here is from genome assembly GCA_031276295.1 of Treponema sp. Classification (GTDB taxonomy): domain Bacteria; phylum Spirochaetota; class Spirochaetia; order Treponematales; family Breznakiellaceae; genus JAISNI01. The sequence goes on from JAISNI010000215.1 coordinate 4,592, forward strand.
GTCTTTCCCTTAACCTGCGTCCTCCCCAGCTCAGAGGCCCCGACGGTATCCCCGTCATCATGGACGATGAAACCAATATGCCCCTTGTGCGGGAAAAGCTGTCGCCGGATAAGGTGGTGGAGTATTTTCTTACGGCGAGACAGAATAACGAGTGGGAGAAATTCTTTCTCTACCTGGACCTGGAAGCCCTCTATACCAGGGAAGCCGGCAGGCGGCGTCAGTGGCAGCGGGAATCCGCGGAATCAAGACAGGCCATTCTGGGGCGGTTCCGCCGGGAGATACAGAGCGGCAGCACGGACAGGGATTTTTCCTATGTGCCGGTACAATTTACGATAGAAAAGACCGAGTATGACGCGCGTGAAGCCCAGGTCGGCGTTACCGAACAGTTCAAGCCGGGTGATTTCTACGAAAGAATGCGCTACACGTATAAACTCCGCCGTAAGGATGAATATTGGTTTATCGTTGACTATACGGTCTCTGATTTCGTAACCAGATAACGGGCAGCGGTTTATATGAAATTGCTTTTGATCCTCGAATCGGATGAGGTTTATAATGTGATCGCCTTATATGTTAAGGCCCTGGGTTTTGAATTCATCCGGTATCATAGTGTTATCAAGGCTATGGACAACATCGACGAGGTAAGCCCCCATGCGATTATTGTAAGCGCGAAAGATTTTCCGCGGCACTGGAAGATCATCGTTCAGTTTGTCCGTTCCCAGCGGTCTAAAGAGAGCTGTCCCATTATCGTGCTTAAAGGAAATAATTTTGCCCTGGAAGAAACTTCCAAGGCTTATTATTTAGGGGTGAACGGCGTCGTTCCCGAAGCCCTGGATAACAGGCAGGAGATCAGCCAGTTACAGAATATATTGGGCCGTTACATACCGGTTGATGAAAAGCGCAGGGCCCAGCGTTATCAGCCTGACGAGTGGAGCCGCTTCGGTTTTGTGCTTATAAGTCCGGGAGAGCGGAGCATCATCACCGGAGCAGTAAAGACCATATCCGCGACGGGCATATCCTTTTGCCCGGATTATTCGGCGTGGACAAAAGACATAAGGCTCAATATGGAATTAAGCGAATGCAGCCTCCGCGTGGGGGATCAGATACTCTCTCCGGTATGCCGGCTGGTAAGAACGGGCCGGATCATTTCATTTGAGTTTACCTCCTTTCCTCAAGACGAACAGTCCCACCTCAATTCCTACCTTGAAGACCTGCCGCTTAAGGAACTGAAAGCCAAGCGGCAGAAAGCCGCTGCCGCGGCCGGTAATAAAGGATGAGCGCGTTCATTGCCTGCCGTTGCGGAAAAAGTTCACGATACGCTCCGTGAAGAGTATGCCGAAGACGCCTAAGAGGGCGGTGATCAGAAACAGCACGAGCAGTTGAAGCCAGTCTCCGCGCGCGGCGGAAGCGCCCATCATGGTGGAGCTCAGTATGGTAGGGATGCGGGCAAATGCGGAGATAAGTATAAAAGACGAAACGTTAAAACCGCTTAAAGGGACGAGGTAGGTGAGCATATCCTTGGGTGTGCCGGGGATTAAGAATAAGACAAAGATGGTCAGGGCGGTCTTCTTCCTGTCCCGGAGGAAGCCGAATTTTTCCATATCTTTTTGTTTAAAAAAACGGAGGAACGGCAGGCATCCGAATCTTTTGACCAGCCTGAATACCACGAGCGAGGAAGCGGCGCAGCCCGCAAGACAGATGCCGAGGCCGCCGAAAGCGCCATAGGCCGCGCCTGCCAGCATCTCTACAGGTTCACCCGGGATGACCGCGATTACAATCTGCAAGAACTGTATGCCGAACATGACGGTAACGCCCTTGAAGCCGAGCCGTGCAATCCACGCGCTGAATGCGCTACGGTATACAGGGTCGCGGAGCTTGCCGATGAAAGGCCAGGAGGCAAGGCAGAGCGCCGCCGTAAGCGCGGCAAAGAGGGCGATGAATACTATAAAACGGCGTTTGGCTTTTTCCACGGTTATCTTTTAGACGCGTCTTTGCCCGAACGAACGGAAAAAATTTTCCTCGATGCTCTGTTCAAGTTCCCGCTCCCCTTCCGCGCCGCCTGCTTCCCGCCTGAGCACCGCGGCCTGTTTCAGCAGCAGCGGAAGATCCTCCCCGTGCGAGTAGGCCCTGTTCCGCAGCGGCTGATAGGGGGCGTCGGTTTCGAGGAGCAGCCGGTCGGCGGGGAAAACCGCGCAGCAGCGCATAGCCTCCTTGTGGTTGAGAAGCAGGGCCGAGCCGAAGGAAAAGTAGGCATTGATCCCCCGTTTAAGAAGCGATTCGCCTTCAAAGCGGGTTCCCGGCCAGGAATGGAAGATCAGGGCGGGGAGGGAGCGCAGCTTTTTCGTGTAGGCGAAAACCTTGTGCATGGCCCTGCGTACATGCAGAACCAGGGGAAGGCCCCGGTTCAAGGCGGTTTCCAGATGAACCCTAAAGAGTTCCTCCTGAAGGGCTTCGGTCCCCTTAAAGCGTTCGTCGTAGAGATCAAAGCCGGTTTCGCCTACCGCGTCAAGCCTGCCCTCCGCGGCAAGGCCGCCGAGATACGTGAGGAGCTCCTCCAGCCGCGCCCGCGGCGCCGAGGCGGGCAGTTGGGGGTGAACGGCAAAGCAGCGGAGGAGGGGAGGGTCGCCGGCCTTTCCCGCCAGGGCCTCGTGGTACTGAAACTGTTCCGGGTTCCAGGCGCTCGCGGCGCAGGCGGGGCCTGCGGGCCCCAAACGGCGGTATGCGTCTTCGGCTTCGGGAAATTGTGTGAAGAGGTCCCAGGGGTGGCAGTGGGCGTCGGTCAACATGGGAATAGTATACCAAAAAATGCCGGGATTTCCTAGCAGCCTGCCGCGCTGAAGCGCAACAAACTACTATAATATAAAACGTCCGCCCTGTAATCTTTTTTTTGAAAAAAAATATCGTTTTTTATGGAAATTTCTTGCCTTTCCTTGACAAAATCCTTAATTTAGGGCAATGTACGCACGTTATAAGTGAATTTATCGTAACTATTTACTATACAATTAAATGATAATTTGACGATAATTTGATAATTATAGGAGAGGGGGCCGTATTGGAACAGGATTTTTTATCGCGGATGGAAAAGTCCCTGATAAATCTCAAACAGGAGATTGTTTCTAATTTAATCAATGGAAATGAGGACTTCAAGGAAATAGTTGAGGGCATGGACTCGAAAGATCTTGCGGATATCGCGTCGGATGATATAGACCGGAAGATGATCGCGGCCATTGGTTCCCAGGAGCTTAAACGGCTGCGGCTGATAGAATCGGCCCTTACCAGGATTCAGCAGGGTAAGTACGGCCTGTGTATCAAATGCGGCAAACGCATTCCGCAGGATAGGCTTGAGGCCATTCCCTATGCGCTTATGTGCATCGAATGTAAAACCGCCGAGGAAAGGCGCAATCGTTAAGGGCCCGTCAATCCGGCTGTTGGTTGTGCTGCCGGTGATTATAGTTACCCTTATCCTTGATTGCCCAGCAGTTCTTTAAATTTAAAACCGACGAGTTAAAAAAGTACGCCGAAAATCAATGGACCCTCCTGGTGGAAAACAACTACGCGGGCCGCGATGATATGGTAGGCGCCGCCAGGAACGCGGTGGAACTCTATGCCCGCAGCATCCTCCTCAAGCGATACGGAGATTATCTTTGCGGTCAATGAAAGAGGGGAAGATGCCATGTCGACATCCCCGCTTGAGATAAGCGCCGAAGAGCGGGAGTGGCTTTTTGCCCTTTTGCAACGGGAGGACGAGGGCATGATGAGCGCCGTGCTTGGCGGGAAGATGCGGGTGTTCAGGGCCTTTTTCTTTACGCCCTTCGGCTGGTACATTGCCGTCTCCGAGGAAAAATCCGTATTTTTTAGCGATGCGGAAAAGATACGTTTTCAGACGGCGGTTACGGTACTTGCCGCCGGCCTTGCGGCGGCGCTGCTTCTTATATTCTTTACCCGCCGCCTGACGCGGCCTGTCTCCCATGTGGTCGATTCCATGAACACCATCATAGACTTTTCAGGCAGGGTGGAGGTTGAATACGACGACGAAACCGGCGTCCTTGCCGGAACTTTCAACGTTATGATCGCGGAGCTTGAGAAACTATACAAACAGATCAAGCGTTATGCCTTTGAGGCCGTACTGGCGGGGAAAAAGGAACTGCGTATACGGCAGATATCCCAAAAGTACGTTCCCAAGGACCTTATCGACAAATTTTTTGCCGCGCCGGAAGCCATGCTTGTGGGGGACAACCGTGATATAACCATACTCTTTTCGGATATACGGAGCTTCACAACCATTTCCGAGTCCATGGCCCCCGACGATCTGGTTCATTCGCTTAACCGTTACTTTTCGGGGCAGGTTGACATTATCATGAACCGGAACGGCATAGTAGACAAGTACATAGGGGACGCGATTATGGCTTTCTGGGGCGCACCGGTAAAACATGCCGACGATGCCCTCCAGTCTATCCTTTCGGGCCTTGATATGATCGATGCCTTGGAGGGCTTCAACGAACATCAGCGCGGGATAGGTAAGATAGGTAAGCCCGAATTCCATATCGGCATAGGCATCAACTATGGGATAGTAACGGTCGGCAACATAGGCAGCGAACGGAAGATGGACTATACGGTTATAGGGGACGCGGTAAACCTTGCGTCCCCTATGGAAGGGCTGACAAAAACCTACCGGGTCGGGATTCTTATCTCTGAATTCCTCTATCAGGAAATTGAAAAAAGCCCGCACGGCCTCTCCGTGCGTCTTTTGGATACGGTAGCGGTCAAGGGAAAAACCCGCGGGATTAAAATCTATACGGTAAAGCGCTCTCTTATGCCGGATGAGGAAAGAGCCTGGCCGCTTCACAACGAGGGGATGGAACTCTCTACCGCCGTTCTTTCAGGGAAGCCTCCGCAAAGTTCCATCAGACGCTGGAATTACTGCCCGATGATTTTAACGCGGCTAATCTGCTAGTCCTTCCAGGGGAAGATAAAACTTTTCAGGGAACGGGTGCCGGTCTTTTCGCGATCATCAATGAGGAGCGCGTCCCAAGGTACCTTACGGCGGCGGGAGGGGACGTTTTCTTCAGGATTCGCCTCAAGCCAGTCGTATTTAAGGAGCCTTAACCGCAGGGCTTCGTCCAGGAACAGGAGTATACCGCCGGGGCCCGGGAAGAGCAGGGCGAGGATCGCGGAGAGAACCATGATGATAATGCACGCTATCAGGGAAAAGACGCACAGTCCGGGGTTATCGAAGAAAAACACAAAACTTTTTTTAATGATTTTAGCCGGTTTGGTATCAAGGCGGGTCCTGATAGGAAAGAAAAATTGAAACGACAAAACCGCGACCACGATGGTCCAAAAGATTACGGCCGCAAGGAAAAGCCCCAAAAGTGAATTCATGCCAAGGTAAAAGGGAATAATAAGATTGGCCAGTATCAGGATAAGAAATACTATAGCCCCCAGGCAGATTCCTGGCAGCCAGGCGGCTTTAAGGTTTGCCCAGAATTCCGCAAAGCCGAAATTTGAATAATCCGAAACGGCCTTGAGGGACAGCGCGGCGGCGGCAAGATACACGAAACACCAGAGGATGCTTACGGCCATGACCGCAAAGAAAAGAACCGGTATCCCCTCCAGGAGCGGGGGGATAAAAACGGGAATGGCTATTGATGCGATAAAGCCCAGGTTGATAAGGGCTACTTTGAAGAGATTATCCCAGAGATCAAAAAACCATTTCTTTATAAGAAAACCAATCATAAGAAGCACTATACACTATAATCAATATAACCGCAAGTTGCGGAAAGCGGGGCTTATCAGCGTATCGTCAGTTTAATGCCCGCGCCGAAACGCCAGCCTTCAATGAAAGGCTCGTTTTCGCCGGTCCAGAGTCTGTAGACAGGGAACCAAGCCCGCAGGTCCAAGCCCAGGAGGAATTTTTCATTCAAGGTAAAGTCAAGCCCCCCTCCCAGCACCGGCAGGAACCAGCGTCCCTGCCCCCAGAAATAATCGCTTACCTTACGGGTCTGCTCTGAAGCGTCATCCATTTCATAGCTGTTCAGATCCGCCGCAATAAGGCAAAGCCTCAGATCCGCCGCAAAACCGCCCGATACCCTAAAATTTAAAAGACTGTTGATAGGGATGGTTGAAAGGAAATGAATGCCCAGAACAAAACCTAGAACCTGGGTCCAGCGGTTCTCTATGGCAAGGGGGACGGCCCTTTGCAGGGAATCCGAGTAACCGTAGTTGTTGTAGTAGAGATCCAGCGATGTCTCAAGCGAAGCCGACTTGATAAACGGAAGCGGAAAGGCGACGGCAAGGCCGAAAACAGGTAAAACCGGTGTGGGATCCGATTCCAGTCCGTTATCCTCCGGCATGACCACTATGGAACCGCGGAATGACCAGAAAATATTTCTCCGCAAAGAATCGGCATTCAGGGAAACGACAGAGAATGCAAACATAAGAACCGCCGTAACTATTAAACGGCGCGGAAAATCACACTGCATACCTAACAGTATAACACCTCTGGAAAAATTCTTCCAGATATAGTTAAAGAGATTGCCGCCCTTGAAATCCTCGCGAAAACGGCCTAAAGTGGGGGCATGGAAGAAAGTATCGGCAATAACCGGCAAAATTCCGCAGTATACGCCCGTGAAATACCCGGGAACCTCGACGATAAGCGGGTTACCTGGCATACGGCCTTCATTGACGCCATACGGCTCTCATTGATCAACTATCAGGACGCCCTTGACTTTGACATTGAGTATCAGCTTACCAGGGAACCGCTCCGCATTGATTTGATCATCATCAAGAAAAAGCAGGATGTGATTATTGATAAGAACATCGCTTCCATATTTAAAGGCAAGAACATCGTGGAATTTAAGGGGCCGGACCACTCCCTCTCGGTGGAGGATTTTCACACGGTTATGGCCTACGCCCACCTGTACTGCACTCCTCCCGGAAACGCCGATATGGGGGATTTGAGCGTAAGCTTTGTATGCAGCCATGAACCGCGTGATATGAAGGCATACTTACGGGACTTTTATCACTATAGGTTGACGGAGAAATGGCCGGGAATTACACTAATAGAGGGCGGGGTGATGCCCATGCAGATAGTAGAGCGGAATAAGCTCAGCGCGAGGGAAGAGCCGTGGCTGGTGAATCTGGACAGGAATTTGAATGCGGAAAGGGTAAAGGCGGTACTGGAGGATGTCCAAAAGATAGGCACAAGCGTATCTTTTGGAGCATACTTATATATGGTGGTACTGGCAAACGCGGAAATGGTGAGGGAGGTAATGAAGATGAATGATTTGGCGGTATTCGAGGAAGTGTTTAAAGGGTTCGGTATCATAGAAAAGTACAAGGACGAGGGGATAGCCGAGGGAATGGCCAAAGGGATAACTGAAGGGGAAGCCAAAGGGATAGTCAAAGGAATAGCTAAAGGGATAGCCAAAGGAATAACTGAAGGGATAGCCAAAGGAATAACTGAAGGGGAAGCCAAAGGCAAAGAAAAAAAGGCGCTTGAGATAGCTCAAACCATGAAGGCAGATAAGGAACCGATAGACAAAATAGCCCGCTATACAGGGTTGACGGAGCAGCAGATAGCTGCATTGCCATAACAGGGAAAGGGCCGTATAACACACCAAGAGTAGGGCGCGTCTTTGCAAGCCCTGTAGTCCATAGACCTCATTCAACGGCGTGGTTTAATACTCCGCAGAATCTCCGATCCCCGCCGTGGCAAACTGCCCGGTGTGGTTTCTGTTTTTCCTGCAACCTCAACCACTTTCTCATGTCTAAAGAATTAATTCGACAATTTTTTTTAATTTGTTATTATGACATATATAATATATTTGTCATAAAAGGTGGTCTATGGCAATTGAATTTATAAGTACCGGCAGCGCCATTCCGGCAAAGCGGATTACAAACGAAGAACTGGCGGTAAAGATCGACTCTACCGATGAGTGGATATTTTCCCATACCGGCATCAGGGGCCGCCATGTGGTGGATGAGAATACGTCTACAAGCGATCTGGCGGTAGAAGCGGCAAAAAAGGCCCTGCTCCAGGCGGCCTCCTGGAAAAGCGGCGGTATGGAAGAAGAGGAAGCCGCGCTGAGGGAGGCCGCTCTCAGCCTGGATTTTATCATTCTGGGGACGGCTTCGCCGGATTTTAACGGCTGCCCGTCGACCGCCTGCATAGTTCAGGATAAGCTGGGGGCGGTAAATGCCGGGTGTATGGATATTACCGCCGGTTGTACCGGTTTTATCTACGGCCTTGAAACTGCGGCGGCGCTTCTCGGTATCAACGGCAAACGGCGGCGCGCCCTCGTTATCGGCGCCGAAACTCTGTCCAAAATTACAGATTGGGATGACCGCCGCACCTGCGTGCTTTTCGGCGACGGGGCGGGGGCGGCTATAATCGAAAAAACCGGCGCCCCTTCCAGCGGGGCGGGGCGGCGCGGCATTCTCCGTTCCGTTCTCCACGCGGACGGATCCGGGTCCGGTAACCTGATGATTCTGCGGGGCGGTTCCAGAAACCCCTACAGGGCGGGAGAAGTAGTCGATATTCCTCCCCATGTGGACATGAACGGCCGTGAAGTTTACAAATTTGCGGTTAAAGCCCTGACCGATACGATAAAAGAGCTCCTGAATGAAGAGGGGATACGCGTCGACGATGTCGCGCGGATTGTGCCCCACCAGGCGAACGCCCGTATCGTACAGGCGGCTGCAAAGCGGCTCGGCATAGCGGAGGAAAAATTCTTTTTAAATATCGAAGATTACGCCAATACATCGGCGGCTTCTATCCCCATAGCCCTTGACGAGATGAGCCGGGGCGGAGGGCTCCGAAAGGGAGACCTCGTTATGACCGTCGGTTTCGGCGCGGGTTTGACCTATGGGGGCAATCTTTTTATTTGGTGAAGGCAGGAATTATGGCGGTAAATAAAGAAAACGTGTTTTTTCTCTTTCCGGGACAGGGCGCCCAGTATCCGGGCATGGCTCTGGATTTTCTGAGGGCGGGCAGCCGGGGGGCGGGGGAACTTTTTGAAATTGCCTCCGGCGTAATGGGCCGCGGTATGGAGGCGCTCCTGCGCGATTCGGACGCGGAAACCCTCAAACGCACCGATATTTCCCAGCCGGCGGTTACCCTCGCAAACCTTGCGGCGGCATACTATCTTGAGGAAAAGGGCTTTATATGTAAAGGCTGCGCCGGTTTCAGCTTGGGCGAATACGCCGCCCTTGTGAAGGCCGGCGTTATATCGGCGGAGGACTGTTTCCGCCTTGTTAAAGAACGGGGGGCGGCAATGCAGGCCGAGGCCGACCGGCTCCGGGAGGAGGGGGGCGCCCCCGGTATGTCGGCGGTCATAGGGCTTTCTCCCGACGAGGTTGAACGTCTCATTGCCGAGTGGAAGGCCGGCGGGCTTGCCGATCTCTATGCCGCCAACATCAATTCCCCCCGGCAGACCGTTGTCGCAGGTACGGCTTCCGCCCTTGAAGAAGCGGAAAGCCGTTTTAAAGCGGCGGGAGCCAGGCGCTGCGTCAGGCTTCAGGTTGCAGGACCCTTCCACTCGCCGCTTATTGCGGCGGCGGCCGAGCGTTTCCGGCCCTGTCTTGAAGCGGTACGGTTCTCCGATCCCGTCCTCCCGCTTTACTCCAACGTTACCGGGAAGCGTGTCGCTACCGGCGCTGAGGCGCAGGCCCTGGCCGTGCGCCAGATTACCGAGCCGGTGCAGTGGGTAAAGGAGGAGAAGGCCGTAGCCGCGGAGGGCGGTATGGAAGCCTGCCTTGAAACAGGCCCCGGAAAGGTATTGCAGGGCCTGTGGAAAGATTCCGGCAGTACAATCCCTTGCCTTGCGGCGGGAACCTTAGCCGACATCGACGCCCTTTAGCGCTCCATCGACACGTATTTTTTCAGTGTTGCGGCTACCGCGCCGGGGCCCGAGAGCAGTTCGCCGAAATAGGCTTCTACCCTTTCCCCCAGGCCCGCTTCGTAGAGATTGACGCTGAAAATGCTCTTGTCCTCAAGAATAGGTTTAAGTTTTGCGGTAAAGGGCCCCTTATCACAGAGCTTGATGCCGTTCAGGGCTTTGGAGAGGGTTTCGTAGCGGGGATCGGGGCTTACGGTAAAAGCCTTGCCCGTATCGTCTATACCCAGAAGGTAACGGAGCCAGGCCGCAAGGGTGAGGGGGATGAGCTTTAAGTCGTTAACGTTGAGGTTCCCGTTTGCAAGGTAAGCCTTGATGGTTTCGCCGAAACGTATGGGGATTTTCTGGGAGCTGTCCGTGGCGATCCGCTGGGGGGTGTCGGGCATAAAGGGGTTCGGTATCCGTACACGGATAACTTCGTCAATGAATTTCCTGGGCGAGAGGATCCCCGGATCAACCACAACCGGAAGCCCTTCTTGATACCCGATAATCTCAACCAGCTTGACAAGATCGGGATTCTTCATTTCGTCGCTTATCTTGGTATAGCCCAAGAGGCAGCCGAAGACGGCAAGGCTTGTGTGGAGAGGGTTAAGGCAGGTGCAAACCTTCATCTTTTCAACCTTGTCCACGGTGTCCCGCTCGGTAAAGAGAACCCCCGCCTTTTCCAGCGGCGGGCGGCCGTTAGGGAAGGCGTCTTCAATGACGAGGTACTGGGCCTCTTCGGCGTTGACAAAGGGGGCGGCGTTGGTGTTCTTGGCGGTAAGCTGGGTATCCATATCCTGAAAGCCCAGTTTTTCGAGCATGGCCCTCACGCTTTCATCCGGGCGGGGGGTTATCTTGTCTATCATGGTCCAAGGAAAGGACACCTTGCCGCGGTCATGAATATAATCAAGGAAGCCCTTTTCGGCAAGGCCGTTTTCAACCCACGTGCGTGCGTAGGCTTCAACCGAGGCGGCGAGCTTGTCCCCGTTGTGGGAGCAGTTATCCATACTTACCAGGGCCAGGGGGAATTTCCCCGCGAGGTAGCGCTCATAGGTAAAGGCCGCAATCCGTCCTATATAGCTTTTAGGGTTTGAGGGGCCTGCGGCAAAATCATCAGCAGTATCCGGAAGGTATTCCCCGCCCGCGCCTAAAAGATTATAGGTCTTTTCAGTGATGGTAAAACTCACCATTTTAAGGGAAGGGGAACGGAAAATCTCCTTCATTCGCCCGTACTGATCGTCCCGGTCCATCCTGAGCGCTTCGGCAATGCTTGCAATCACCTTCTTTTCGATGGTTCCCGAAACTTTTAAAGTAACAAGCAGGCTGAGGTTATCGTAGGGCCGGTAAACCCGCTCTATTGCCTCCCCGTCGTAGCCGGAGGCGGCGATAAGGCCGGTTTTCGTAAGCCCCTTATCCAACAGATCCTGCTGGAGCGCGGCAAGAAAAGCCCTAAAGATATTGCCCGCACCGAAATGCACCCATTCGGGCCCGGTTTTGGTTGCCTCGATCATAGCGTCCCGGTCAAAATGCGGAAGCTCTATCCCCGCTTCCTCCCATTGCCCCGTATCCTTGAGAGCGGTATCATTCAGATACATAGTATTCTCCTCATTACAGATTATAATGACGGCTAGCAGTTTGTTGCACTTCAGCGCAAAATTGTATAAAAATTCACGAAAGTGAATTTTTATACCTTACAAACTGCCATCGGACCAAAGGTCCGCGCAGCCCCGATTATCGGGATTTTTTGCATGAATATGCAAAAAATCCACAAGCGCGACAGGCTGCTAGGCAAGCCGCCGAAATCGGTCTCGAAAACATTCTTATCGTTACCGGATGCGAAATAACCGGGAAATTCCCGCTTCGACACGGGCAATATCTTTGGCGGTACGAGGGTTTCCTTACGGAGGCTGCTATAAACTGCATTCTGCACCCGCCCGCCGGTTTTCCTGATTCATACACGGCGTTTTTTAATGATATTGCATTTTTTACCCCATGACAAGGGACACAGGAAAAGGATTTTTGCCTGAAGAACGGCACATTATTTGTACCGCCCGGAAGCGGTTCGTTCTAAAGAATATCACCGTATATTGATATTTTCCCTTTCAATGGGTATATATTTAGATCGTATAACAATTCACGAAAGTGAATAGGTATACGATGCAAAAATCCACCGGCGCGGCAGGCTGCCGGACAAGCGGAGTGTAACCCGATGGAGACAGATTTTTTTTCCGATATGATAAGCCCCCGATTCAATCCCGCCGCGATACTGGATATATCAGGCGGGGGCAGGGTGCTCATAATCAGCGATTTTCACATGGGCGGGGGCAGGCACGACGATTTGGCCCATAACGGGGCGCTGGTACAGAAGATGCTGGAACAGTATTACTTTAAAAATGACTGGATGCTGGTGTTGAACGGCGATATCGAGGAACTTCAGCGGTTCAGCCTTGAGTCCATACGGGAACAGTGGCCTGATCTCTACCGGATCTTCGATCTCTTTGCCGCCCAGGGCAGGCTTTATAAGATCATAGGTAACCATGATGAAGAACTGATATTTGAGAAAAGCTACCCCTATATGGTTTACAATGCGGTCAGGGTAGAAACAGGGGTCATTCCGGCCTTTGTCTATCACGGCCACCAGTCGTCCAGGGTATATACGGATTTTAACAACCTTATCCGGGCCAGCGTCCGTTACTTTTTAAAACCCGTAGGAATACGGAATATTTCCAGCGCCCGCAGCCCTTACCGGCGCTTTTTTGTGGAAAAGCAGGCATACGATTTCTCTTTAAACAACAACTGTATTTCGATTATCGGTCATACCCATAGGGCGCTTTTTGAATCCCTGGGCCGTTTTGACTATATCAAATTTGAGATAGAGCGGCTCTGCCGGGATTATCCGCTTGCGGCCCCGGAAGATCAGGCGCGCATAGCGGGGGAAGTCAAGGCTCTGCGTCTGGAACTGGGCAAGCTCAAGCGTTCCGAGCGGCGGGACGTGCTGCGGCAAAGCCTTTACGGCGACGAGCTGCCCGTTCCCTGCCTTTTCAATTCGGGCAGTTCCATAGGCAGGAAGGGTATTAACGCCATAGAGCTTGATAATGAAAATATCGCCCTGGTGTACTGGTTTGCCGAGGGGCAGAGCAAGAAATTTGTAAACAGGGGTAGTTACCGGGTGGATAATCTTGACCGTACACCCTATTACCGGGCCGTGCTGAACCATGACAGGCTCGATTACGTCAAGGCAAAAATTGAACTTCTGGGCTCAGGCTTGGATTGATAGGAGAGCCGGGTCCATCCTCCGGCCTCTCTCTTCCAGGGACAAGCGGCGTTTTTAAAGACCTTTCATATTAATCCTTATAGGATCGGCTTTTTTGTCCGATTGATAAATAGTAAAGTATAATGGTACCATCAGGAGCGGACAGGCTGAAGGCAGGTTCCTGTTTCGCGTGCGGAGCGTGGGGCCTATTTGGGAGGAGTGCAGATTTTGGGAAGGGTAATCGTACTGTTATTTCTCATAATAATTCTCGCCGGTGGAGGACTTGTCTGGTTCGATCATCTCAATGTTATCGACATCAAGACCTTGCTGTCTCCTGTATATCGATTCATCGGCAGGGAAGGCCGGACGGAAACGGAAGCTCCAAGCGAGGAACTCCTGTCATTGGATGCCGAACGGTTTGCGGCCCTTGTAGAATCGCTGGATTTGCGCAGTATGGATCTGGACCGCCGGGAGGAGGATATCCAGAAACGGATGAACGAAATCGAACAGATGGCCCAGGAACTGGAGGAACGTCAAAAAGCACTGGATGAACGGGAGAAATCCATTAATGCCGTCCTTCAGGAAACCGAAAATAAAGATAGGAATATCGAGCAGATATCGCGGTATTTAACCAGTATGCCTCCCGGTAATGCGGTGGCTATTCTGGATAAAACAGGCGATCAGGATGCAATCGACATATTCAGAAAGACCGAAGAGATAGCGCAGGCGGAAGGAACCGTTTCTATGGTATCGGTATGGCTTATGCAGCTTTCCGCCATAGATGAAAACCATGCGCAGCGTGTTGCTGAATTGAACCGTAAGATGGCGGCCAGGCCGCCCGCGGTGAACTAAGCCTCGTGTACGAATAAAGTACCTCGTATTTTATTCTCGTTGCTGCCGCACAGTTCATGAGCAGTTTCCCCGGCTTTCGGAATAGTAAGTTTAAAAAGGAGGCCGGGTGATGCTTGAAGCGTTATCTCAGACACAAATTCAAATCCCCTCCGTACCGGAAGGGGCGGTACGTGTAATTCCGGTTAAAAAAGGCAAAGGTAAATCCGCTCTCGGAGCTTTTTCAAGGCTTCTTGATGGGCTAAGAGGCAATCCTAAAGGAAATTTTCCTAAAAGGATAGCCGGCGGAGAGGGAATTCCCGTAGAGGACGGTAAAAAAACCGGACGGAACCTTCAAAAAATTGATCTTAAAGAGAAAAAGAAAATTTCTTCTTCCGCGGAGGACGGGGCGGATCTCATGTCCGTCTTTTTGGACCTTGTTTCCAGTAAAGCGGACCTCAAGGTTTCCTCTCCCGCGGGGCGGGAGTTTACGGCAGGGCATACCGCGGGCCGGGCGGCGGGCGGAAAGGACGAAGCGGGAAAAATTCCCCCCGATGCCGTTGCTGTGAAGGGGGAAAAAGCCCTTTCCTCAAGACAGGTACAGGAAATTCCCCCCGAATACGGCGTGGAATCTGGAGAAGCCGCCCTCGAGGATGCCGTTTCCGTTGAAGAGGGGGGAAATGACGCCGTCCGGCTTTCGGTGGGGGAAGAAAAGGGCCGGAAGGCTTCGGAATCGGGGCGGGCGGCGGAGGGTCCCGTTCAAAATACGGAGCTTAGCCCCGCGCCGGAAAAGATGCCCCATAACCTTTCGGTGCAGGGAGGCAATGCGGAGAATCCGTTCCAAAATAAAATGGACGGGAACCGGGCGCGGAAAACCGAATCGGCTTCCCCAAGGAAAACGAGCGGGCGCATCCCCCCCGATGCGGGGAAACCGCATACACGGGATGCCGCCGTAACGGAGCTTGTTCGGGACGTGAAACCCCAGACCGCCGTGCCGGGAGCGGGCGGGGAGGAAATTTCCGTGGACTTACGGAACCCTGAAACCTTTGATGGGATTACGGAGAGAGACCCCGGAACAGGACGCCCGTCCGGGGAGGGCCGCTTTGGGGACGTGCTTGCACGGGAACTTAACCAGGGGCTTTCCACCGATATAGTAAGACACGCGTCCGTCATCCTGCGCGGTGGCGATTCAGGCTTAATCCGGCTTACCCTCAAGCCGGAAACGTTGGGAAATGTAAAGATACGCCTTGAAATGTCCGAAAACAAGATAATAGGGCATATTATTGTAGAAAGCAGGGAAGCCCTCAGGGCTTTTGAACAGGAAGCCCCCGTTTTGGAAGCGGCCTTTAGGGAAGCCGGTTTTGAGGGCGCCAGCCTCGATATGTCGCTGGCTTCGGGGGACGGTTCCGGCGGGGGCGGGGAGAGGACGGATCAGGATGTCCTTTCTTCCCTGCGTATAGCCGCCAGCTATGACGCCGCCTCCGGCCTGGCCGAAGACGCGGACTCAGGCGGAAGTAAGGGCCTGTATGCGGCAGGCCGCTCTGCAATCAATATGTTGGCCTAGCAGCCGGATGTATTTCTAAATCCGGTAAATAACCGGATTTTTCAAAGATGTTTTTCAGGAAAATTCTTATATATTAGAATGAGGAGAAGAGGATATGACCCTTCAATCGGTATTGAGCGCTCAGGAAAAGATCAAACTGTATGATGATGTACGGGATTTTAATGCTAAAATAAACCAGGGGAAAAAAGAGCCGAATCAGAGCATGGGTAAGGATGATTTCTTAAAGATACTCATTACCCAGCTTTCCTACCAGGACCCGACGGCCCCGCTGGAGGACAAGGAATTTATAGCGCAGCTTGCCCAGTTTTCAACCCTGGATCAGATGACCGCTATGGCCGATGATTTTTCCAGGCTTGCGCAGATGCTTTCCGGCAGCCAGGCCGCGGCCGCCTTGGGCAAGTCGGTTGAGCTTATGGAAGGGGATGAGGTAATTCAGGGAACGGTCAAGGCGGTAACCAGAGAGGGCATCCCCCAGATAATGGTAAACGGCGAGTATTACCAGTGGGACCAGGTTACTAAGGTTTATGAGGAATAATAGCAATAAAGGAGAAAAAACGCTATGATGCGATCATTGTTTTCCGGGGTGTCCGGACTCCAGAATCATCAGACCCGTATGGATGTAATCGGTAATAACATTGCCAACATCAATACGACGGGTTTTAAAAAGGGACGGGTTAATTTTCAGGATCTGCTCTACCAGCAATTGCAAGGCGCCGCAAGGCCTACCGAAGAATTGGGGGGGGTGAATCCCAAGGAAGTGGGTCTTGGTATGTCAATCGCCTCGATTGATACCATCCATATTCAGGGAAGCCTCCAGACCACCGGAGTAGGGTCGGATCTGGCTATCAAGGGTACCGGTTTTTTCGTGCAAAAGGATGGGACTAAATTCTTCTATACCCGCGCCGGCGACTTCAATGTTGACAGTGAAGGCACTTTTGTTAATCCTGCCAACGGATACCGTGTGCAGGGCTGGATGGCCCAGGATATAGAGGGCGTTCAGGTACTGGATGTGTCCAGAGATGTGGAGGATATTGTCATCCCCGTAGGCTCAAAGGATCCTGCCAGGGCGACGACTGTCGTCAACTTTGCCTGTAACCTGGATAAGCGTATCCCCGAGATACCCGAGAACCCTACCGCCCTCCAGACCCGCCAGGGAACTTGGAACACCTCGATAAAGGTCTACGATTCCTTTGGGGATGAGCATACGCTTCTGGTTGAATTTACCCGTGTTGCGGGGACCAATAATTCCTGGAATGCAGCGGTCTCAGTTGATCCTGAAAATGAGTATCCTACCAATACCGCAATAGGTCTTGGCGCAGAAGCTCCCGCGGCCGGCGGCCCCGCGGCATTCACCGTGAATTTCTCCAATAACGGCACCCTCCTCAGCGCGGAGGACGGTGAAGGCAACCTGTCGGACGCCGGAAATGTCGTTATGAACGTCGCCTACGACGTGCAGAACGCGACCCCCGGCGAGGACGGGGACCTGGTACGCCAGGAATTCGCCCTCAATCTGGGAACGGTCGGCGGCTTCATCAATTCCATTACCCAGTTTGCCGAGTCAAGTTCCTCCAAGGCCGTCAATCAGGACGGTTACGTGATGGGCTATCTTGAGAATTACAAAATAGACCAGAGCGGAATTATCACCGGCGTATATTCCAACGGGACAAGCCGCACCATAGGGCAGGTCGCTATGGCAAGTTTCCCCAACCAGGGGGGGCTGGAAAAGGCGGGGGACAGTACCTTTGTAGTGTCCAACAACTCCGGTACGGCGAACATCGGTCCTTCGGGGATTGCCGGCAAGGGTACGATCATCTCCGGCGCCCTTGAAATGTCCAATGTGGATATGGCAAGCGAGTTTACCGACATGATAGTTACCCAGCGCGGTTTCCAGGCCAATTCGCGTACCATACAGACGGCGGATCAGCTTTTGCAGGAACTCTTGACCTTGAAACGTTAATGGCTATAGTTTATAGATAATCAGGGGAACGAGGGATTGGGCGGCGTCTGCTTTTGCCGCGAAGTTTTGCCGGAATACGGCGCCGTGTTTCGGGTTTTTAGGGACAGAGTATGATAAAAGTAAGCCGGCTGAACGGAACCGAATATTACATTAATCCTCATCAGATAGAATCAATAGAGATACATCCTGATACGACGTTGCTGATGCTGTCGGGGAAGAAAGTGGTGATTAAAGAAGGGGTTCTGGAAGTTATTGAGCGGATCGTTGCATACCGCAGGCAAATAGGCGCGTTTAAAAATGAGGAGTGAATAGTTTATGGATCTTGCAACCATTATCGGGGTAGCCGGTGCAATGAGTATGATTATCATGGGGATTTTTACCTCCGGTGGTAGCATTATAACATATATAGATATCCCCTCCGTCCTGATTGTTGTAGTCGGTTCATATTTCGCTCTCTTCATATTCAGCAGTATGTCCGATGCTATCGGGGTTTTTACAACGCTGGGCCTTACCTTTAAGGTTCCCAACTTCAACGAACAGGGTATTATCACCAAACTTATGGCCTTTTCCGATAAGGCCCGCCGTGAGGGGCTTTTGGCCCTGGAAGAGGAATTGGAAGACCTGGACGACGAGTTTATGAAGAAGGGCCTGCGCCTAGTGGTGGACGGCATCGATCAGGAGGTGATCCGCAACTTGCTGGAAACCGAACTTAACCAGCTTCAGGAACGCCACGCGGCAAAGATAGGCGTGGTCGGTATGTGGGGCGTTTTGGCCCCCGGTCTTGGAATGTTGGGTACGGTTATCGGTCTTATAGCCATGTTGAAAAACCTGGAAGACAAGAGCGCCCTGGGCCCGAACATGGCGGTCGCCCTTATCACTACCCTCTACGGGGCCATTATCGCCAATATTCTTATGATCCCCTGGGGCGGAAAGCTCAAAAGCCTTGACGCCCGGGAGGCCAAGGTTAAAGAAATGATGATAGAGGGTATACTTTCTATCCAGGGCGGGGATAACCCGCGTACTCTGGCCAACAAATTGCTTTCGTATCTTAATCCGCAGGATCGTAAGGCGGTAGAAGCGGAAATAATGAAAGAATAAATAAGAAGGAATTTTTAAAAACTTCGGTTTTTGAAGGGAATTGTATGGCAAGAAAGAAAAAGCAGCAGGAAGAACAGAAGGGTGAATGGATTGTTACCTATTCGGACATGGTAACACTTTTGCTCTGTTTCTTTGTCGCTCTTTTTAACGCTTCCGATGCGGACCCCGC
Organism: Treponema sp.; assembly: GCA_031276295.1. Lineage (GTDB taxonomy): Bacteria > Spirochaetota > Spirochaetia > Treponematales > Breznakiellaceae > JAISNI01. The sequence continues at coordinate 23,336 of JAISNI010000215.1, forward strand.
CCAGATGGCCCAGATGATCTCTGCGCTTAACAATATGGGGCTGGGCGGAAATAGCGGCGGGAATACCCTTTCATCGGGGACAAGCGCCGATTTGGGCAATACCATTATGTCGCTTCCCGCCATGTCCCGCGGACAGTCCCTCGGCGATGCCCTTAAAAGGGCGGTGAGCCTTTTTCAGCCGGAAATCCGTTCAAACAAGGTAAAGATAAGCCACGATGAGCGCGGTCTTGTCATCAGTCTTGCGGGGGACATCTTCTTTAACGAGGCAAGCGCCAGGATCAACATTGAAGAGTCGAGGGATATACTGCTACGGGTGGCGACGCTCCTCGTCTCCCTTGAGACCTCAAATACGCCGGTGGAAAATCCGAATTCCAACCTGCAAAACAGGCGTTTCAGGATTGAAGGCCATACCGATGACCGGCCTGCCGATCCCTACGGCCCTTGGGGAAATAACTGGACCCTCTCCACGGAGCGTTCCATAGCGGTGCTTCAGTATTTGAGTACCCTGGGGGTGAACGAGCGTTTTTTCCAGGTAGCAGGTTTTTCTCAGTACAGCCCCATCGGCACAAATGAAACCCCCGAAGGCCGTAAATTCAACCGCAGGGTGGATATCGTTGTCCTTGATCCCGGTCATTTATAATGGCGGGGCATCCCTGCATGGGGCAGTCCCCATCGCGGTATCCGGAGGACCGAAAAGCGCCGAAATTTCTATAAAAAACTAAAATAGAGAGGAAGCGGCGCCGAAATTATAAGAGGTTTAAAGTGGATCTTAAAGCCGGTATGATGGCGGAGTATGTCCTTCCGTTTTTTATGGAAAGGGTTTTTATTGCATGTTATATTTTATAGTAGAGATTATATGGGGGTAATTGGGTATGTCAGATAGTGAAGACCTGGATCTGGGTGATGAGGATGCCGGGGGACTAGACAATTCCTCAAAGAAAACATCGGGATTGGCGGCATTGTTGCCGAATTTACTAAAATTTATTGCAATCGGCCTTGGAGCGGTGGTTTTTATCATAACGGTTACGGTGATTACCTCCAACATTATGCTTAAAAACAATGCCGGTCAGGAGGCAATGCCTGCAAATTCACCCTATATAGGGCAAAGGCCGCAATACGCCATGTTCACCGCCATCGGGGTGGTAAGAACCCGTACCAAGGATAATCAGGCGGTAGTGGTGGATATGGTTATAGCTTACGAGCAGGGAAACAACGCTACCGCAACGGAACTGACGGCAAGGATCGTCGAGCTTCAGGATTTTGTGCGGAAATTTTTCAGCCTGAAAACCGCCGATCAGGTTACGCCGGAAAAGGAAACCGAAATAAAAAAGGAGATCATTGAGCAGCTTAACAGGGATGTCCTCAGTCCGGCCAAGGCGCTCAATATTTTCTTTAGACAGCTTGATGTTATGAAGGTTGAAGGTTAAAAAAGGCGGGGGCGGGTAATTTTATTTCTTGTCGAATCCTGAAAAACAGAACGGAATGATGGATGCGGTCTGGGAGGTATCAAGAAGTATGGGAGACTTTGAAAACTAAAAATCTGGTAACGGTTGCTTGATAAAATCGGTTGAATGAGGTAATAATCATGGGGGAGTTTTCATTGTGTAGAACTCTATATTAAAGGCAATGGGGGAAGGGTATGACCGAAGTTCTGTCCCAAGATGAAATAGATCAGCTTCTAACTGCAATTAACGCCGGGGATACGGAACCGGAGGACTTTAAGACAGCAACGGATACCCGCAAGATCAAGATATATGATTTTAAGCGGCCCGATAAATTCTCCAAAGAACAGATACGAACGGTTCAGATCATGCACGAAACCTTTGCCCGGCTTACCACGACAAGTCTGTCCGCAAGCCTCCGCAGCATGATCCACGTTCATGTTGCATCGGTAGATCAGCTTACCTATGAAGAATTTATCCGATCCATACCGACGCCTACAACCCTGGCCATCATCAATATGGACCCCCTGAAAGGGAACGCCATACTTGAAATTGACCCGGCGGTTACCTTTTCTATAATAGACCGTCTTTTCGGCGGGAAGGGGGAGGGGACCAAGGTTCAGCATGAACTGACCGATATAGAAACTTCGGTTATGGAAGGTATTATCATCCGTATCCTGGGGAATATGCGGGAAGCCTGGACCACGGTGATTGACCTGCGGCCCCGTCTCGGCCAGATTGACACCAACCCGCAGTTTGCCCAGATTGTGCCTCCGACCGAAATGGTAGTCCTGGTAACACTGGAAACCAAGGTGGGCGAGGTGGAAGGGATGATGAACTTCTGCATCCCCTACCTGACCATAGAGCCTATAATCGGCAAACTATCGGCTCAGTTTTGGTATTCACAGGCCCAGCGGCGGGGGGCGACGACCGAGAATCTGAATGTCCTTAAGGAAAAACTTGCAACGGTTGATGTGAATGTGGTGGCTGAAATCGGCAAGATCAACGTTCCCGTCCGTGATGTTTTGGCATTACAGCCCGGGGATGTGATACGGCTTTACAATACCAGAGTAGGGGATCCCTATTCCCTGAATATCGGAAACAAGAAAAAATTCCTCTGCCGTCCGGGAATTTTAGGCAAGAAAATGGCGGTGCAGATCATTAAGAAAATAGCTGAGCTTGAGCAAGATGAATTTGAAGAGCTCGCGTCAGAAGGGGAGGAGATAAAATGAGCGATGCTGCGCTTTCGCAAGATGAAATTGATGCACTCTTGTCAGGTGCAAACGCCTTTGAAACAGGGGGCGCTGTTACAGGAACGGTAGTTCCGCCCGGAGAAGCGGGGGAAATAGTCAAAGCTCTGCAAAATTTTCTTTCCGGGACGGCGGGCGCTCTTTCCTCCAATATTTCCATGCTGACCGGCGTTGCCGCTACTCTTACCGGCCCGGAAGTCAGTTTTACCAACAGAGAGGCCCTGGTTCAGCAGTTGCCCGATATGGTAACGGTTGTAAAGGCCGATTTTTCTTCCGGTTTTCCCGGTGAACACATGTTCGTCATGGGGGAAGATGCGGCCAAGGCCCTTGCCAGCGTTATGAACAAGGAAGAGAACATATCGCTGGACGAGATGGCTATGTCCGTTATCGGCGAGGTGGTATCTCAACTGGTGGGTACGGAGATTACCGCCTTAACCAACAAGACCGGTAATAAATCGATAGCCTCGGTAAGCCCCGAGGCGGCGAATGTACCCAAGGCGGTCGCCGCCCTGCCCGGCAGCGATTTTGCGAGAGCGCTCTACACGCTTGACCTTGCGGAAGGTAAGAAATACCAGGTCTGGGAAATATACGGCGCGGGTATATCTTCCGATATAGCCAAGGCCCTAAACGGAGGTGCACCCGCCGCCCCCGCGCCTAAAAAAGCCCACGATATGGCCGCCTCCATGATGCCGAATATGGGTGCGGGCCCTATGTCCGGTATGGGCGGGGGCCAGCCCACAAATGTGCAGTCGGTACAGTTCCCCAATCTTATGCCCCATCCTACCCCCCAGGAACAGGGGAATATCGGTCTTATCATGGATGTCTACATGGAGATGACCGTAGAGCTGGGCCGTACCCGCAAACTCATCAAGGAAATCCTGGGAATGGGGGAAGGCACTATCATTGAGTTGGATAAGCTGGCCGGTGAACCGGTTGATATCCTGGTGAACCATAAACTGATAGCTAAAGGAGAGGTTGTAGTCATCGATGAAAACTTTGGGGTGCGTGTTACCGAAATTGTCTCCCCAATGGAAAGAATGAGTGAGATGGGCTAGCAGCCGGTTGCGCGTGTGGATTTTTTGCGCCGGATCTTTGGTCCGATTTATGCAAAAAATCCCGATTGTCGGGCTATTTCGGTAGTTTGTATGGTATAAAAATTTATTTTCGTGGATTTTTATACGAGTGTGCGCGGAAGCGCGGCAAACCGCTGGGATTTTTTATCGGGGATTTTGCATTTTCGCCGGGGGTTGTCCCCGGTCGAATAGTACCAAAATATATACTCAGTTCGTACTTGGGAGGGGAAAAACTGAACGCCAAACTAATCATTTTAACTGCCGTTTTGTTATTTTCGGGCGGGTTGTTTAATTTGTATGCCCAGACGGGAGAAGAGGGGGCATCCTCTTCGGAGGCTGTTTCTTCTCCTGCCGCCCGGGAACAGGGCCTTAACGCGAGGCAGGCCGTGGAACGATCCCTGCCTTTGGGAGGGAATCCCGGCGCCGATGCCGTTCCGGCGCAAAGCGGAAACGATTTTTTTACTATACTACGGGTTGTGTTGGTACTGGGCCTTGCGGCGGCGGCAATCTACGGCATTATCGTCTTTATAAAACGTTCTTCGCGGCCCCAGGAGCAGCGCGATCCTTTTGTACGGGTACTTTCCAGCGTTCACATAGGGGCCAACCGTTATATCCTTGTCGTTTTGGCAGGGAGTAAGGCATGGCTTGTGGGTGCGGGTGAAGGCGGCGTTTCCCTTATTTCGGAAATTGACGATAAGGAAACCCTGGACGCGATGATTTTAGAGGATTCGCGGAAGAGCGTGCAGGCAGGTTCCGGTAAAAGGCCGGACTTTGCGGGCCTTTTAAAGCTGTTCTTGGGGGGGAAGGTTCCCGCCCAATCCGGGTTTAATTCGGATGCCTTACGGCAGCGTCGTGAAAGGCTTCGGGATTTGAATGACGGTCATGATCGCGGAGGACCGCAGCAATGAAAAATTTGGTTGTTCCTATTCTGGCCGTTATGCTCGCCCTGTTCCTTCCCCAAAGGACGGCGGCGCAGACGGCCCCTTTCCCCGACATGTCCACGCCGGGAACCGTGAGCATTCCAGATCCGCCTGACCAGCCGGTTATCCCCTTTATCGATCTGGTAATACGCAACCCGGAATCCGGCAGGGAAGTAGCCTTTTCCGTTCAACTGCTCCTCCTGCTTACGGTGCTTTCCCTCGCGCCCAGCATCATCATACTGCTTACCAGTTTTCTCCGTATCTCTATCGTTCTGGACTTTATTAAGAGGGCCCTCTCGCTTCAGCAGGTCCCCCCCAATCAGGTAATACTTGGCATTTCCTTCTTTATGACGATCTTTATTATGTGGCCTACCCTTGACGAGGTCTATACCAACTCCTTTAGGCCCTTGCAGGAAGGGGCTATATCTGTTGAGGAGGCTTTTACCGAAGCCGAAGGCCCGTTCAGGATCTTTATGTACAACCAAATGAGCAATAATACCGACAATATCCGTCTTTTTATGTCGATGCGCGGCCTCGATAGCCCTGAAACCCTTGCGGATGTGCCTACCTATGTTCTTATTCCCGCCTTTATCCTCAATGAATTAACCGTTGCCTTTAAGATAGGGATACTGCTCTTCATTCCTTTTATCGTGATAGATATGGTGGTGGCAAGCGCCCTTATGTCTATGGGTATGATCATGCTGCCCCCGGTGATGATCTCAATGCCCTTCAAGCTCATCCTGTTTATACTGGTTGACGGCTGGGGGCTTTTGACGGATCAACTGGTCCGTTCTTTTGTGTAGGCGCTTATGAGTCTGGGTGATGTAACGAATCTTCTGCGCGGGGGGATCATGCAGGTACTCTTCCTTGCCTCTCCCCTGTTGATTTCGGCGCTGGTGGTGGGCCTTATTGTAGCCATCCTCCAGGCTACCACTTCGATACAGGAGCAGACCCTCACCTTTGTTCCAAAGGTGATAGTTATACTTCTGGTTCTGGCGTTTTTAGGGGGCTGGATGTTTTCTTCCCTGGGGGATTACACGGTCAGGCTTTTTCAGATGATCCCCGATATGGCACGGTAAGGCGCTTTTGGCGCTTGGTATAAGGTTTGGAAAGATTGATTGAAGAAAGGATAATTGACGAAATGCTGCGCGCCGCGCCGGTGCTGCTCCTCATCGCGGTAAGGGCACTGGCCATGATAGAAACCGCGCCCCTTCTCTCCTCCGATGCGGTACCCCAGGTTGCAAAGATCGCCCTGGCAGGATTTGCCGCATTCGCCGTATTGCCGTCCGGCGTTCCGCAGGATTCTTCGCTGCCGGTGGTAAGAGGCTGGGTACTGAACGGGGGAGGGGACGCCTTTGATCTCAGGTTTGTGTTTCTGCTGATAGGAGAAGCCTTTATCGGTATTATCATCGGCTTTTTTCTTAACCTTATCTTTGCCGCATTTTCAACCGCCGGCCAGTTCTTTTCCCTCCAGATGGGTTTCGGCGCATCGGAAACTTTCGACCCCCTGTCGCAGATAGAGAATCCTCTTATGGGCCAGTACCTCAATTTGGCGGCCATGCTCGTTTTTCTTTCGGTCGATGGCTTCCAGCAGCTCTTTCTGATGGGTTTTCAGCGTTCCATACAGTCGATAAGCGTTATAAGCCTGGTCGAGGGCAGGGAAACGGTAACGGCTATGGTGGCGGCGGGGCTTTCCCGGCTTTTTATGGATGCCATCATCATTGCTATGCCTATTTTGGGGACCCTCTTCCTTACCTCGCTTTCCACCGGCCTTATCTCCAAAGCCGCCCCCCAGATCAACATCCTCTCCGAAGGTTTTCCTATATCCATTACCGTCGCGTTTATGCTTATCTTCGCAACGCTCCCCTTTATGATGGAAGCCTTTAGCCGCGTCGTGGATACGGCCTTTACAACCATCGAGAACCTCTATATCCAGATCGGGGGGCAGGTAGGGGCCGCCGGTATAAAGGCGGGAGGGATCGTATGAACCGGATGGAAATTTGGACCGCGGGGGACGGAACTGTTAAGCCGGGTGAAGTTACCCTGATCCTGGATCTGCAATGGTTCGCGGCGGAGGACGAGGGCAGGACCGAGGAGCCTACCGAATTTACCTACCAGAAGGCGAGGGAGGAAGGCCGGCTTGCCAAGAGCCAGGAACTGATCGGCGCTCTGGTACTCCTGCTTCCGGCGCTGGCCATACTGTTTCTTGCCCCGTCCATGTTGAGGACTTCGGTGGAAATGCTGCGCTTGTTTTTAACCCGTGCGGCAGAGATAGATACGGTAAAAGACCGGCTGGCGGCGGGCCTCTCGTTCCTCTATTTTATCCGCCTTGCCCTGCCTATCGTTGTAATTGCGATGTTTGCGGGTATCCTCGCAAACCTTATTCAGACCGGGTTTCTCTTTACCACCAAGCCCTTGGTACCGGATTTTAGCCGTATCATCCCCCATATCGGGCGCTACTTCCAGCGTACCCTGTTTTCGGCGGCCGGTATCTTTAACTTCTTTAAATCCATCGTTAAAATGGCCATCATAGGCGGGGTTGCCTTTCTTCTTATCAGGCTTGACATAGAAAAGCTGGCGAATCTTCAGAAGGCCGACCTCTGGCTCGGCATTACAACCATTGCGTCGCTTGCCTCGCGTATGCTTATCATTTCCGCCCTACTCCTCCTGGTCCTTTCCATTCCGGATTATATGTTCCAGCGCTGGCAGTTCAGGGAATCCCTCAAGATGACCATACAACAGGCCAAGGAGGAACGCAAACAGTACGAAGGCGATCCCTATGTACGCAGCCGTCTGAGGCAGCGTATGCGCGATATTTTGACGAGGGATATGCTCCGCAAGGTAATACCACGCGCGGATGTGGTGATCACCAACCCTACGCACTACGCCGTGGCCCTGGAATACCATATAGGTCAATGGGAGGCTCCGGTAGTTACCGCGAAGGGGGAGGATAACCTGGCCCTGATGATCAAGCGGGTTGCCGCCCAGCATGAGGTCCCTATCGTCGAGAATAAAATCCTGGCGCGGAGCCTGTACGCGGAAGCTGAAATCGGGGACTATATACCGGAAGCCTACTATAAAGTTGTCGCATCAATTCTCAGTACCGTGATGAATATCAACGAAGAACGCCGAAAAAGAAAGGAGGCGGATAGAGGGGCATGACGCCCCGTATGTCTTTCGGTATCGTATCAAAGATAGAGTAATTGGTAGCCCCGGCCGGGTTGATTTATAGAAAAAATCCAAAACGGGGGAGGGTTTAGAATGTATATTATACAAAAAGGATAGGTGGCAAGGAAAAAATTATGGCCGATATAGCGCGTACTAATGTCAATAGCAGTTCTCCCGGTAAGTTCCCCAGCGATCTCCTCATACCCTTGGGGGCGATAGTGATTGTGATTATGCTTATCATCCCGCTTAACACCGTTTTTCTGGATGCCCTTATGTCGCTGAATCTGATCTTCTCGCTGTTGGTACTCCTCATCGTACTGTATACTAAAAAACCGACGGATTTCAGCCTTTTCCCCCTGGTGCTGCTTGTTGTTACGGTGTTCGGCCTTGCCCTCAATGTTTCATCAACACGGCTTATCCTTACCCAGGGCGCCAAGTTCGACGGCCGTATGATACGGGCGTTCTCCTCCTTTGTTGTAGGGTCCAGCGGTACCGAGGGCCTAGTGGTGGGCTTTGTTATCTTTATTGTGATAATCGCCGTACAGGTGGTGGTTATCACCAAGGGCGCCACCCGTGTTTCGGAAGTGGCGGCCCGCTTTACCCTGGACGGTATGCCGGGGAAGCAGATGGCCATAGAAGCCGAGGTTAATTCCGGCGCTATTACCGAAGAAGAGTCTATGTTAAGGCGCCAGGAGCTTCAGCTTGAGTCCGACTTTTACGGGGCTATGGACGGGGCAAGCAAGTTCATATCCGGCAACGTCAAGGTAGGGATATTTATCACCGTTATTAACATACTCGGCGGTTTTATTATAGGGGTTGCCCTGCACCAGGAAGAGCCCGCTTCCGCCATCGGGACCTACATCACGTTTTCCATAGGGGACGGCCTCCTCAGCCAGTTCCCCGCGCTCTTTGTATCGACGGCCATGGGCATAGTGGTTACCCGCGCCGCTACACCGGGTGTTTTAAGCGAAAAGGTGGCAAAGCAGTTTTCTCAGGATGCCAAGGTATACTGGGTTTGCGCCGCCGTGGTTGCCGGTTTCGCCCTGCTTCCGGGTTTCCCCTGGTATGTGCTTATCCCCATGTCCGGCCTGATCGGGGCCTACGCCTTTCTCCTGGGGAAAAAGCACCAGCGGGAAGCCGCCGGCTTTAAGGAAAACCTTGCAAAGACCGCGTCCGCCAAGAAAACGCGGGAAGAAACCGAGGAAATATCGCCTATACTTCCCCAGGATAACCTTTCCCTGGAATTGGGATATGCCCTGATACCTCTGGTCGATAAGGATAAAGGCGCCGAGCTTCTGGATAGGGTTCAGGGGGTCCGGCGTACGTCGGCGCTGGAATTGGGCCTTGTCATACCAAAGGTCAGGATAATTGACAATATGCTTCTTGAGCCTTCGGAGTACTGCTTCAAGATCAAAGGCGTGGATGTGGGCCGGAGTAAGCTCCGCATGGGCTTCTACCTCTGTATCAATCCCGGCAAGGTGAAGGAAGAACTGCCCGGGGAAAAGACCAGAGAGCCTACCTTCGGCCTTCCTGCCGTATGGGTGTCCGTCGATAAACGGGATCAGGCCGAGCGCGCCGGGTACACGGTGGTGGATCCTCCGAGCATTATCGCCACGCACCTGACGGAGATTATCAAACGCCATGCTTCGGAGATACTGGGCCGCCAGGAAACCCAGGCTATCCTGGATACGATCAAGAAGGACTACCCCGCGGTTGTTGAAGAGATACAGAAGACGGTAACGCTGGGCGATGTCCAGAAAGTTTTACAGGGCTTGCTGAGGGAACGGGTTTCTATTCGGAATATGGTGTCTATCCTGGAAGCCATTGCCGACTTTGCGCCTATCTCCAGGGATATACGCTTCCTTACCGAGAAGGCGCGCCAGGCCCTGGGGAGCCAGCTCTGCCATCAGTTTGCCGATGAGAACCGCGTCCTCCATGTCCTCATGCTGGACCAGGCGCTGGAACAGAAGATCATTGACAGCAGGGTGGAAACCGGTTATGGTATGGTTTCGGCAATGAAGCCGGAACTTCAGAGTGCCTGGATAAAGGCTCTTTCCAGGGCCATGGCGGCGGTTCAGGAGAAGGGTTACTTCCCGGTGATCCTCTGCTCGGAAGCCGCGCGGTATCCTATAAAATCATCGGCGGAACGGGATTTACCTGATTTGGTTGTGCTTTCACTTCAGGAGCTTGTCCAGGAAATTACGGTAGAATCGATAGGTATTATAAAATTGGATAATTAAGGAAATCGTATGACAGAATATTTTACCGAAAAAGGCTATACCTATCGGGAATGTGTGGATAAGGCGCGGGAAAAACATGGCCCTAATATTAGAATTCTTATCCATAGACACATACTTATAGGGAGATTCTTAGGTCTTTTCCCGCGGGACGGGGTGGAGTTAACCGGCGTTGTACTTGAGCCGGTTAAAAATGCCGCAGGGCTCTCATCGGGGATGGGGAATGCCGTGTTACCTGCTTCCGGCCGTATACATACCGTTGTTCCGGGGCCCGTGCCGGCCAGTAATGAGTATACAACGAGGGAAGCAAAGGCCCCTTCGCCCATGAAACTGCCCGATTTGGAAGAGCAAAAGAGAAAGATACTCGCTGCCGTAGCGGGAGGGGGCAAGGAAAGTGCCCCGGGTACGGAAAATCGGGAAGACGCCATCACACAAGTGCTGCAAGAGGTAAAGAAATTGGGTGAGCGGATAGATGCCGCGGGGTTTCAGGCCGAGGATCACCCCAGTATACGGCAGATCCATGAACTGCTCAGTTTGAACGATTTTTCTTCTTCCTACATTGCGGATATACTGGGGCGTATCAGGAAAGAATGTACCGTTGAAACTCTGGCGCAGTTTGACGAGGTGCAGACCAAAGTGCTTGAATGGATAGGTGAAAGCATCCATATCTACAAGGAGAAGGCTAAATCCAAGAGGCCCCGGATCATCGTGCTGGTAGGGCCGACCGGGGTAGGAAAGACGACCACGATTGCAAAACTTGCGGCTAATTTTGGCGTTGACGGCAAAGGCAAAAAGCTGGCCAGGATAGTGCTGATCACCATAGATGCGTTCCGTATAGGGGCGGAACTTCAACTTGAAAAATACGGTAATCTGCTGGATATGGAAACCTTCTCCGTGGACGATTATCTGGCGCTTAAAAAAACTATAGACTTAAAATCCGATGGAACTGATATATTCCTTATAGATACGATTGGGAGGAGTCCCCGCGATCCCTCAAAGCTGGGGGAAATGAAGGAGATACTTGATGCCTGCGGTTCATTTGCGGAGATACATCTGGCCATGTCCGCTACAACAAAAACAAGCGACATGAAGGAGATAATGCAGCAGTTTGAACCGTTTAATTATCAGTCGCTGGTAATTACCAAGTTTGATGAAACCGTGCGGATTGGAAATATCATCAGCATACTGGCGGAAAAGGGGAAATCCGTCTCTTACATTACCGACGGCCAGGGCGTCCCCAACGACATACAGAAGGCTAACGTGGTCCGTTTTCTTGGTAGTCTTGAAGGGTTTCGATATGATCGGCAGAAAATCGACGCTCTATTCCCGGTAAGTATGCCGGATAAAAATAAGTGGGGATAATGATGGAAGATCAGGCGGAGAAGCTGCGGGAAATAATGAATAAAAAGCATACCTCTAAGGATAGCAAGAAAATCCGTATCATTACGGTAACATCCGGCAAGGGGGGGGTTGGCAAGACCAATATTTCCATAAATATGGCGATTGCCTATGCCCGGCTTGGCAAGAAAGTTGTCGTAATGGATGCGGATCTGGGGCTTGCCAATGTGAATGTTATGCTCAATACAATTCCTAAATTCCATCTTTACCATGTGATTAAGCGGCAAAAGACGTTGAAAGAGATACTTATGGAAACCGAATATGGTATATCCATCATTGCGGGGGCTTCAGGTTTCTCTAAAATCGCCAATCTGACCGAAGATGAGAGGCAGAACTTCATTGATGAACTTAATACCCTTTCCACCGCCGATATTATTATCGTAGATACCAGCGCGGGGGTTTCGAGCAATGTTCTGGACTTTATCGCGGCGGCGGATGACGCGGTCATCATCGCTACGCCTGAACCCACGGCCATTACCGATGCTTTCGGCATTATCAAGATCATTGCCAGCGAGATGGAGAACCTCAATATAGGCCTTAAACTTGTGGTTAACCGGGTAAAGTCCGCCGTTGAGGCAAAACAGGTTGCGGATCGTATGATCAACATCGCGGGGCAGTTTTTGAACATCAAGGTTGAGTATCTGGGGTTTATCTATGACGACAATACGGTAGCCCAGGCCGTCATTCGGCAGAAGCCTTTTCTGGTACTGGACCCCAGATGTAAGGCAAGCCAGTGTGTTCAGCATATCGTAGAACGGCTTGAGAAGAGCGAATTCCACGAGAGAGGCGGTTTTGGCAATCTGTTTAAGCGGGTTTTTAACCGCACATAGCAGTTTGTTGCGCTTCAGCGCAAATATCATAAATATTCACGAATGTGAATATTTATACCATACAAACTGCCGGAGCAGCCCCGATAATCGGGATTTTTTGCATGAATATGCAAAAAATCCACAAGTGCAACAGGCTGCTAGGGCGGGATCCCTCAATATGCGGATCGGGGAGTAAAGCTGATGTTTGATATGAGAATAAACGGTATTATTGCCGGGCTTGCCTTTATAATCTCTGTGCTGGTAGGTTCGCTGAGCGGCGGAGCTTTTCTAATCGTTCTGCTCCGCGCCCTGATCTTTGCCGTTGTTTTCTTTGTGATTGCCGCGGGGATAAACCTTGCCGTGAGCCGTTTTTTGCCGGAACTGCTTGATATGAACGATAACGACCGTCCGGGGTCCCATATTGATGTTACGGTTGAGGATGAAGATAATCCTATAGCCCTTCCCGATGAAGATTCCGAAGGGGATGTCGACAATATCGGGGAACTTGTAGGAGAGAGCGGCGGAGAAGGAGAGGGATCGTTCGAAAATATAATGGAGGGTACAGGTCTAGACCGGCCGGGCAAAAATGGGTATACTGTTAATACGGAAGCGGGGGAAGATACCTCTTTTTCGGATAATAAAAGCATAGATCCGCACGCTTCACCTTTAACCGACAAGCAGGCAATGTCCAAACCAAATATCCGGACATCCGCCGATGTGCAAGATTTTCAGCCTGCGATTCCTTCCCGGTCTTCGGAGGATGCGGATTCGGTGGATGTACTTCCTGATTTGGAAGATATGGCGAAGGCTTTTCTGCCGTCCGAAGGGGCTGATAAAGAAGAATCAGCCTTTGAAGACGCCCCGCAGAAGAAACAATCAAAAAGCGGCAAGGGTAAAAGCCTTGCCGGGGATTTTAGTTCAAAAGATATGGCTCAGGCATTGCAGACCATATTAAAACGCGAAGAGTAAGGTATAGAAAATGGGGAATGTCCTTTTGGATCAAAAAACAGAAGAGGAACTCTGGCAGGAATACCGCCGTACAAAGGACCCGCAGATCAGGGAGGGTTTTATCAAGCAGTATGCTCCCCTGGTCAAATATGTAGCCGGCAGGGTTGCGATAGGTATGCCCCACAACGTTGAATTTGACGATCTTGTCGGCTTTGGAGTATTCGGACTCCTTGACGCAATAGATAAATTCGATCCTGAAAAGAATGTAAAATTTAAGACCTATGCGGTTACCCGTATCCGGGGCGCTATTTTTGATGAATTACGTTCTATAGATTGGGTGCCCCGGTCTATCCGTCAGAAAGTACGCGAAATCGAAGATACCATTGGTTCGCTGGAAGCCCAACTGGGCAGGACCGCGACGGACGAAGAGATAGCCTCCGAAATGGGAATGAATGTAAACGAATATCTCAAAATTATGATAAAAATATCGGGCACCTCGGTTCTTTCCCTCAACGACATGTGGTTCTCCGGAGACGAAAATGACAAGGTTTCCATTGCGGACAGCATAGAATCCCCTTCAAGTCTTAACCCCGATGTAATAGTTGAAAAAGAGGAGATACGGAGGCTGATTGCCGAATTTATCCGTGAACTTCCCGAAAAGGAACAGAAGATACTTGCCGCGTATTACTATGAAGAAGCAACCCTTAAGGAAATAGGGCAGGTATTGGATATCACCGAATCGCGGGTGTCTCAGCTTCATACCAAGGCAATAGTTCATCTGCGGGCAAAACTAACCAATATACGTAAAGGTATATACTAAGGGAGTTGTTTATGGCTGTTGATTTCGTCCGGCTTCAGCATCTTATTAAAGAACGGTTGGAGCGGGACAGAACCATACGCACGATTGAAGCTGCCGGTCCTACGCTGGAAGCGGCGGTCTCTGAGGCCGCGACTTTGCTTGACGCGCCCATCCGCCGTCTTGAATATGAGGTGCTTGAAAAAGGGTACGCCGGTTTTTTGGGGAGCGGTAAAAAAAACTGGAAGATACGGGCATACGAACGGGTTTTTGCCGGAAAGGAAGCCGTCCGGAAAGATGCCGGGGAGGACGAAGAAGCGGAGTTCGTTCCGGTTATTGAGGATAAGGACGGAGAGGCTTTTGTCCATTTAAGTCCTGAAGGGGCATTCCTTAAAGTCGTTCCACCCCAGGGTAACGGACGGCGGGCTGCCGTAGAGGATGCGGTAAAGCTGCTCCAGACCCGGGATGTTACCGATATTGATAGGGAGAGTGTAGCCCAGGCGATCAATGAGATGGCCGGCGCCTATATCAAGGTGGGGAATTTTGAGCATCATTCCTATAACGACAGTTATGTGAGGGTTGATATCGCCGATGAGGAAATGAAAGCCTACATGACGGTTAATCCTCCGGGCCCCGGCGGCTGCGATATATCGGTGGAGACCTACCTGAGCTACCTGCATAATAACCGTGTGGTGTACGGCATTAAGGAAGACTTCCTGCGGGAATTCGCCGACAAGCCGGTCTATAAGGAACAGATCCTGGTTGCCGAAGGATCCAAGCCGGTAAACGGCAGGGACGCGTACATACAGTACAATTTTGAAACCGATCAGAGCAAGGTGCGTTTCAAAGAAGGCAATAACGGGCGGGTCGATTTTAAAGAACTCAACATAATTCAAAACGTAGTAGAGAATCAGCCTTTGGCAAAGAAGATTGAAGCTGAAACGGGAATAGTCGGCAAGATGGTAACGGGTAAAATAATCCCCGCAAAGGACGGCAGGGATATCGTGCTGCCCGTGGGCAAAAACGTGCATGTAAGCGATGACGGATCGACCATCTTTGCCGATATTAACGGCCAGGTGGTTGTGGTATCGGGAAAGATCAACGTTGAACCGGTTACGACTATTCAGGGCGATGTGAACCTTAAAACAGGGAATATTATCTTCCTGGGAACCGTCATCATTACCGGAAATGTAGAGGACGGTTTTTCCGTACAGGCCGCGGGCAATATAGAAGTAAACGGAACGGTGGAAAAGGCAAACCTTGACGCCGAAGGGGATATAATTGTCCATCAGGGGATAACCGGTAAAAACACCGGGGCCGTCAAGGCCGGCAGGTCAATCTGGGCACGTTTTATTGAGAATACCATAGTTGAATCGGGGAATATGGTGGTTGTTTCCGATGGTATTATCAATTCCCAGGTGTCGGCAGAAAAACGTATCATCTGCCAGGGGAAGCGCGCGCATATCGTGGGCGGACATCTGCGCGCCTCCGAGGAGATAAATGCCAAGATAATAGGAAGTTCTACCAGCGGGACCGAAACTATCTGCGAGGTAGGTTTTAATCCCAGACGTAAAAAAGAACTGGCCGAACTGATTGAGAAGAAGGCCGATATAGAAAAACACCTGGAAGACTTACAGCACAATATACAAACCCTTATCAATATAAAGAAGCAACGCAAATCCCTCCCTGAAGACAAGGAAGCCTATCTACAGGAACTTATGGATAAACGGGATGAGATGTTCGGCGATAGGCAGAAGGTAAATGAAGACATAACCTCGTTGAACGAGCAGCTTAACAACATCACCGTCCGGGGACGGGTTTCCGCTTCCTCAAAAGTGTATCCCGGCGTAAAAGTGATCATCAAGGATTATATCAGCGATGTCCGCGGTGAATACAAGGCGGTTACCTTTATTCTGGAAGATAAACTTGTAAAGGTAACGAAATACGAAGAACCTGACGAGGAAGTAAAGCGAGGTTTGGATGGCTATACAACCAATTGATCTTCAAACCTTATTTACCCAGGTGGATAAGGTCGGCAAAAACCAGGCGTCCCAGCGGGAAGGTCTGGCCATTCAACAGGCCCTGCAGAATATTGAAAATCAGAAGAAAACAGAAGAACAGGTTCAGTCCGTTAATGAGGTGCAGGATACCGGTGAAGGTATAGAACGGGCAAAAGACAGAAGTCCCAGGAAAAGGCCGCGCGAGGATATACTCAATAAAGGGGACGACGGAAAGAACATGGAAGATGAAGAGGAGGAAACTCAGAATGAAAAAAAAATGTATACTATTCAGGATCCTTCTCTGGGTAGAAATATTGATTTAAGCGGCTAAAAGGGTATGCTTATGAATCCTGCCCTGGTTATTTCTGTAATAAGCCTTTTAATAAGTTTTTTTTCTTTTTTCTATTTTAAAATCTATCTAAAACGGCGTACCGGTCAGGAGCGTATCCTTGCGGATTTTAGGGAAGAGGTAAACAAGCTGCTTGCGGAGATTGACCATATTACCGACCGCGACGCGACGCTTGTGGAAGAACGGGTAAGCGCCTTAAAAACACTGCTCTCAGATGTGGATAAGCGCATTGCCGTGTATGCCCGTGAGATAGAACGCAAAGGCAGGCAAGAAAAGGTCTATACAGAGCTGGGGAGAAACCGTTTTATCAGCCTGGAATCCCCGCCTGCCTCCGGTAAGGCGCCGGAAACTTCCCCGCAAACGGAGAAGAACAAGCCTCTTGGACCTCCTGCCCCGCAGGTAATACCGGTATTTACGGTCCGTGGAGAAGATGCTCCTGCCGAAGATCCCTCCGAAAAAGGCGGTACGCAGAAAAGCCCGCCGGTCCGTTCAAAAGAGGGAGAATTGTACATAGCCAGGCAGGCGGCGGCTCTTGCCAAGGCTGGCTTTGCCTCCAACGTGATAGCGTCCCGTCTGGGCGTAAGCATTACCGAAGTAGAAATGGCCGTCGCCCTCTTCGGCCCTAAGAGCCTTTCCTAGCAGTCTGTTGCACTTGTGGATTTCTTGCACGGGCAGCCAAAGACCGCCCTGAGCAAAAAATCCACATAACAGGCTGCTAGAGTTGGAAGCGGACGCCTAAGGTTGCTCCAAAGGCCGCGTAATTTTTCAGATCAAGGAAGTTGATCATGCCGGTTAGATCGAGCCTGATGACGGACATGTTTACCGAAAAGCCTCCGAAGGCGCGCAGGCTCCAACCGTTGAGATTTTCCTTGGAGGAGGAAAATCCGCCGCTGGTTAAATTAATAGGCGCCGCGCCTCCCAGTGCGGCATTGATGTTTTTTACCTCGGCGTCGGTAAGGGAATTGCCATTATACATTACCGTAGATGTTACCTCATAGCCTACTTTGGACATTGCCCAACTGCCGCCGAGCCCCAGATAGGGGGTAATGATCAGGAACGATTTTGAAATTTGGGCTTTAAGATCTATGGAAGTACTCTCCCAGGTAAAGTCCATTCGCGGATCCGTAATTTTAAGCTTATTGTCGCCCTCGCCGATATAAAATTCCTGCGATTCGCCGCCGCTCATTCCAATTCCGCCGTGTATATAATTTACACCTAAGCCTATGGACACCTTGGGCAGAGCGACGTTCCCCTTGAGAACGGCATAGCGCACCTCGCCGCCGATAAGAAGGTACTCCAGATTGCTTAGACTCTCCAATTTGGAGAGATAGCCGGTTTTGAGGCCCACATCAAAGGGAAGGATAAAGCCGCCGATGCGGGCTTCCGCCGTGTAGGCAGGCAGAACCATACCGCCGCCGCCGATGTCGCTGGTAATACCGCCCAGGTCCTTGCCAAAATAACTCAGTATCTTATTAATGGAACCGAGGTTTATGGTGGTGGCGCCGCCGGATATTCCCACCCCGAAGTGGGGCGGGGCGCTTATTAACTGGCCGATATAGGCATCGGACCAGTTAAGCCCTATGGTCGAATTAAAGGGCAGGGCCTTGGCCATATCATCGGACAAATCGTCGATATTCTTCTGCAAGTCCTTAAAGTTGTCTTGAGCGGAAACTGAAACGGCAATCATCAAAGAGATTGCCGTAAAGAGCAGCGCCGCTTTATTTCTTGTTGTCATATTAACCTCCCAGGCTGTTGATTTGAGGACGCTTTCTTAATCTCGATTCTTGAAAGCCTTCCTTCTATAATTACAATATATCACATACCTAAGACAGATATCAATTTTTCAGGAATAATTAATTAACCTACCGTTTCACCGGACGCAGGGTACCGGTAATGGATAAAACCGAATCCTCAAACGTTACTTTCAGAGTTCCGTCCCAGTTGAACATAGCCATCATGTCGCCGTAGTCGTTCTGGATGGGCCCGGTAAGATCCTGCTCTCTGGTATCGACGGGCCGTCCCGAAGGGACGGCGGGGTCCCAGACCTTTTTCCAGTCCACCGTATCCGCGGTTCCGTCGGCGGAAAAATCCCGCGAGATAACCTGGGGGCCGTTGCCCTTGATATAGCCGATGGTACGCATCACGTAGCTTCCCCGGGGAAAGCCGATGTTGCCGTTCTTGTCGGTCCGTATCCGGTAGGCTACCCCGCGGTGTACGTACTCCATAGTGATCACGCTCCCTTCTTTATACACGTGGAGCTTGTCCTCAATACGGATCGAATCCGGCGCCACGGGAAAGAGAAGTATGCCCCGGAAACCTGCGGAGATGGTCGCCCGTCCCATGATGTCGGTCTGGATTGGGGCGAAGAGGGAAGTCGACTTCTGCCTCGAAGCCCCCGAAGCCGCGTCAAAGCTGTCTTTATCCGCGACAATATACCTGATGGCGGACTTATAACTCAGGTAATTCTTCCCGTCCGGGCTGGAAGGGTTAAACCGGTAATCAATGCTCAGGTCTTGGGCAAAAAGGCCCCCGGCAAGTATCAGAATCGATAAAAAAATCAAAATTTTCCTCACGGCAAACTCCCTTGGAATTGAATTGTAATTCCTCCTTTGTGTTTTTCAGCTATACTTTAAAGGAACCGATGGTTTCTTCCATAATTTGAATGTTCCGGTGGGTATCCTTGGCAAGGTCCAATACCGCTTCGGCGGCCTTGTTCACCTCCTGGGCGCTGGCGCCCATGTCGATAATACCCCTTTGGATGGTTTGGACTATGCCGGTAAGCTCGTCCATTTCCTTTTTAACCTCGTTCATCTGGCCGGTCATATCCGCCGACGTGGTCTGCACGCGGGAGGCCGCGGTCTGGATGGCGTCCAAGGCCTCCTGAATCTGAGCCGAAGCGCCCCGCTGGGCTTCCATAGCCGTATCAATCTTCTCGATAAAGGTATCGGTGGCATTGATCTGTTCCGATACCGCCAGGAAGGCTTCCCGTGATTTGGAAGAGATCCGTACCGTATCCTGCACCGATTTGGCAATACCGGAAAGCTCCTGTTTGATGGCCTGGGACTGGGCGCGGGCGTTTTCGGCCAGCCCCCGGATCTCCTCGGCCACAACCGCGAAACCCCGGCCCGCATCTCCCGCGTGGGCGGCTTCGATTGCCGCGTTCATAGCCAGAAGATTGGTCCGCGAGGCAATCTGGGCGATGATCTGATTGGCTCCCACCAGAGACTGGGACTGGGCGAGGATGCCCCGGATCTGCTCGTCCACCGCATCTTGCCGTTCTTTTCCTGTATTCGCTACACTCACCAGCGCGCCGAACTGGTCCTTCAACTCCTGTACCGCCGCCCGTACCGCCTGTATCGTCTCCGCCATCTTCTCTACCGAGGTAAAGGAAGCGCCGACGGCACTGTTCTGTTCCACGATAAGGGAATTAAGCCCTTCCAGCGCGCCCGACGCGTTTAACAGCACCCGGTTGGTCCTTTCCAGGGAATGGGTCTGCCCTTGGGTCTGGTCCTTGATGGCCATAGCCGCATCCATGATCCTGGTATTGGCGTTGACGGACTCCTCGGACCGGCTCCCCAGATTCTCCCCTATATTCTGCAGAGAGCTTTGTGCGTCCTTGAGCCGTCTTACCAGCCCCCGCAGGGAAGAAATGAAGCCGTTGATGCTCTTCCTTATAACGGTGATCTCATCGTTCTTTTTTACCGGTATCTGGTAGGTAAAGTCCGCCTCTTTGGAACTTAAATTCTCGGATACGGCCGCGGTGATGGAGGCGGTAGACTTGAGAGGGGCAATGACGATCCCCCTAATAAGGAAGATAAAGACCGTCAAGAGGATGACCATGCCCCCCAGAATTACGGGGATCACCACCCGGTTGATCAGGCCCACGGTCTCCTCCACGGAGGTCATGGGAAGGCTCATGGAGACAATCCCTACACGGGAATCGGAGCCGTCTTTAAGAGGGAAATGCACCGCGTAATATTCGATTCCCCCTACGGTGTATTCTCCCCGGTAGGTTTCTCCCAGGCCCAGCACCGTATCGATCATCATATCGTGATCCGAGGAGAGGCTGCCGGTAAAGGGGCTAATCCAGGCTTTCCGGCCCGCGGAAACCTCCGACATCCCCCTGGAACTGTTTCGATGTACAGGGCCCTGGTAGAGGTCTATTTCGCATTGGGTAAGGGCCTGGAGATCGTTCATAAATTTGTCGGACTGGATGCTGAATTCGATGAAGCCGTACCCTATGACGTTTTCACCTTCAAAAACAGGAATGGCCGAGATGAGTTCCAAGGTATTGTCCAGGGAATACATCCTGGTAACCCAGTCCCTGTCCTCGGTATAGGAAACAATGGTACGGACGTACCGGGCTCCTTCCGATAGGCCGTCCCCGCTGTTGATGACAAGATACCCGTCCTTGTCCACAAGGGCGATACCGTCCACGTCCAGGGCGGAAACCATAGCGTCAAGCTGGGACTGAAAAGCGCCCTTGTCTCCGGCGGCCAACATGGCGGCGACACCCGCGTCCCCGGCCAGCCATCGGGCTTTTTTCTCCAGCAATTCGGTCTGCTCGTCAATAAGGCGGTACACCAGGTTGTCTTTTCCGTCTATTCCTGCCTTGAATGAAGCGGCGGAAGTAGAAGACGTAAGGATATTGATCGTGAATATAAGGCCGGCTGCAAATATAACAAAACAGACAAAAATCGGCAGCAGCAATTTTACGCTGATGGAATGTATTCTGTCTTTCATACGGTTAGTATACCTATTATAATCCATAAGAACAATCCTATAATACGTTACCTGTCCTTTCCCCTTCTTGACAATTTTTTAATACTGAATACATTGTTAATTGATGTATTATTCATTATCAATACGGACCGTGTCGTTGAAGTCTTTTTTTGAGAATCCTCTTTTTTTATCTTCGGTCTCAAGTTGGTTCTTTGCCCAGCTTATCAAGATGCTCATTGTGCTTATCGGTTCCCGTAAGAGAAACCCCCGGGAACTTTTGGCAACTATTGCGTGGCGTACCGGGGGTATGCCTTCCAGTCATGCGGCGCTGGTTTCGGCCATGACTACATCGGTCGGTTTTCAGGAGGGGATAGGTTCAAATTTATTTATGGTTTCTTTGTTTATAACTCTTATCGTATTGAGGGACGCGGTGGGGGTACGCAGGGCTTCGGGGATTCAGGGGAGGACCCTGAATAACCTTGGCCGGAACGTATCGGAACGTATCGGGATTGATTATCATCCGGTAAAAGAGGTTTACGGCCATAAGCCCCTGGAAGTAGCGATGGGTTCTCTCCTGGGTATCTTCATTGCCGCAGCCTATACCTATCTATAAATTAAGCCATGTCCTATAGGAATTCCGCTCTGCTTTCGGTGTTTTTCTCTTTGGGGTTGGGGATCCCACTGTGCTGCCTTTTTTGGGCTTTTAATGTGCCCGATTTTTCCCCTGTTTACCTTGAAATCCGCGTGGAGGAATCCTTTTCCGACCGGCTTGTCCGCGATCTTCTGGCCTCGGACGAGGTTGTCCAAGCCGCGGGAATAGAGAAACCGGAGGAAAGCGTCATCTCGGAATCCAACCAGTGGGTTTTTTTCGATGATTTTGGGAATATTAAACGCATTCCTCTGGATCAATACGGAGAGGGGCTTGAACCCTTTGATCCCCGGAATGACGGCTATGCGGACAAGCTCCGTTCCTTTTTTGTCCACGACGGCCTGCGCAGGTTTTTCTTCCCCTTTACGCCGGATTTTTCAGGGTTCGCCTTCAAAAATCTGAAGAAAGCCCTCGCGTCTTCCCTGAAGGATATCCCTTTTTCCCTTGTTTTTCTGGGGAAACAGGAAACCGTCTTCTGGTATCTGTTGATATTTGCGGGCTCTCTTTTCCTTACCCTTGCCCTATCGGGGCATCCGCTGCTCTACGCCGCGCTGATCCCCGCGCTTCTCCCCTTTGCCCTTATGAGGGGCAGGGGGTTCGCCCCCTGTGCGTGCCTGCTGACCTTTTCCGCCCTTCTTCATGAACCTCTGGGGGAATTTTTTACCGGTATGCGTTATAACAAGGACCTGTCCAGGCCCGGTGTTGCGGCCGACAGATTGGGGGTTTTTAAGACATACTGGATACTCGCCCTGGTGTTCCTGGTGCTTTACTGGTTTCTGATTATTTGGAATTCCATCGGCATCGCGGCGGGGGGAGCGGTTTTTTTTTGTTTTACGCTGATCTTTTTAAATTGCCTCAAAACCCGGTCGCTACGCGGGAAATCGAGGGGGCATGTACGGTTTACACCGGTTTTTATCCTGTCCCGCCATCCCTTAAAGCCGGATATATTCCTCCGGTTCCTGCTGCCCTCCATGTTAGGTTTAGGCTTTCTCCTCTGGTTTCCGCCCCTGCGCGATCTGATTAACCCGATTGACGGTGAAGCCGAAACCGAGGCCGGCACCCTGCTTGAAAGGCTTTATCCCGATGATTACCGGGCGCACGCCCTCTACCAGCGTTTCTTTTCATACCTGCCCTTGGGAACGGACGTTGAAATATTTAAGGGAAACGGCGTATCCTCCTCCTACCTCCGTTACTATACCGGCAGCGACGGCCTTATATCCGGTGCCTACCGCGACGATACGGAGACGTGGGGCACGGCCGCGCTTTGGGGGAATTTCGGCGGAATTGAGGGCCAAAATACCGCTTTTCCGCCGTTTCCCCTCGCTCCGCTTATGGATTTTTTTACCGAATTTAAGCATACTACAGACGAAAGAACGCGCGGGGAAGCCGGGCCGGAAAGCGTGCGCCGGAGAGCGGGAAGGACGGTGCGTCCCCGCCAGGAAACTATCGGGAGGGAATGGCGGGACTATGTTCCCTTTTCTCTGCTCTTGCTGGCAAGCGTTCCCTTTTTATGTACGGCGGTACTGGCATTGGGTAAAAAAGGGAGAAAAATGTTCATATCGAATGATAAGCGGGTCGCCGCATGAAGGTATACTCATTTCCCCGCGGGGGGATATTGTATGAGGATTCGACGGTTCCTCCCCGGACATCCAGCGTAACTGCCTTTTTACCGGGCCTTTCGGTCATACCGCTTGTCCAGCATACCGGCGCGCGGGCCTTACCGGTGGTAGGCGTCGGGGATTACGTCAGGGAGGGTATGCTTATAGGCCGGGGGCAGGGACCGGGATCCGCCAATATCCACGCGGCGGCCCCCGGCAGGGTAATCAACATGGTCTCCTGGAAGACCGCGGCGGATATTAACAACGAGGCCCTGGTTATACGTCTGGAAGGCCGTTTTGAAAAACTGGGTAAAAAAGAAGACAGCTTCCGCTGGGAAGGTCTCTCCTCTTTTGAAATAGAGCGGATAATTGCGGATATGGGCATTGTAGAAATGGAAAGCGGCGGAACCCCCGTTTCGGATATCCTTTCCGCGTTCCGCTCCATTCCCAGACCTGTCAGCGTGGTAGCGCGCTGTGTCTTTGACGACCCTTGGCTTGCCGCGGACTATGTCCTGTGCCGGGAACGGTTTCAGGCGGTAGTGGAAGGGGCCTTCATTACGGCACGGGCTTCCCGTGCAAACCGCGTTGTATTTGCCGTATCCGGGCGGGAAAGGGAACTAGCAGGCGATTTCCTCACGGTTCATCCGCCGGGCGGTATTGAAGTTTCTACCGTGCTGGTGGGTTCCCGTTACCCCCAGCGGAACCGCCGCGAACTGGAGTTGGTTCTCCGTATGTATGAAAAGAAAGAGGAACTCAGTTTGGGTGCCCTGCTTATTTTGGGACCGGCAACCCTTGCGGCGCTTCATGATGCGGTAAAGCTGAACAAGCCTATACTGTACCGTTATGTGTCGGTAGGAGGTTCGGCGGTCAAGACCCCCCAGGTTATGAAGGTGAGGATTGGAACCCGCATCGGGGAGGTCTTTGCCGAATGCGGGGGCTTTATTGATAAGCCTAAGCGTATCGCTACCGGCTCCCCCCTCCTTGGCTGGACGGTGGTCGATCTGGACGAGCCTATAATCAAAACCAGTTTTGCCGTTTTCGCCCTGCTGGAGAAGCAGGTGGGCGGAGGCCCGCGCCGGAGCTGTATAGGCTGCGGCGAATGCAGGAGGGTCTGTCCGGTGGGGCTTGATCCGGAAGAACTCTACAAATGGGCAAAATCCGCCGAAACCCCGGATGCAGTGCAGGGAAGGGCGTCCGAATGCCACGGCTGCTGCTGTTGCGAAGCGGTCTGCCCGTCCAGGCTCCCCCTGGGAAAGGTCATTCTCGATTCCGCCCTGAGGGAGAAGTAATGCCGGAGAACTACGGACGCCGCTACCAGAGCCCCCAGGTGAATCTTTCCCGTTCAACCAATTTCAGAATGTGGGCGGTAAGTTTTTGCGCGGGCCTTGCCATCATCCAGTCCGGCCTGGGCGATTCATTTTCTTCCCTGCTTCTGGCCTTATCATCCGTTCTTGCCGCGGTACTGACGGAACTTTTCCTCTTTTACCGTACCGAGGAAATTGAAAGCCTGAAGGACGGCAGCGCCGTGGCGTCCGCCCTGGTGTTCTCCCTGCTCTTGCCCAATACCATGCCCCCTGTATACGCGGTAATGGGAGCCGTCTTTGCAATGGCCGTTGTAAAGCACAGCTTTGGGGGCCTGGGGGCCAACTGGCTTAATCCGGCCGTAGGAGCCTGGCTCTTTGTCCGGTTTTCCTGGCCCCAGGCTTTTTTTAAGGCGCTGGAGGGCTCCCCGCTGCTGAACGGTATCCGGGCGGGGGAAGGGCTGCTCTCCGGTACGGCCGGCGGCCTTGATACCGCCATACGTTCTTTTCTCAATAATATGCTCTTCAACACGTTTGGAGCCGTACTGCCGGGCGGTTATATAGACCTCTTTCAGTCATCCTCCCCCGGTATTATTGCCGACAGGGGGGTGCTGGGGCTTCTGCTTGGAAGCCTGTTTATCATATCTTCCCAGGCGGGCCGTACTTGGGCGTCGCTGGCATACCTGGTCGTTTTCGGATTGGTAACACGAATCGCCGGCGCGCTTGTACCGGGCGGCCGGTTCTGGCAGGGGGATGTTCTGTTGTATCTTCTTTCCGGGGGGACGTTGGCGGCGGCGTTTATCCTTATTTCGGATACCGTAAGTTCTCCCAAGTCAAGAGCGGGGATACTGGCGGCGGCGGCTCTGTCGGGTTTTTTCAGCGGCCTTTTCCGCTGTTTGGGCAGGGAACCTTACGGGGCAATTTATGCGGTGGGCTTGCTTAACGCATTCCTTCCCCTGATACGGAAAATTGAAAACAGGCTGCTCTACGAAAAACGGATGCCGGGAACGGCGGCGGAAAAGCGTGTAAAGGCTAAGGACGGGCCGGCATGACAGATAAGAACCGGGCACCTGTTTCGGCAAAGGATATTACGCTTATTGCGGCATGGATAGGAGGGCTTGTTCTTCTGGGCGCTCTGCTGTGGCTTCCCACCCAGACGGTCCGGGACCGGGCGTTTCAGAATGCGGTAAATCAGGTTTTAGAGCGGCGGGAAACCGAATTCCGCCTGGAATCCCGTATTCCTTTCAATTCCCTCAATTCAGGACAGAAGCGGTTGGGAACCTGGTTTAGACTGCTCGATTCTGAAAAGAGAGGGCTTGTCTTTAGTATAATGAACGGCGGCATCCTCTTTCCCTGTATGGCCGTTGTTACCGCCGACGGTTTTGTGGAAATAGTAATCTTTTTAAACCCCGAGACCCTTTCCGGAACCATACCGGAGGGGCTTGTAAACCGGTATGTCCTGCGTATAGAGAAAAATACCAA
The DNA here is from genome assembly GCA_031276295.1 of Treponema sp. GTDB lineage: Bacteria > Spirochaetota > Spirochaetia > Treponematales > Breznakiellaceae > JAISNI01. Next base: position 49,478 of record JAISNI010000215.1, read on the forward strand.
AGAAAGGGTGAAAACACCCGCGGATCGGAGAGGAGAACTATGAGTCAGATTTATGGGGATTCCGCGGGAACTCCTGAAGGAAATACCGCGAAGAATTCCGCGGTAAGTCAGTATTACAGGACCCATATCATGTGGGGCGTTCATTCGCCGCTTGCCGGTCTTTTCTGCGGGGGGCTTATAGCTATGGCGTCGGCACGGTTAGCCTATGCGCTTACCGTTGCCGGGGCCCTGTTCTGGGTGTACGGACTTTCCACACTGGTTTTCATGGTATCAAAACCTGTTTTACCCCAAAAAGGCCTGAACCCGATACTCATCTTTTTAACATCCCTTATAGGCGGTTTCTATCTTTTCCTGCTCTGGTTTCCGAATCCTCTCTTGGTTTCAGGAACGGTATGTATGATCCTCCTGGTTCCTTGTTCCTGCATCGCATCCGGTATCTTTGAACGGGTCAAATCCTGTGATCCGGGGGAAGCGGTTTTACGTGCATGCCGGGAAGCGCTCGTCATTGCCCTTTTGATGACGGGGCTGGCCTTGATACGGGAACCCGTAGGCTGCGCGTCTCTCAGTCTTCCCGGAGGTGTTCAGGGTATAATTGAGGTATTCGGCGCAAAGGACGGGGCGGGGTTCTTCCCGGTACGGATACTTGCAGGTTCTGCGGGGGCTTTCATCCTTATGGGCTACGGCCTGTCGGTATACGCCCGTTTCAGGAAGCCCCTGTTTCCCGCCGGGGAGCTTGAATGAGCACTTTTGCCTGTTTTGGGATAATGGCCGGTCTTTCCTGGAATCTGCTGCTGCAATTCGGCCTGGGTATGGCGGGGGGACTTAAAAAGAATTCCCTGCCGGTGCTGCAACTGCTCTGCCTTTTCCTCTCGGTTCTGGCGCTCTTTACGGTGTTTTTCTCGCTATCGGCCCTGGCCAATTTGGGTTTCTTTGAATACATCCTGTATTACCCCCTTTCCTGTCTTTCCTGTCTGGGCCTGGAAACCGTCTTCTCTCCGTTACTTCCAAAGAAAATCGGGGAGAAAACCTTTAATTGCCTTTCCGCATACGACGGGCTTGCCGTGGCCGCTCTTTTTCTTACACGGCATCTGGCGGAAACGCTTGCGGAAGGGTTGTTCCTCTCTTTCCATTTTTCGCTGGGCGTTCTGATCGGTCTTGTCATCCTTGCCGAGATTAGGAGGCGGTCCTCGGTGGAGAAAGTTCCCCGGTTTCTGAGGGGTAAACCCCTGCTGCTTATCTCGATGGGGTTTCTGTCCTTAGTATTTACCGCCGCGGCAGGAATATTCTATAGAATACTGGAATTTTGATCCGCGTTGAAGACCGCAGGCGGCCTTATTCAATTGGATTTTATAGGCCGGCCCTAATCTGTTTGTCTATATTGGACGAAAATCTAATGAGTTATCGATACCAATGAGTTATTTATGGGGAAAATAAGTTTAATTTTGGGTTCTCATAGACACCTTCCGTATGGTTCTTCCGCCGATGAATTTGAAGAACTGTACAGGCGGGAATTGAAACCGTTTATTACAACTCTCTACAGATTTCCCCGTATCAGCCTTGTCCTGCACTATTCCGGCGTTCTCTTGCAGTGGATTGAGCGGCGGCATCCTGAGCTTATCATGCTGCTTAAGAATCTGGTCGTCCGTAAGCAGGTGGAATTCTTAGGCGGCGGATTCTACGAGCCGCTGCTGCCCCTTATCCCGCTTGCCGACAAGCTCGGTCAGATTGAGATGATGACTACTTATCTCCGTAAGACCTTCGGGAAGCGGCCCCAGGGTTGCCTGCTGCCCTGTAATGTCTGGGAACAGAACCTGACCGGCCCTCTCCACGCCTGCGGTATGGTTTACACCTTCCTGAACGAAGCTCTTTTTAGCCACGTTCAGGGTGAAAGCCTGCCCTACTACAGCCCCTGCATTACCGAGGATCAGGGGAAGGTTATCACGGTATTCCCGGTGTATTCGGAACTCGGCAGAAAACTAAGCGTCAGGGATCCTTCAGCCGCCCTGGAAAAGCTCCTGGGGGAACAGGAAAAAATATTCACGGTCTTTACCGATAATTTTTTCGATAAGGATGCAAACGAACTTTTCTACAACGATTTTTTTGAAGCGCTCTCCGTATCGGATCCCCGCATAGAATTCATCACCCCCGGAAGGATCTTCCGTCAGTTAAAGAATCCTGAAAAGCGTTATTTCCCCAGTTTTATTGAGAGAAAGGGCGGGGAATGTTTTCTGCCCAGGAAATTCCTTACCGATTGTTCCGAAGCTAACGGTATTTATGCCAAAATGATGTATACGCATATACTGATCAATCAGCTTCGCGGGGATAAGGCGCGGAAGAGCGCCGCCCGCAGGGAACTGTGGAAAGCCCAGGGCTGCGATATGTTTTATCCCGGTAACGAGGACGCGCCGCTTATCGGATGCCAGGCCAAGCGGAAGGCTGTGTACCGGGCGCTGCTCGAAGCTGAAAAGATAAGCAGGGAAACCGCGTTTATCCCGTCGCTTGCGGCCTTTGATTTCAACCTGAACGGCAGGACCGCGTACATCTTTCAGGACGAGCTTATCAACTGTTACATAGATTCGGCAGGGGCCGTGTTCGAGCTTGACTATCTTCCGCGAAACTGGAATTATCTTGATACCTATACCGCGTACAAGGACGGCGGAAAGAACAAGCGCCGCGCGTTTGCCGATATTCTTGCGCCCCCCGAGGCTGCCCTTGAGCATATCCTGCAAGGCGATTTCCGGGGCTTCCGGCGTTGCGGCTGCGAGCACTACGAAAACGGCGGAACGTCGGGGAGCCGCGAAAAGGTGAATTTTACGCTGCCTGCGCGGATCCTCCCCTCGGGAGAAGGGAGTTTCGACGCGGTTGAAATAGAAAAAACCTTCTGCCTGGAACATGATTCGCTTGCCGTAACCTATGTGTTGAACAACAGGCACAGCAGACCTGAACGTTTTAAATTTATGCCGAGCATCGATCTTTCCTTTCCGGGCGACGGCAAGACGTTCCTTGAGGTTTTCCGCGTGCGGGAAGATTCACGGGAAGAAATTCCCGGTGCGGGGGTATTCCCCGAAACCGGCGCGGTGGAATTTCGGGATATAAAGAACGAGGTCAGCGTAGGGCTTGCCGCGGACAGGCCCTTTGAAGCCTGGATATATCCGGTGAAAACGGGGGACGAGTATCAGTCAACCTGCCTTCTACCGGTGATGGCGGTAGACTTACAGCCGGGAGAAAACTGGAAAACGGAATTCAGGTTGAGGATAGTTTCGGATGAGAACCGTTAGCGGTTTTTTGCGCTTCAGCGCAACAGGCTGCTAGGAATCGTGCAAGGACGGGTTTACGGTAGGCTTGGGAGGTTTCCATGCAATACAGGACGGATAAGAAATCGGGAAACAGGCTTTCGGTACTGGGATTAGGCTGTATGCGTTTCCCCAGGAATATGGGGGCCATAGATATGAAGAAGACCGAAACGCTGGTAATGAGGGCAATAGAGGGCGGGATTAACTATTTTGATACAGCCTATATTTACCCGGGCAGCGAGGAAGCTCTGGGGGCTGTTCTGGCAAAGAACGGCGTGAGGGAGAAGGTGTTCATTGCCGCGAAACTGCCCATAATGCTGGTAAAGGAGCGGGCGGATATCGACAGATTCTTCAATAAAGAACTGGAAAGGCTCAGAACGGATTATATCGACTACTACCTCATGCACCAGCTTACCGATACGGGATTCTGGGGCAGGCTGAAGGATCTGGGCATTGAAGAATGGATTGCGGCACAGAAGAAAAGCGGACGGATACGGCAGGCGGGGTTTTCTTTCCATGGCACACGGGACGAATTCCTTAAACTGGTAGATGTTTACCCCTGGGACTTCTGCCAGATACAGTACAACTATTCGGATGAAAACTTCCAGGCAGGGCTGGCCGGTCTTAAAAAAGCATCGGCGGTCATGCCGGTTATCATCATGGAGCCGCTCCTGGGGGGCAAGCTCATCGAGGGCCTTCCCCGTGAAGCGGCGGCTATTTTCAAAAAAGCCAATCCCCACGCCGGCCTTGCCGCCTGGGGCCTCAACTGGGTATGGAACCATACCGATGTAACCCTCCTCCTCTCCGGCATGAGCACTGAAGCCCAGCTTGAGGAGAACCTCCGCCTGGCGGACACTTCGGCGCCGGGGATGCTCGGCCCCCTGGAACTGGATGTCTACCGTCAGGTTCTGAAAGTATTCAATAAATTCTACAAAATACACTGTACCGGCTGTAATTACTGTATGCCCTGCCCCCACGGCGTCAACATACCCGGTTGCTTTGCGGGTTACAACCTTTCCTACTCAATGGGTTATATCGTGGGCCTCAAACATTATATAACCAGTATTGCCGCGGTATCCGAAAAAATAGCGGGCGCCGGCCTCTGCGTTAAATGCGGGAAATGCGAAAAGATCTGCCCGCAGCGCATCCCCATCATCCGCAGTCTTGAAGATGTAGTAAAACGCATGGAGCCTTTTTGGTACCGATGGGTGATAGGCGCCGTCCGTTTTTTCCTTTTGGGTAATAATATAAGGAAAAAAAACTTGAAATGATTCCCTTTTTTTGCTAGAATTTTTGTTAAATGTATAAACCCTACCAGACTCCGGTGGATCGCGCATTCCCTGATATTGAAACCCCGGAACCTCGTGTTTCAGCATTCATGGTACTGATGGCAAAATTATTCGGGCGTCTGTATCTTTTTCTCTTTCTGGGTATTGCCCGTATCTTTTTAAGAGGCAAACGGTATTTTTTTGATTCTTTTGACCGGGCGCTGCGAGGAAAGAGCCGCTGTATCATTGCGGTCAGGCATCCCTATGGAGGGGAGCCCCAGATGCTCTCCTGGTATATCCTCTTCAAGTTCAGAGCTCTGGCGAAAAGGGGGGGGTATACCCTTGCGAGGGCGCCTCATACGGTTTTTGTGTACGGTTACGAGGTGGTACGCTGGGGCGGGGCCGTCGCGCGGCTGGTCATGCCCAGACTGGGGGCCATGCCGGTTCACCATACCAAAGTGGATACCCGGGGCATGAGCCGTATCTACAAGGCCATAACGGAAGGGCCCTATCCCCTGTCCATAGCCCCTGAAGGCCAGGTCTCTTACACCGCCGAAGCTATTCCCCGCCTTGAACAAGGCGCCATCAGGATAGGCTTTCACGCGGCGGAACGGCTTCAACGTTCCGGCAGCGATTGCCCTGTCGAGATACTGCCCGTATCGGCGCATTTCCGTTACGGCTCGTGGGGAAAATTCGCGCTGAAATTGCTCATCGGTAAAATTGAAAAGTATACCGGCCTCAGGAAGAAAAACAGGGCCGCCGGAAACTTGTCTTTGGAGGAGAGCGTTCTGCGCTGCCGCGAACACATCCTTGCGGCAAATGAGAGGCGTTACGGCCTACAGGTGGATACCGCCCAGCCTTATGCCGAGCGTGTCAATGCGGTCATGGATGCGGCCATGAACCACGCGGAAATGGTTCTGGGGCTTCGGAAGGGCGGCGGAGAAGTTATTGACCGTATGTACCATCTGCGCCAGATCTGCTGGGATCGTATATACCTTCCCGGTACGAACGGATTGGACGATTTTTCTTCTGTTGAAAGGAGCATCGCGGATCTCCGCGCGGGAGAAGCCTGGCACGCGGGCCGCCATCTGGAGGTGGTGGATTTTTCCTGGTATTTTCGCAATCCTCCGCCCGCTCAAGACGCCCCCCTGCATACCAGGATAGAGTATGTTCAGAATCTTTGGGATTTTGCCAACCGTACTATGGGCGGGGCCTACGCGAACCGTACCAATATCTTTCCCCGCTGCGTTATTTTCCGGGCGGCCCCGCCCATAAACCTGTCGGCACGGCTTCCCGAATACCGTACCGACAGAAAAGCGCTTGTCCGTAAGGTTATGGATGAACTAAAAGACGCCTACCTGGATTGTATTGAAAAAGAAGCAACGGGAGATAATAAGGACTAGCCGTAGGAATTTGCCCGGTAATGAGGCCGCCGTACTCGCATAAAAGTCGTATATACGATAGACTTTAAAGCATGAAGCGATTTGAAGCCGCTCTTTCCGCCGGGTTGGGGGATTGGCCTCAAGGGACGGTGTTCCTTGCCTCGGTTTCGGGCGGAGCCGATTCGACTGCTATGCTGGCGGGTCTTGCGGCATTACGGCGGGAGCGGGCTTTCGGCCTGTACTGCCTGCACGTAGAGCACGGGATACGGCCCGTGGAGGAGTCGGAAGGCGATGCGGAGGCCGTCCGGGAACTTTGCGGAAAATTGGAACTGCCCTGCCGTATCGTGCATATTGCCCGGGGACGGATCGCGGAGGCGGCCGGAAACTGGGGAACAGGCATTGAGGCGGCGGCCAGGTTTTTCAGGCGCCGGGTATGGTTAAAGGAGGCCCGGCGTCTGGGCGCGGCGCGCGTGTTGGCGGCTCATACACGGGACGATGTTCTCGAACTGCTCCTGATGCGTTTCCTGCGCGGTTCCGGCCCCGCGGGGCTTGCGGGCATTCCCCGCGAGCGGGGCTGCGTGTTACGGCCCCTGCTGGCGCTCGGCAGGGAAGATGTGCTTGGCTACCTGGAGGAGCGTGGCATTGCCTACAGAACGGACTCCACCAACGCGGACACAAGGTATCTCCGCAACCGCATACGGCTTAGGCTTATCCCCCGGTTGAACGAGTTGTTTCCCGGCTGGCAGAAACCGGTACTCGGCCTGGCGGAAACCCAGGCCATGAGCGCTTGTTTTTTGAAGGCTGAGGCGGAAAAGCGTATACCCTGGCATTCAGGCGGTCCGGGGTTTAAAGCGGGGGCAGAGGCTGCGGCAGGTCTGGTCGCGGACGGAAGCGTGTTTTTCGCCGAACCCCCTATCATTCGGGAAGAAGCCCTGTTCCTTGCGGCCGATAAACTTGCGCCGCAGAGCGGGAATGAAGCAACGCTGAGGCGCGGCGTCATACGGCGCTTTGCGGCCGGAGGGCTTGGGGCCGCGGATCTGGGTCCGCTTCGCCTTGAGAGCAGGTCCGGTATGGTGAATATATGGAAAAAAGGAAAGGATATATCAGGACGGGGTTTTTCACTGTTGATTAAAGGGAGCGGAGTCTATAATCTTAAAGGGATAAGCGTCAGGATCGGTAGGTCAGGGCCTGCCGGGAAGGCGGGCGGTTTTTTTTCCGCCGATCTTCCCCTGGTTTTCAGGCCGGTTTCTAAAGACGATCATGTTTTCTGTAAGGGGAAAAGACGGAACGCGGCGCGTCTTGTTGCGGAAAAGACCGCGCCCGGTTTCCCGTGTCAGGCGCCTGAAGGGGATCATGCTTCCCGCTATACCGATAGTATATGCGCGGAAGACGGGGCGGGGATTGCGGCCCTCATCGGTGGGGGACCCGGCGGCACGGTCGTATGGCGAAGGGAAGAAGGGGGGCCGTTTCTTGTTTCCCTTGTTTCTTTTGAAGGTGCAGTTTTTTGCGGCGGCGGCATTTCTCCCCGATGATTGTTGCGGGAAGGGTACGCGCGTGCCGGCGCCCATCTGAATGGTTACGAATTTAATTGATATACTGAATTTAATCTTTCCGTGGTGAGTTTTGGAGGGTATATTTGAATGAGCGAACAGAATAACAAGACGCCGGAGAATCCGCAGCCGCCTGAGTGGCCGAATTTGCCGCGTCCTTCCCTGCAAAGGGGGAAGCCGAACCGTTTTGCGCTGGTTTTTTTTATTGTTGTAGCGGTGCTTTTTGCCGCCTATTTTTTCCGTACCGACAGTCAGTTGGTGCGGGAATTAACGTATTCAGCTTTTACGAACTATCTGGAACGGAACGAGGTAGCCACGGTCAAAATTTTTGATAATAACATCATAGAGGGAACGCTGAGAGGCGCGTCCGGGGAACAGACGCCGTTTAGGACCCTGATCCCCTACCACGACCCTGAGTTGTTGCCGAATCTGCGTTCCAAGAGTATAAGCGTGTCCGGCGCCATAGCGCCGGTAAGTTTCTGGCAGCTCATCCTGGAATTTCTTCCCTGGATAATAGGGTTTGTTTTTATCTGGGTAATGTTCAGAAACATGCAGGGAAGCGGGAATAAGGCTTTTCAGTTCGGCAAGAGCCGGGCCAAACGCTATCAGGACGAAGGCAAAAGGATAAGTTTTGCCGATGTCGCGGGGCAGAAGGATGCCAAGTACGAGCTTGAAGAGGTTGTTTCCTTCCTCAAGAATCCGCAGAAGTTCACCAAAATGGGGGCGAAGATACCCAAGGGAGTACTCCTGGTCGGTATGCCGGGTACGGGGAAGACGCTGATGGCGCGGGCGGTAGCCGGAGAAGCCGGAGTCGCCTATTTCCACATGTCGGGCTCGGATTTTGTCGAGATGTTCGTGGGCGTAGGCGCCAGCCGTGTTCGGGATCTCTTTGAGCAGGGCAGGCGCAGCGCCCCCTGTATCATCTTTATCGACGAACTGGACGCGGTGGGGCGTACCCGCGGGGCCGGTTACGGCGGCGGCCATGACGAACGGGAGCAGACTCTGAACCAGCTCCTCGTGGAGATGGACGGTTTCGATTCCAAGGACGGAGTGATAATCCTTGCGGCTACGAACCGGCCCGATGTCCTGGACCCCGCGCTTCTGCGGCCCGGCCGTTTCGACAGGCAGGTGGTGGTGGCTATGCCTGACATTAAGGAGAGAGAGGCCATACTCCAGATACACACGGGCAAGATTCCCCTGGGGACGGATATTGATCTGAGCCGTATAGCCAGGGCTACGCCGGGGATGAGCGGCGCGGATATAGCAAATCTTGTCAACGAGGCGGCTCTTTTCGCCGCCCGCAGGGATAAGACCTATGTCGAGATGTCTGAATTTGAAGAAGCGCGGGACAAGATACTCATGGGGGTAGCGCGGACAACGATGGTCATTTCTGATAAGGAACGGCGTATGACGGCTATTCACGAGGCAGGCCATGCCCTGTTGCACTATTTTCTTAAAAACGCCGATCCTCTCCACAAGGTAACCATCGTACCTCATGGACGGGCATTGGGCATGGCAATGTCCCTGCCGGAAGAGGACAGCTACAGCCGTACCAGGGGCTGGATCGAGGACCGTATCGTGATCTGTTACGGCGGATGGATAGCGGAGATGCTCTTTTATAGCGAAACCACGACGGGAACCAAGCAGGACCTTCAGCAGGCTACCGAAATGGCGCGGCACATGGTCTGTGAATGGGGTATGGCCGAGGAGATGGGCCCGGTTGCCTACGGCCAGGAGGAGGAACCTATCTTCCTTGCAAGGGAAATTGCGCGGCACAAGGACTACTCTGAGGATACGGCGCGGAAAATAGACCAGGCGGTCAAGAAGATTCTGGATGCGGCCAGGGAAAAGGCCGCGGATATTCTGAAAAAACACCGCGGAAAGCTGGAAAGATTGGCCGAGGCCCTTATGGAGCGGGAAACCCTGGTTGACGATGAGGTATGTTCTCTGCTTGAACTGCCGCCGCGCGCCGTCCTGAATACCCCTCTCGGACGCGTTTTACCGGAGAGCCCGTCGATATGATAAAGGTAACTTTAACGGGCTTTTTACTGTTTTGTATATGTTCGTCGGTGAACGCCGAAGGTTTCAGGGACAGGACGGAGAGCGGGTTAAGGGGGGATGAAGGAGCGGCGGAACGCTATGCCGAATGGGCGGAAAAACGGATAGACGAAGGTAACTGGGCGCAAGCCCTTGCAGGTCTTGAACGGGGCGCCGATTTTTCCAACGCAAGTTCGGACATTTCCTATCTGCTTGCCCGCGCCCGCCTGCACGAGGGTAAACCCCGGGGAGCCGCCCTGGAAGCAATACGCCGGGGACTGGCGCTGAATAGATGGAGGCGGTATTCGCAGGACTCAGGGAAGCTCCTTGAAGCGCATATCCTGACCGAACTGCGGCAATACGAGGCGGTTCTTGAGGGGCTTTCGTCCGTTAAGCGGAGCGCCGGGGAGGCGCATCTGCGGCTTTCGGCATTGAAAGGTCTTGGCCGGGAAGAAGAATTCCTTGATGCTATGGCGGACGCGCTGGATAGATACCCGGAGGATCCGGTTTTTCCGTCCGCCCTCTTTTCCTACGGACTGGAAGCCCGTTCGGCTTTGCCTGACGGAATCCTGCCGGGCAGGGCGGCGGAGCTTATCGCTCTGGCTGTCTGGCGGCTTCCCCTGCTGACGGAAGCCGATCCCGAATTAGCCTGGCGCGCGGTTCCCTTTATTGAAGATGAGGAAAACGGCCGCCGGCTATTGGAGGCTTACCGCAGCGTTAATCCCCCTGTCCCCGCCTCCCTTCCGGTAACTCTCCGGCTGGGGCTTATCGGCGAGGAAGCCGCGGTGGAGGAATTCTTTGCGCCAGGAGCCTTTCGGAACGCCGGGACATCCGCGTCCGTACCGGACAGGACGCTTTTTACGGATCTGTACGGCCTGCTCTCAACCGATGCCGCGAAAGCGCTGTTCAGGCAGCGCTTTCTGCACTATACGGGAGTTATCACCGGGGATACTAACCGGGACGGCATCCCGGAAGTACGGGTGCGTTACCGTGACGGCCTTATCCTGGATTACTCCTTCGATGCGGACCAGGACGGCATTGCCGATATAGACATATTTTTTTCAGGCGGGCATCCGGCCCGTATGCTGATCGTTACAGCGGGAGAAACCGGTACGGCGGGGGATTTATCGGAAAAAAACAGAGTCCCGCCCGGCGGGGAAGAACCCCGGAAGGCGGAAATTATCTGGGAGCAGTTCCCGGCGGCGGCGGAAACCAGGCTGGATGGAGTGAGGTACGTACACAGGCCACGGGACTTTTTCTACACCCCTGTGCTGCTGGAGGAATTTCTTCCCGGTTTTTCCCTGTACCCGGAGCTTGATCCCCTGTTAAAGCTGCTGTCCCCGGAGGATCTCGGCTATTTTTCAGTTTATCTGGAACGGCCAAGCCGTGAATTCCCCGGCGGTATTGAGCGTATAGAGCTTAAGCAGGGTATACCCCAACGGGCGGTGGAATTAGCCGGGGGCAGGCCGGCGGCGGAGACCGAATTCAGGGAAGGCAGGCCGGTATTGCAGCGCATAGATACCGATCTTGACGGCAGAATGGAAACGGAAAGGCGCTTTAGGGAGGATACGGAGGGTATCCTGCCGCGGGAAGAGGAGAGGGATGATCTTTTTAACTATAAAAAGAGCTTTGAATCGACTCAAAGCGACTGGGACGGAGACGGGATTTTTGAAACGGGGGAAGATTACTTCTACTCCGCAAGCGGAGAGCGTACCATACGGTCGTGGGATATGGATAAGGACGGAAACCGGGAATATACCTGGGGGGAGCCTGCCGATATCTTCAACCGATAATAGATATAAGATTATAGCACGGAATAGTTTAAAACAGAGGAAAATATGACGCGAAAACATATAAACGGCGGATTATACGATTGTCTGCGGAAAACAGGATGGTTAATCGTTCTTGTACCGGTGTTCTTTTCCTGCCGTTCCGTAGCGGAAGCCGAGAGGCGGCTTGCCCCGCCAAGATCCACCAGTGAATTCCGGTTGGATGATATAAAAAACAGTATCAACGATGATCCGGCATTGGCCATTCATAGAATAGGCATATACAAGGCTATCTACGGGCCGGAAGGCGCCATCCCCGGGAATGACGGAGAGATTCTGGAAACGCTTGAAAACCTGGAGGAAACGGCGGTAAGTAAACTTAAAGAGTTTCAGGTTCAGGCTATAGAGGAGGAGCGTTGGGGCGATGCCGCATCTCTGGCGCGGTCGCTTGTAAGCCTTGGTATTCCGGTAGAACAGTCCGGCAGCGAGCCTGAGTTTGTCCTTTCCGAAGCAAAGAAAGATCTGGGCGAAGGGAAATACCTGCCGGCTTTTCTCGGCGCCGTACAGGCCCACGAAGAGTTGAGCTTTGAAGATGCGCTGCTCTTTCTTGAACATGCGGTTAAGGCTAAACAGCGGCGTACCGCGGCTTTCTTCCTGGCCGCAACGGAAAGGCTGGCGGATGGAAATGAGGGAACCATTCAGGAGGAATACCGTACCTATGCACGGGGGCGCGATTTGCCGTCCGATATGATAAAAGGGGTTGCAACGGTCATCGTAGACCGCGGTACCAGGATAGAACGGGGCATAGGCTTCCCCGATATGGTTCTGGGTTCGGCCTTCTTTGTGGACGTATCCGGCCTCCTTATCACCAACTATCATGTGATAGAAAGCGAAGTAGATACGGGTTATGAAGGCTATTCGCGTATGTACGTGCGTATGGGGAGCAGTTCCAGCCCGCGGATTCCCGCCAAGGTAATAGGCTGGGACAAGGCTATGGATTTGGCGCTTATCAAGGCGGATTTCAGCCCGGAGTACGTGTTTTCGGTAGTGGACAGGAGCATTCCCCAGGTTGGGGATACCGTACTGGCTATCGGTTCGCCGGGCGGCCTTGAAAAAACCGTTACCTCCGGCATTGTCTCGGCGCTGGGGCGGCGCTTCCTCCAGCTTGGCGACGTTATTCAGATCGATGCCGCGGTGAACCACGGCACTTCAGGCGGGCCTGTGGTCGATCAGGAAGGCAGGCTGGTTGGCATAGTTTTTGCCGGTGTAGAGCAGTACCAGGGGCTGAATTTTGCCGTACCCGCGGAACGGCTGGCGGCGGCTCTTCCTTCCATGATAAAAGGCGGCAAGGCGGAACGGCCCTGGCTTGGCCTTACCTTAAGTGAAACCGTTCACGGCGCCGAGATCATCTACGTTGCTCCCGGGACGCCCGCCGCGGATCAGCAGGTAAAAGAAGGCGTCTACATCAAGTCCATTAATAACCGGACGGTAACGGCGTTCCAGGGGGCCCTGATTACGGCATTGCAGGATTGCCTTTTTCAGCTCCGTCCCGGCGAGCTTATCAGTCTGGAAACGTCGGACGGCGCCAAACATACCCTGATGATGGCCAAACGCCCCGACATACCGCTGGCCGAAGCGGTTAAAAAAGACAGCCGCGAGCGTTTGGCCGCCCCGCTTTTCGGCATTATTCTTTCTCCCGCAATGAGCAAGGATTTATATTTCTTTGATTATCTTGTCAAGAAAGTTGTCCGCGGATCCATTGCCTATGAGGCGGGACTTTCCGAGAACGATCCTATAAGCATACGGGGTTTTCAGGTTGAAGAGAAGGACGGTTATGCCGTGCTTAACATCAGCGTTAAAAAACGCCGGTCGGGATACCTGCAAACCTTCATGCAGCTTCCCGCGCTTCTCGATTCACCTGATACGCTTTGAGGGTATTATGGGGATTGAGGGTATTTTTAAAAAAATATCAAAAGCGCATAAATTCAAAAGTATTATGAATATTAGGGGGGATGCGCTATTGTTTTTTGGAAAGATGTGATATAATTTAAGTTATTCAAGTCCGAATTTTCGGACTTCATTCCACAATAATATAAGGAAACGAAAAATGGTAAAAGGAAGGAAACTTTTTATCGGCTTGACGCTCGTTGCCGCGCTGGGATTTTCCCTTATCTCCTGCGAAGGCGTTACGGGGTTCTTTTCCAGTTCCTGGGGAGAGGGGCTCAAACGGGACCCCGCAAACTTAATGGGCGATGTTAAGCCCTCTAATGTAAAGGAAATGGTCAGTACCTTTGCGGGGGATTCTGAGGCTTCCAAGGCATTGCTTAAAAAGATTGTAGATGCCGCGGCTAATGCTACCGGTCAAGACAAGGCTGATCTTCAGAGCGCGGGACTGACCGCCGCCGTCAACGCGTCGGGGCTGGGAACCACCATTTTAAGCAGTGCGGGGGCTTTTCTCAATGATGATGATGATGATGAAACACAGAGAGATAAACTTACCGATGTGTTGAACGATTTGCCCGATGTACAGGATATTGCCGGAGATATCGGGACCCTCTTTCAGAGTAGGCCCATGGGTGATATTTATCCCAATATCGACGAGAACGCCGGAAACGATCTTGTGATGGCTGCGGTGATCTGCCTCCTAGGGGATTACCAGGGACAGGAAGGTGAGGGTTTGGAGAAATATATGGATCAATTTGCTAGTAAGGTGCAGGAGAATACTGTTGATAGTTTTAACCCCAAACAGAAAACTGCCTATTACCTCCTCAAAACAGCGAAAAATGTCAAAACAGGAGAAGTATTGGGCGAGGTGCTTAACGAGCTCAATTTTTAATAAGGAGTAGATGATGAAATCATATACAAAAGCTGTCGTTGCAGTATTGTTCCTGTCTCTAACGGGCGCGCTTTTTGCGGAAGGTTATGATACGCCGATAAAGCCCTTTACTCTGCCTTCGGCCCGAATCCACGGTTACGGCGGCCCTCACGCGGCCTATACGGACGATATCAATACCCTTTTTGTCAATCCCGCGGCGTTAAGAACCGCCAAACAGATCTCCGTTTTAGACCTTGCCTTTGGTACCACGGGGGACGTAATCGGTTTGGGGAAGGTCGCTACGGATATGTTGAAGTCGGATGACGATCTGGATTACACTACCATCGGGGAATTTGCCGAAAAGACAGGGGGAAAGCTCCCCTTGGGGGTGTCTGCCCCCGGTTTGGCCCTGGGTTATGTGGGACATGGTTTTGGCTTCGGCCTGTTTTCGCGGGAATACGTGGATGCCGAAGTGGTAGGGATGAACGTGAAAGCGGCGGCCAATATCGACGTGGTGCTTAACGGCGGTTATTCCTTTAGGCTTATCAATACCGAGACGCATATCCTTGACGTGGGGGTAGCGGCAAAAGTCTTCGGCAGGTATGGGTTGGAAAGGGCCGACAACTTCCTGAATATCGCCGACCATGCCGATGCCATACTGGAAGAAGTGATGGACGGCGCTACGACGTACATAGGCGGCGGTTTGGATCTGGGAACCACCTATACCCTCGGCAAATTTAAAGCGGCCCTGGTTTATAACGACGTATTCTCTCCTGCGGCGGTTAAGAGAACTACGGGGGACACTTGGGGGGTGGTGGAGTCTAAGATGAATATAGGGCTTTCCTACCAGGTTTTCGGAGGGAAGTCCATAAAGCTGGCGGCTATGGCGGATTACCGCGATATTTTCAACCTCTTTAAACAGAAGGACTACCGGTCGCGGAACCCTTGGCTTAACCTGGGCATCGGCGTGGAGGCCGAATTCTTTAACATCATTTCCGTCCAGGTGGGAATGAACGATATGCTCCCTGCCGCCGGCATTGGTTTTGACCTGTTCATTTTTGAGTTTGTCGCATCCATCTATGGTAAAGAACTGGGAAACGATCCGGGCGTGCTGAGTACATACGGCCTGGATGCGGGAATTTTATTCCGCTATTAGCACTACACCCTTCTTGCAAGCCGTCGTTGAACGGGACGGCTGCAAGAAGGGGTTTATAGTATGGAAAGGTACGAGGGGGAGCGTTTTGGCTGTAGCAAAACCTCCTTATAAAGGAAAAGCCCCATCCGAAAGGATGGGGCTTTTTTTGCCACCTCAGAGAATTGAACTCTAGACACAAGGATTTTCAGTCCTTTGCTCTACCAACTGAGCTAAGGTGGCTCATTAAATTATTTATAGTTTATATGAAAAAAAAAGTCAAGGGCATAGATGTTAAAATTCAGGATAAACGCACAAAAAAATTTGCGCGCTTCACTCTTTCCTGCCGCCGCGGTACAATACCCGTATGCCAATCGAGTTGACGGTCCAGGCCGACGACGCGGGCCGCAGGCTGGACCGTATTTTACGCAAAGCCCTGCCTGATATGCGCCTCTCGCTCCTGCACCGGCTTTTACGTCAGAATAAAGTATCCGTGGACGGCAAACACGCGGCGGCCGGCTTCCGCGTCCGGGCCGGGCAGCGCATAAGCATAGCAGGAATAACCGGGGACAGGCGTGAAGGCCCGCGCCTCCCCCCTGCTTCGGAGGCCCGCCGGCCTGTCCCCCCGGCTTCCGCATCGGGCCTGGACATCATCCAGGAAGGATGTGGCCTGCTCGTCCTCAATAAGCCTGTGGGCCTGGCGGTACACGGAAGGAACAGCCTCGATTCCCGTGTGCAGGATTATCTCACCGGCCGGCTTCGTCCGTCCCTATCCTTTAGGCCCGGCCCCCTCCACCGGCTGGATACGGGGACAAGCGGTATCATCGTCTTTTCAACAAGCCTTGAAGGGGCGCGTTGCTTCAGCGCCCTTATCCGTGAGGGAAAGGTCAGGAAGCGCTACCTCGCCCTGGTGGACGGCCTTATCGGAGGGCCGGAACTCTGGGAAGACTCGCTTGTTCGGGACAGGGACGGACGGAAGACTCTGGTAGCGGCGTCGCTCGCGGCGGAAGAGGCGGGCGGCGCAAAAAAGGCGCGGACGGCGGTAAGGCCCCTGGCTGTTTCGGAAACGGGGTATACGCTCATCCTTGCCGAAATAGAAACGGGCAGGACCCACCAGATACGCTCCCAGGCTGCCTCCCGCGGCCACCCGCTTGCGGGCGATCTTAAATACGGCGGCAGCTTTCAGGCAGGCGGCTTCTTCCTCCATGCCTTTTCCCTGGATACGGATGGAAATTCCCCCGAGATGCCGCTGTCCGTTACCGCGGCTCCGCCTGAGCGTTTCCTTAAAAAGATAGCGGAAATATTTGACGATGAGTGTTATTTTAATTTTTTTCATGGTATACTATAGTTGATGTTTCTGGATTTCTTTTTACCTTCGCGGAGAAAAAGAGTATATGCCCTCGTCGGAGAAAGCGGTACCGGAAAGAGCTTCCGTTCTAAGCTTGTGGCGCAGAAATACGGCCTTGAGTATATCATTGACGACGGGCTCTTGATCAAGGATAACCGTATCATTGCGGGACATTCCGCCAAAAAAGAAAAGACCTTCATGGCCGCGGTAAAGGTTGCGCTTTTTGACGAAAAGGGCCACCGTGATGAAGTGGCCAAAAAACTTCAGAACGATAAGGTAAAGAAGATACTTCTCCTGGGTACTTCGGAGAAGATGGTCAATAAGATTGCCGCCAGGCTTCAGCTTCTGCCGCCGGTTAAAATCATCAAAATTGAGGATATAGCCACCCAGGAAGAAATAGAAAAAGCCATCAGGACCCGCAAGATTGAAGGCAAGCACGTCATCCCCGTTCCGTCCATCGAAATAAAACGGAGCTATCCTCATATCTTCTATGACGCCATCCGTATTTTTAGAAAGAAAGCGGTTCTCAGGGGCATAGGCCCGACGCCCCAGGTTCACGAAAAATCCGTTGTACGGCCCGAATACTCAAAACGCGGCAAGGTGATCATATCCGAGGCCGCGCTCAGTCAGATGGTCATACACTGTGTTGACGAATACAACGAAAATATCAGGATAAAAAAGATAGTTGTAAAAGATGATGAGATGGGTTACCGGCTGGTCATCACCATTGACGTGCCTTACGGTACCCAGCTTGGCGGGAATATCCACGAGATGCAGCAGTATATCATCGAAAATATAGAGCGCTTTACGGGTATATTAATAGAAGAAGTGAATATTATCATTGATAAATTGATACAATAGTAACCGACAATAGAAAAGACGAGGTTACAAAAAATTCTTTTTTTGTATATATTGGATATAGATAAGAGCACATATTCATTATAGTAAGGGGCCTTCCATATAGCTATTCATAAGGCGCCCCCTGTCAGGAGTTTAGTATGAAGAAGATATCGGCATTATTTTTTCTTGCTTTCTTGGCGCTCTCTTTCCTTAATGCCCAGGATAGAATATCGGGGCCCACACCAATAAGAAGCCGGTACTACGAGGTTTATGCGGCGGAGGGTCTGGGAAAGCCTATATCTGATGAGTTGGAGAGCCGTTTTGACGTGTATAACCGCCTGTTCCGGTTTGATCCTATCCGGCTGTCCGTTCCGCTTAGGGTAAGGGTTTTTTATGACAAGGCCGAATATGACGCCTATATCACTGCCCGTCTGGGGAGTACGAGGCCGGGCGCCGTATACCTGCACTACAATCAGGCGGACAGGCGCGAGCTTATCATCCATCAGAACAGTCCCGAGAAGGACCGTATGCTGCCCCATCAGGCTTTTATCCAGTACCTCCGGGCCTTTATCCCCTATCCGCCCGCGTGGATGCGGGAAGGCTTCTCCATCTACTTTAATACCCTCAAGTATGCCCGTTCCGGTTCAAACGCGGGCGAACTGACCTACGAGGAAAACCTCTCCTGGCTGGAAACGGTCAAGAGCAGGGCGGATAACCTCCCCAGCCTTGAATCGATACTCCTAGCGGATCTTATGGGCACGCCCGATAATTTCCAGAGCTTCTCCTGGGCGCTTGTCTCGTTCTTTCTTAACGGCGGGAACAGCGATTACTTTAGAACTCTGGTTGAGTGCATAATGATGCTTTCCCCCAATGCCACCGCCGCGGAAAATTCCCTGGCGGTCAAGCGACGTATCGATCTGTGGACCAAAGAGGATACCTTTGAGGCCGACTGTAAGTCCTATTTTAAGGCCAGAAAAACCTTTGCGGAACTTATTGCCGAAGGCGAAGCCGCCTATAACGCCAAGGAAAAAGTGGAGGCGGAACTCTCCTTCCTTGCCGCCCTGATCCAGCGCCCGTCCCACTATGCCCCCTACTACTATCTGGGGCTTTTAGCCTACGAGGATAAGAACTATGAGGCTGCCGAGCAATACTACCGTTCCAGCCTGGATTACGGCGCGGATAAGGCCCTGGTTTCCTATGCGCTGGGCATTAACGCGGCCTCGGCGGGCAAGAGCGCGGATGCCGTCAGCTATCTCCGGCAGGCCGCCGTTGTATCCCCGGAGCGCTACAAGGCGCGTGCGGATCGCCTGATAGAGCGGCTTGTCAAATAGAGCGTTAAGGCCCCGGCCTTCTAGCAGCCCGTTGCACTTGTGTATTTTTTGCATGAATATGCAAAAAATCCCGATTATCGGGGTTGCTTATGCAGTTTGCAAGGTATAAAGATTCACTTTAATGAATCTTTATACAATTTTGCGCTGAAGCGCAACAAACTGCTAGCAGTAGGTAGGGATGTATACGAATACATCAAAGCTCCACAGGCTTGCGGTTCTCTTTTGCGTCAGGAAGAAGAGGCTTGGGCGCCGCATCCTGTACGCCCGCCTGCTGAGGGTCGGCTGATTTTTTCCGCCTTCTGCTGCGCTTCCGCTTTTTTTCCGCAAGCGGCGCAAGCTGTGCTTTCGATGTTTGCACTGTAAGCGCCGGCTGTGGGGGATCTTCTTCTAACCCGCCGGTTTCCGCTTCTTCCCCAAGGTGGAAAGGCCGCCTTAAACGTTCGGTAAAACGGGACTTTTTTATGGTTATGCCGTGTTCGCCGAATATAAGACGTACCGCATGATCCATCTCCACACGGGGAGGATTCATGGGAAGCACGAATTTGCGGGCTTCCATAAAAGCGGTCCTGTAGTTTTCCGCCGAATCGCCCGTCCATTCTATGCGGTCCTCAAGAAAATCCCTGATAAGAGCGGCCAGAACCCAGCCTTGAGGCTGCGTGCGGCTTTCCACAGACTCCGCCCCTCCTTTTTTCAGGCTGTTTTCCCCGCTTACAACAATGCCGTTTAATTCGCGGAAACTTTTTATATACCGTTCCCGAAAGTCGGCGTTCTCATGGAAAAGCCTTGAGGCATTGGGCTGGAGGTAGCGGTACAGGCCGAAAGTTTCGAGGGCTTCCACAATATCCGCCGCGGCGGAGGAATTGATGATCTTGAGAATCTCTTCCGTAAGGCGGGATGGAGAAATGGAGGCAAGCAACTCCGACTGTTTTTTGAGCTTCCATTTGAGGGTCAGGGGCAGTTTAAAGCCGGTAGCCGCGCCGTACTTCACCGCCCGTATCATCCGTACCGGATCGTCGGTAAAGATAGTATCAAGCGGGATGATAGGCCGTATCTTTTTCTCTTTTATATCCTTTATGCCCCCGACATAATCCACAACAATCTGTTTCTGCGGATCGTAGAACAAGGCGTTAAGGGTAAAATCACGGCGGTATACATCTTCCTCGATGGTTCCGAAGGTATTACTTGTAGGCCCGTTCTTTAAAGACCTAAAAGTAGATACTTCGTATATCTTGGGGCCGAAATGTACGTGTACCAGCCTGAAGCGCCGCCCTATGATCCGTGCGTTACGGAATATCTTCTTGATCCGGGCGGGACTTGCCGCGCTTACAATGTCAAAGTCCTTGGGTTTTTTCTTCAGGATCAGATCCCGCACGGCGCCGCCGACTATATAGGAATCGTAACCATTCGCCTTGAGCTGATCGGTAATATACACCGCCTCGCTGTCCACATCATTAAAGTTGATGCCGTGTTCATCCTGGGTATAAACAACCGCCTTTTTAACAGGTGTTCCATCTTTGAGCGTTGAATAACGGATGCGCAAGGAAGCCTCTCAATTTAGTTTGATAAACTAGTTTCAACGAAACCTCTTTTCCCCATCATTACATGAACGGCTTTAGCCTACGATAGCCCGTCATGGACGGCAGGCTCCCGGATACCGTTCTTCTTCCCGAATCTTTTTGTAATCCAGGACAGGATGTTTTCCCGTACCTCTTCGCGGTTCGTCTCGTTTAAAGGTTCGTGCCGCGCATCGGGGTAAAGGACGAATTCAAGGTCCCCGATGCCGAGGGAGCGGTATATATTCACCAGCCTGGTTGGACTTCTGCCCATCGCGCCTACCGGATCCGCGCTGCCGGAAATCACATAGATAGGCAGGCTGGAGGGTATGCCCTGCATAGCTTCCTGCCGGTGTATCCGGTTGAGGAGGCCGGTAAGGTCCCGGTAAAAACCTATCGTGGAGAGCTTTCCGCACAGGGGGTCCTGAATGTAGGCGTCTACCGCCGCATCGTTACGGGAAAGCCAGTCGGCTGAGGTCCGGTTCGGTCTAAAGGGCTTATTATAGGAACCGTCGGCCATGCGCCATACCATGCGGGATCTGCTCCGGCAGCCTCTCAGCCTGGAGAGCAGGGCAAGGAAAGGCGCCCCCATTTTGCTGTCAAGACCGCCGGGCCCCCGCGTTCCTGAAAGGATACAGCCCGAAAGACCCTTTCCGTACCGTTCTATGTAGTTCTGCGTGATAAATGAACCCCAGGAATGTCCCAGGAGGATCAGGGGTATACCCGGCCGTTTTTTCCTTATTATACGGTTTACGGCATCTATATCCTGGGTAACCCGGAAAGCGCCCTCTGAATCCGCGCAGTGCCCCAAAAGCCCGCCGCGCTCAGGGCCGTTTACCGTAAGATCCGCCGTTCTGCCGTGCCCCCGCTGATCCGCGGCCCAGACCTCAATGCCGGCCTGGGCCAGAAAGCGGGCCGTTTCCTTATACCGAAGGGAATGTTCGGCCATACCGTGAACTATATGCACGACAGCCCAAGGCGTCCCGCCCCCGGTCCACTGCCGGACAAAGAGCTTTGCGCCGTCATCCATAGTAAGCCACTCTTCGGCAGGCTCGGAACAGATCTGAAAAGACTGCTGTGGAGAAACATCCATACTCTATTGTACTCCCTATTTTATCGTTCTTGCAATGATGTTATAGTGAAGTTTATGGTAATTGGTGATATTTTTACCCTTCCCGTGGAGCGTATCGCTTCTTCAGGCGCGGGGGTACTTCATATCGAGGGTGAGGCCGTTTTTATGGAACGGAGCGCGCCGGGCGACCTGGTAAGCGGGCGTATTGTCGTGAAGCATAAGACATGGTCCGAAGCGGAAATCCTCGACATTATAGACCCTTCCCCATTGCGGGCCGTTCCTCCGTGTCCGCTTTTCGGCAGATGCGGGGGCTGTTCCCTTCAGCACCTCTCCTATCAAGCCCAGATAGATGAAAAGACGGCCATCCTCAAGGATGCGTTTCTCCGTATAGGCGGTTTCCCGCTGCCGGTGGAACCGACGGTGCATGGAGGCGAACCCTTTGAGTACCGTAACAGGATACAACTGCACGGTATTGCGCCGGTATACGGCATACCGCAAACGTCCGGCGTGCGGAAACGCCGCGCTTCGCTTCCCGCTTTCCGCACGGGGCGGGCTCAAAGCTGCCTGGGTTTTAAGGCGAAGAAAAGCTCGGAACTTATCCCCGTTTCGGATTGTCCTGTTGCCGATAAGCGTATCCGCAGGGCTCTTCTGCACGGGGAGATCGTTCCGCCTGCCTTTCAGGACCGTTTTACCGTGTACGGCCGGGGGGAACTGTTATTGGTAGAGGGAAGCCCCGCGGCCTGGACGCCGGCTAAAGGCAGGATGCCCCTATTCGGCAGGGATATATCCCTTGACGCCTCGGTGTTCTTTCAGAGCAATGCGGCTATGCTGGAAGTTCTGCTTGCCGATATCCTGCAAACCGCAGACCGGGCGGATTCCAACTCGGTTGCGGCGGATCTCTACTGCGGGGTAGGAACCTTCGCCCTTTTCCTCTCCGACCGCTTCCCCTCGTTTGATCTGGCAGAGGAAAACGGAAACGCCCTGGCCCTCGCGCGTGAGAATCTGAAGGACGCGCAGGTTTCGTACTACGCGCTCCGCGACGAGCAGTGGCCGCGCTTCCTTCGGGGAAAACACTACGGTTTTATGGTGATGGACCCGCCGAGGCAGGGCCTTTCCGCCGCCCTGCGATCCTGGCTGTGCCGGGAAGGGTCTCCGCTTTTCGCCTATGTCTCCTGCGATCCTGCGTCCCTCGCGCGGGACAGTCGGGAACTCCTGAGCGCGTACCGGCTGCAGAACTTATCCTGGTACGATTTCTACCCCCAGACACCCCGCATCGAGAGTCTGGCGGTTTTTGAAAGAGGGAAGGGATAGCGGGAACGTATCTTTGTTTCAGGACTTGACGCTGCCGGATGGGCGCGGCAGAAATTGTCCGCGCGCTCAGCATCACCGGCCCCTTTGCAGATATCGTATGTTGGGGTAGACTTACCGACAATCTTAGTATAAAATAATATAAATTTGGTTTTTTTGAGAAATTCGGTGCGATATAAGGAGGCAGAAATGAAACTAAAATTCAGGTTGACATTGATTATCATTGTAATGACGACGGTGGCGGTATCTGCCCTATCGGTTATTTTGCTGACTCGGGCAAGATCGTTACAGGTTGAGGCGGCGGAGATGAATATGATAAACCTTACGGGACTCCACGCCAAAGAGCTTGAGTCGCAGTTTCAGATGTGTCTGGATACCATAACCAGCTTGTCCAATATAATGAACGGGTATGAAGCGGTGGAACCTGCGTTACGGCGCTCCCTGTATATTAACACGCTGCAAGCGACAATAGAATCTTATCCCACTTTTGTGGGGCTGTATACGGTATGGCAGCCCGGTGTTCTGGACGGCAGGGATGCCGAAATGGCCGGCACCGCAGGAACCGATGCAAGCGGCGTATTTATCCCCTGGATTTCCCGGCGTACCGGCCCTCTGATACTACAGCCGTATCCGGACTGGCAGATCGCCCTGTCGCAGATTAAGGCCATACCGACGGTGGGCAATCCCCGCATTATCCAGTTAAACGGGAAGGATACCTTGACGGTCAGTATGACGGTTCCCATTATTCCAGAGGGGACCGATAGAATTGTCGGTCTTATCGGGGTGAACGTGGACCTCTCCTCTACCCAGTCGGTTGTTGAGGCCACAACCCCCTATGAAACCGGACGGGCTTTGCTTGTCAGCCAGGACGCTACCGTCATAGCTCATTATGATCCGAAACAAGTGGGGAACAGCATTGAAACGGTCAGCTTGCACATCGCGGGACAGGCAGGGATCAACTATATAAAGGAATCCCTCCAAACAGGAAAGCCCAAGGTCTTTTCCAATGCCGGACGCATTATCTGCAGCTATCCCTTCAGAATAGGAGAGTCCGCCGAATTCTGGAGCTTAATGTCCTCGGTGCTGCAAACCACCGTGCTGGAGAGCGTGTATGATTTAACGCAGTTTACCGTTATCCTTGCGATTGTCTCCGTGCTGGTAATAGGGGTGATTGTGTATTTTATCGCGGCCGGTATCGCCAGGCCCATCGTCAATGTCTCCCTTAACCTCAAGGATATATCAGAAGGGGAGGGGGACCTGACGAGGTCTATCAACATCAACTCCAGGGATGAAGTCGGCGATTTGGCCCGGTACTTCAATCAGACCCTGGAAAAAATCAAAGCGCTTATTATTACCATTAAACAACAGGCGGTAACTCTCTTTGACATAGGGAACGAACTGGCCTCCAATATGACCGAAACCGCCGCCGCTATCAACGAGATTACCGCCAATATTCAGAATATCAAGAGCCGCGTCATCAATCAGTCGGCGTCGGTTACCGAGACCAACGCTACAATGGAACAGATCACCGTTAATATCGATAAACTTACCGAACATATCGACAAACAGACGGCCAGTGTTTCCCAGTCATCTTCGGCTATAGAACAGATGCTTGCCAATATTCAGTCCGTTACCCAGACCCTTGTCAAAAACGCCGATAATGTCAAGGAGTTGGCGGACGCTTCCGAAGTAGGCCGGTTGGGCCTTCAGGAAGTGGCCTCCGACATTCAGGAGATCGCTCGTGAATCCGAGGGGCTTTTGGAAATTAACGCGGTGATGCAAAATATCGCAAGCCAGACCAATCTCCTGTCCATGAACGCCGCTATTGAAGCCGCCCACGCGGGGGAAGCGGGCAAGGGTTTTGCGGTCGTGGCCGATGAAATACGGAAACTCGCTGAAAATTCAGGGATACAGTCCAAGACCATAAGCACCGTACTTAAAAAGATAAAGGACTCCATTGACAAGATCACCCGTTCCACCGATACGGTATTGAAGAAGTTTGAGGCTATAGACGGCGGGGTAAAGATCGTCTCAGAGCAGGAAGAAAATATCAGAAACGCTATGGAAGAGCAGAATACCGGAAGCCGGCAGATATTGGAATCCATAGCCAAGCTTAACGGTATAACCCAGCTTGTTAAAGGCGGATCCATGGAAATGCTTGAGGGAAGCAGGGAAGTTATCCTGGAGAGTAAGAACCTGGAACAGGTAACCCAGGAGATAGCCAACGGGATGAACGAGATGGCTACCGGCGCGGATCAGATAAATATTGCGGTTGACCGCGTTAATACCATCAGCGGTGAAAACAAGGAAAATATCAACACCCTCGTGAACGAAGTTTCAAAATTTAAAGTTGAATAGTTGATCTTTATAGATAAAGGGCTTGTCCTTAAACGGCAGGCCCTTTCAGGTATCTTGAGCGAAGCTCCGGGAACCCAACCGAAGGGACCGGAGCTTCACTTTATCTAAAGAATATCCAAAAAAACGTCCGTTTCCGCTCCTTATGATCTTCCGTGGCAGTGCTTGTACTTTTTCCCCGAACCGCAGGGACAGGGATCGTTGCGGCCTATCTTAGGCTGGGCGCGTACCACGGTAACGTTTTCCCCGGAGGCGCGCTGAGCATTTCTTGACGGAGAAGCCGAACCGGCAAAACCGCCCATGCTGCCGTGGATTGCCGATTGAATGGTCGCGGTACTATGCGTACTGCGCGTTTCCCTGTCTTCCGCAACCTGGATATGGATAAGGTGCAGCCGGGAGGCAATCTCCGAGCGGATTTCATCTATCATGGTTTCAAATATCTGGAAGCCTTCAACCTTGTACTCGGTCAGGGGATTCTTTTGGGCATAACTGCGGAGGTGCACCGCTTCCCGCAGGGCTTCCATGTTTTCAAGATGATCAAGCCACTTACGGTCTATAGCCTGGAGGTACTGCTCACGGATAAACGCGTTAAGGTATGCGGAACCTGTCAGGGCTTCCTTGTCCTCTATGTCCTTTTCCAGATCGCCACAGAGCTGTTTTTCAAGGAGTTCCGAATTTCCGGCGGCTCCTCCCGGCAGTTCAAGGGGAAGCCGGTAGCCGAATTTGCCCTTTAAGCGGGAAGCAAGCTCCCGGAGCGCCGCGTTCATATCCCGCTTCTGGGCGTTGCGGTATTCCTCGATATAGGAGGCAAGCATCTCCGCGGTCGTGTCGTTCACCCGTTTTTTCAGGTTATTATCGAGGAGGATAGCGTCCCTCTGTTCATAGATGAATTTGCGTTGCTGGTTAAGCACGTCATCGTATTCCAGCAGGTGCTTGCGTATCTCGAAGTTGCGTTCCTCAACCTTCTTTTGGGCCTTTTCTATACTTTTATTAAGCCAGGGATGGTAGATAGGCTCCCCCGCTTCCATGCCGACTTTGGCCATAAGGCCCTTAATATTTTCACCGCCGAACAGCCGCATAAGATCATCGTCCATAGAGATAAAGAACTTTGATCTTCCCGGATCGCCCTGCCTCCCCGAACGCCCCCTCAGTTGGTTGTCTATGCGCCGGCTTTCATGCCGTTCCGTGCCTATGACATAGAGGCCGCCGAGGGACTTAACCTCTTCGTAGTCTTTTCTCCATTTTTCATACTCCTCGTGGTATATCTCCGCGTATTTTTCAGGGCTTGCCTCGGTACCGGCCCGTTTCCGTGCGCGGTGTGCGGGGCTACCCCCCAGTTTGATGTCCGTGCCGCGGCCCGCCATATTGGTAGCAACGGTTACCGCTCCCTTCGCGCCGGCTTCGGCGATGATCACGGCCTCCCGCGCGTGGTTCTTGGCGTTGAGCACTTCGTGGCGTATACCCCGGCGTGTCAGCAGGCTTGAGATTTTCTCGGATTTTTCGATGGACACCGTCCCTACAAGCATGGGCTGGCCCTTTTTATACGCTTCCGCAATTTCATTGCAGAGCGCTTCGTATTTATCCTTTTCGTTGAGGAAAACCACATCATCCTCGTCGTTGCGCGCAACCGGCAGATTGGTTGGGATGACGACAACATCAAGGCTGTAAATTTTGCTGAATTCCACGGATTCGGTATCGGCGGTGCCGGTCATGCCCGAAATCTTTTCGTAGAGCCGGAAGTAATTCTGAAAGGTGATGGTCGCGAGGGTACGGTTCCTTTGGGCAATCTTTATCCGTTCCTTGGCCTCAATAGCCTGGTGTAACCCGTCGGAATAGCGCCGCCCGTGAAGGATATGGCCGGTAAACTCATCGACAATCTGAACCTGGCCGTCCTGCACCACATAATCAACCTCGTTATGAAAGAGCTTATGCGCGCGCAGGGCCTGGGTAAAGTAGTGAAGGTACTCAAAGTTCTCTTCATCGACAATGGCGCCTTTGATAAGATTCCGTTTCTGCAGAACTTCCTCGATTTTGTCCATGCCTGCATTGGTAAACGAGACGCTTTTGTTCTTTTCGTTGAGTTTGTAATCCCCTATCACCTCTTCGCCCTGGGCTTCGTCGGGATAATCGCCGTCGTCCTTCTTTTTGACCTCTTTCAGCATTTCAAGCAACTTGTTTACCTCGGCATACTTATAGGTATCGTCCTCGGCGGCGCCGGAAATGATGAGCGGGGTACGGGCTTCGTCAATGAGGATAGAGTCGATCTCGTCAACGATGCAGAAATAATGCCCCCGCTGCACGCGGCTCCCCATATTCCGGCACATATTGTCCCGCAGGTAGTCAAAGCCGAACTCGTTGTTGGTTCCGTAGGTGATATCGCAGGCATAGTTCTGTTTACGCCGGGCATTGTCCATATTGGAGAGGATGGTTCCCACGCTCAGCCCCAAGTAGCCGAAGATAGGCTGCATCCATTCGGCGTCGCGGCTTGCCAGGTAATCGTTGACCGTAACCACATGGATGCCCCTGCCCGGAATGGCGTTAAGGTAGGCGGCGGCGACGCTCATCAGGGTTTTACCTTCGCCGGTCTTCATTTCCAC
This sequence comes from Treponema sp., assembly GCA_031276295.1. Lineage (GTDB taxonomy): Bacteria > Spirochaetota > Spirochaetia > Treponematales > Breznakiellaceae > JAISNI01. Next base: position 77,128 of record JAISNI010000215.1, read on the forward strand.
GATTTTACCCTGATGCAGCACGACGGAACCCAGCACCTGCACATCGTAGGGACGCTCCCCCAGATTACGCCGTGCGGCTTCCCGGGCCAGGGCGAAAGCCTCGTTCAGCATGGAATCGAGGCTTTCACCGTTTTTATACCGTTCCCTGAATCGGGCCGTCATCCGGGGAAAATCTTCCGCTGGCAGAGCCGCGGCCCAAGCTTCTTTTTCGTTTACCGCATGTAATATGGGCAAGAGAGCTTTAAGATCCCGCTCGTGCTGGGAGCCGAAAAACACTTTTATCAGATTATCCAACATAGTTTTAATGTACCCTTTCGCGTATCTATTGACAAGCCGGTTAAAAGGCATAGATTTTTAATTTTTTCCATATTTTTAGCGTCAATTCGGGGCAAATTTTTGCCTGGGTATGCGCCTCCGCGCATACCTCTCCCCCGGCCGGTCGGTGAGGCATCTGTGCTATCCTAAACAACTTCCACGTAACGGGTTATGCTATCAGGTTGTAAATGCGCTAAGAGTTTGTACCGCTTCGATTTGAGAACCCGGCCTGCTCTTGGCTATAAACTCTTTTATACTCCATATCTTCACTTTCCCTTTAAACAGCTTTTCTTTTATCCTCTTAAATACCTGTTCCATCCATTCCTTCACCTCTTCAACATACTCTATCACTTCAGAGAAGAACCTGTCCCGCCAAAATGAACCAAACATGCCGTGTTTCTTGTTCCACCGGCGGGTGAAGAGTGGCTGTACCCAGTGCATAATAGCGGAAATAGTACAGCCTGTCCCAACATAGATGTACAGATCAACCCAGTTTTCGGTAAACACGCAGCTTATTAGGGTAAAGTTGAACTTTTCCTGGGCCTTTTTGAGGATAGCCCTGTACATGGCTTGTGCATCGAGGTCGAG
>JAISNI010000242.1 GCA_031276295.1 Treponema sp.
GTACCGGGGGAAAGCGATGGGACGGCGCTGTACGGCTGGTTACAATTCTTAAAAGCGAAGAGGAAGGAGGAGTTTGAAATGGCGGCGGAACGAGCCCCGGAGATACGGCAAGCGGTAGAGACATTGTATGAGTTAAGCGCCAATGAAGAAGTACGGGCCCAATACGAACAACGGCAGAAAGCCTGGCGCGACCGGATTTCCATGCTGGTAAGGAAGCTACTTGGACGGTGAGAGGAAAGGTAGACTGGAAGGCAAAATAGAGGGCAAGCTGGACGTTGCCAAAAAAGCCTTGGCGAAAGGGGCAAGCCTGGAATTCATTGCCGGCATTACCGGTTTGGATATAGAAACCATCCGAAGGCTGTAAGGCAGAAAGCAATACGGACGCTACCAAAAAGGCTTACCCGTCGATCCTATCGGCAGACTTACCGGCTTGGACGAGCAAACCATCCGTCCAAAATCCACTTGCCTTTATCCTTTTATTTATTTATAATTTACCGTACTATGCCTATAAGAATACCAAGAAGTTTGCCGGCATACCATACCCTAAGCGAAGAAAATGTCTTTGTAATGACGGATGATCGGGCCGATCATCAGGATATACGGCCCATCCATATCGGAATGGTAAACCTTATGCCTACCACGGTGGATACGGAGATTCAGCTTTTGAGGCTGTTGAGCAATAGCCCTTTGCAGGTGGATATCACCTTTCTCCGCATGGGGAGCCACGAATCCCGCAATGCGCCCCCCGGCCATCTTGAAAAATTCTATATCGGCTGCGAAAGGATACTGCGCGACCGCAGCCGTTTTGACGGGCTTATCATTACCGGCGCGCCGGTTGAGACCCTGGATTTTGAACAGGTCGATTACTGGGACGAACTGGCCGCGGTGATCGATTACTCACAGGCAAATGTATTCTCCACCCTCCATATCTGCTGGGGCGCACAGGCCGGTCTCTACCGGCGTTACGGGGTTCCCAAGAAAAGCCTGGATAAAAAGCTCTTCGGCATCTTCCCCCACCGCATAAACGACAGGCATTCCCCCCTTTTCCGCGGTTTTGACGACGAATTCCTTGCGCCGCAATCGCGTCATACCGCAAGCGATCGTGAGGCAGTCGCCGGCAATCCCCGCCTTACCATTCACTCGGAAACCCCGGAAACAGGTGTTTTTATTGCAAGCGCCAGGGATTTCAGGGAAATTTACGTTACCGGCCACCTGGAATACGATCCGCTCACCCTGGACAGGGAGTACCGCCGCGATATTGCCAAGGGTCTGGCAATCACGGTTCCCCGGAACTACTACCCGAATGACGATACGTCAAAACCGCCCGTGGTCCGCTGGCGGGCGCACGCCCATCTCTTCTTTAACAATTGGCTCAACTACGTATATCAGGAAACCCCCTATGATCTCCGCGCGCTTTCGTAGCGGGTTGGGGCGGCCAATCCCAACCTTCTTATGTTTATCTCAGTATTTTAACGTTCTGTAACAGATGGAGCAGATAGATTTCGATGTAGAGGTGCAGAGCGTCCTGGCTTTTCAGACTTATAAGGGCGGAATTTCTCGATATAATATCGGAAGCTATCTTGGAGAGAGATTCCCGGCTTATCCTGATCCGCTTGTGAGTTCTCAAAAAATGGCGCAGATAATCCCTAATAAAGGAATCGACATCTTCCGACAGATCTTTTTTTGCCTGCGCATTAATCAGACGGTTCCAGCGGTCCTTCAGTTCAGAAAGATAATCGTCTATTGTGGTATTCGCAGGGATAATCTCCGCTTCAAGCCGCTTGACCGTTTTTACAAGCTCATGATGAGGATCCTTCCGTTCTCTTACCTCATTTTCCGCCTTTTCTTCCGCGTCCTCCTTCTCTTTCTTTGCCCCTTCCCTGCTCTTTCTACCTTTAAAAAAGGCCAGTATAGCGGTAAAAAGGGGAATGGAGTACCAGAAGGGAAGGAGGATACGGGCATCGACAAGCAGATCCTTTCTTTTTAAGAGGAACAGGTCCGAATAAGGAACGAGCATTCCCTTCTGAAAGATCCTCAGGGATTCAGGAATATTCCCCTGTTTTTGTTCAATTTCCTGATAAACGAGGAACAGCTTTGGGCTATTGAACAGATTGGCCAGTATCCCATTCACCTTGGTAATGGTAGCGGCCAGAAGTTTTTCAAATTCCGCATCGTTTTCCATAGCCGGCTCGTTACGGTACTGCTTGAGCATACGGAACCATCGCTTGGAAATAGCCTTTTTCACCAGCGGGCGGGCCTCGATCAGCAGGCGGGAAATCAGGGAAAGCAGCTTACCTTTCCGTACAAACCAGAGATCGCCCTTCTCATTCCTGATAAGAAACAGCTCAGGCTGTTCATCATCGTCGTCCGTCGGGCCGGTTTTCGCCTTGATATACGCATCGAGGTCGTCTTCGGAGTACTGCCCCAAAAGCAGAACCCCCTTGCTATTGGTAAACCTGAGTATATTATTCAGGGTATACAGGTAAGGAGGTTGATCAAGGTGAATCTCGAGGGCTTTGAAGGCCAGCGCCTTTTCCCTTTTTTTGACGGACTTGGCTTTATAGTAATTATTGCACACTTCAATCAAGTATACCGACTGCATGGAAGCAATATCTTCGAATAAATACTCCTTCTTTTTCCTGATATCATTTTTTACCAGAATACAGAAATGCGCCCAGAATAGATAGGTAAAATCCCCTACGTTCTCCAGGTTGGTAACACAGTCTATAGGGCGGCTTAATATCTGATTAAGTATGTCTCTAATATAGATTTCCTTGCCCTGCATCTGGGGCTCCAGTTTATGCTGGGCAAATTCCCTGTTTCCGTGGTTCCGCAGATAGTTCCGTATTTTAAGCATGGCCGCTTCCAGAAGCCGTCTGGGTATCATCCGGGAGGTCGTTATTGCCGAACCGAAACCTTCGGAAAAGGTCAGCCTGATAAGAGGCAGCGGGGCATCCTGCGGATCATCAAGGTAGGAAACTATATCGTCCATACCGATAGTCCGTACCTGATTTTCCGGCAGCGTGATACGGAGAGACTCTTCACTGGGGAAAGGCTGGTCGGCCGTATTATCCAGGGAACTATAGGCTTCCTGTACCGCTTCTAAGTAAAAATCGGGTAAATAAACGGTCCCTTCCGGCGAGGTATCGGAGAGGAGTTCGCACTTCCCTTTCTCCACAAGAGGGGATAATTCCGACCAGAATAACGCCCCTGTTTCCTTGGTCCATCTCAGCCATTCAGGATGTTCAGCGGCCAATCGTTGGGCATTCTTCTCCAATACGTCTTGAAATACAGTAATATCAATGAACGGCGTATTGTTTTTACGCGCGTAAGCCGCCAAAATACTGTACAGATCCGTTGCGTCTGCCATACTAGAGATATTATACTTTTATTTTTCAATTGGTGCAATGCTTTTCCATCTATTATGCCAACGACCGGTATAAATGCCGCCTCTGTGCGTTCAATAAAAATATCGCATCACGCGGCGTTGGACACGGCCCTCCCGTAATGCCGGAGCTTGTAATCCACCTGTTTTCCGGCTATTATTTTATAGGTGAAGAGCGGGCTTTCAAAAGGGATGCCAAATACCAATTATCTATGACCGATAAGCAGATCAATGACTGGCTGGCAAGAAAAACCCTCGTAGAAGTGTTTTAGGAGTCTGACAATGAAATATAAAAGTGAAATTTTTGAGGCAGTACATCAGGATGCGTCCTAAATGTTCGCAATTGGAGTGATTTCCGCTGCCGAACTGCATGAATTCGACGAAATGTGCCTCGTCCATGAACCAACGAACAAGGAAGTTGCCGAAACCGCGGAAACAGAGCATATAGAAGCGGCGACCGTCTGAAATTGAGCGGAAAATGAGTATGAGGCTGGAGAAATTATACTAAAGTACATAAGATTTCGGATATGTGAGGAGAAAGCATGGGTATTATCAATCAACTCTGCGCTGAGGTTGAGCTTCCCCGTATGATCAGGGTAAGGCAGCTTTTTGATCCAAGCCGTATCAGGCAGGCCGGTATTCATGCGGCGGTGTTTCAGGAACTGTCGCGGCCGGAATTGGGCGCTTGGCTTAAACCGGGTAAACGTATTGCCATAACCTGCGGAAGCCGTGGCGTAGCGAATATCGCGCTTATCACCAGGGCAATCGCCGATTTTGTCAAATCCCGGGGTGCAAAACCCTTTGTGATTCCGGCAATGGGCAGCCACGGCGGCGCAACGGGCGAAGGCCAGAAGGCGCTGATTGCCGGTTACGGCGTAACCGAAGAGTCGGCGGGCTGTCCCATCGTCTCGTCAATGGAAACAGTGGAGATAGGCAAGAGTGAAGAGGGACACGGCGTCCGCATAGACCGCAATGCGGCGGAGGCCGGTGGTATCATCGTTGCCGGAAGGATAAAGCCGCACACGGATTTTCACGGCCCCTACGAAAGCGGCATTATGAAGATGATGGCCATAGGGCTGGGGAAGCGCGAAGGGGCGGATATTTGCCATCAGAACGGCTTTGGGCACATGGCCCGCATGGTGCCGCTTTTTGGAAAAACTATCATTAAACATGCGCCGGTAATCCTCGGTTTCGGTATCCTGGAGAACGCCTACGGTGAAACCTGTAAATTCGCCGCCTTGCGGCCCGGTGAAATTGCGGATAAGGAGCCTGCCCTGCTTGAAGAGGCGCGTTCTCATCTGCCGGTCATCCGGTTTAAAAGCGCCGATGTTCTTGTGGTGGATCGTATCGGCAAGGATATTTCAGGAGACGGTATGGACCCGAACATTACCGGGGCAAGTCCCTGTTCACCCTTTGTGTCGGGAGGGCTCAACAGTCTGCGTACCGTCATACTTGACCTTACGCCGGAAACGCACGGAACCGCTATGGGTATAGGCGCGGCCCACACTACCACGCGGAGGCTTTTCAACAAAATCGACTACGAGGCGACATACGTCAATGCGGTTACCTCGCGCGGTATAGATTTTGTGCGTATCCCCTGTATACTTGACAACGACCGCGAGGCGGTACAGCTTGCCCTGCGTACCTGTATAGGCGGCGACAAGGATAAGCCCCGCATTATCCGTATACCGGACAGCCTCCACACCGAAACCATCCGGATATCGGAGGCCATGCAGGAAGAGGCGGCATCCCATCAGGGCATTGAGATACTCGGCGCGGCTGAGGAATGGCCCTTTAACGCGGAAGGGAATTTATGGTAGAACCACGCCGGGTAAACATGACACATACCGAAGGGAGAAGTTACAATGGCTGACCAGGAAAACAAAAAGCCGGTTTTAGGTATCAGCATAGGGGATCCCGCGGGTATCGGGCCGGAGATATGCCTTAAAGCCCTGTCGCGTAAGGATATCTATGAACGTTCCGTCCCGGTGGTGTATGCGGACAGGCTGGTACTGGAGGACGCGCTCAAGGTAACGGGTAAGGATTTTATGCTTAACGCGATTAAAAGCCCCCAAGACGCCGCGGGCGTGCCGGGAACCATAGACTTTATCGACGTGGGCATTATTACCAAACCGGGTGAATATACCTACGGTGCGGTAGGCGTCCTATCCGGCGAAGCCTCGTTTCAGTATGTGGTATCCGCGATTAAGGACGTGATGGCGGGACTTACCGCCGGCGTTGTAACCGGGCCCATCAACAAGGAAGCAATCAACATGGCGGGGCATCACTATGCGGGGCATACGGAAATATTCGCCGATTACACGAAGACCAAAAACTACGGGATGCTTTTAACCGGCGGCGGATTGAACGTCATCCACGTTACCACCCATGTTTCGATGCGCGACGCCTGCGATCTTATCACCAGGGAACGGGTACTCAATGTCATTCATTTGGCCGACCTTGCCCTCCGCCTTATGGGCAGGGAACCCCGGCGTATAGGCGTGGCGGGCTTCAATGCCCATGCTTCGGAAAACGGTCTTTTCGGCGATCAGGAAGCCAAGGGGATCATCCCCGCAATAGAAGCGGCACAAGCCGAAGGACTCGATGTTACCGGCCCCGTACCGCCCGACACGGTCTTTGTTAAAGCCCTGGGGGGAACTTTTGATGTGGTCGTTGCCATGTACCACGACCAGGGCCATATCCCCCTCAAACTCTGCGGCTTCCGTATGGACAGGGCCACCGGCCTTTACTCCCGGATGAGCGGCATTAACACCACCATCGGCCTTCCTGTCATACGCACCTCGGTTGATCACGGTACGGCCTTTGATAAGGCAGGCAAGAACCGTGCAAATGAGGAGAGCCTTGTGGATGCCATCGATCTTGCAGTTACCTTCGCAAAGAACCGGCCCGCTGTATAGTGAATGAAATGGCTGCTTTGGATATTGTAGAAAAATTATCCCTCTTATCAGGCGCGGCAAAGTACGATGCTTCCTGCGCAACGGGCGAAGGCGCGGGCCTTGAAAAAACAGCCGGCGGTACGGCTATGGTCTATCATTCCTTTACGGAAAGCGGCCGCCCCGTCAGGCTTCTCAAGGTGCTCTTCTCCAACGTTTGCCGTTTCGACTGCGCCTACTGCGTGAACCGCGCTTCATCCGGAATACAACGGGCATCTTTTACCGCAAGGGAACTTGCCGGGCTTTGCAGCAGCTTGTGGAGGAAGCGGTATATCGACGGATTTTTCCTTTCATCGGGCGTCTTTGCCGATCCGGATATCGTCATGGGAAAACTTATAGAAACGGTCAAGCTGCTGCGTAAGGAGGCAGGTTACAACGGCTATATACACCTTAAAATTATCCCCGGAGCCGGAGAAAAGCTCATCCGCGAAGCGGGGCTGTGGGCAGACCGGCTCAGCATCAACATAGAACTGCCGACGGATAAAAGCCTGCAAACGCTTGCGCCTCAGAAATCCGGCAAGACGATACTGGAAGCCATGAACGATTTTACGCTCGTCCATTCCGCGTTCGAGGAGGACAGGCGGCGTATACGAAGCACGCCGGAATTCGCGCCTGCGGGACAGACCACGCAGCTTATAGTCGGCGCCAGCGCCGATGACGACCGGCAGATCATCGCCCTGAGTTCTTCCCTGTACCGGAAATTTTCTCTCAGGCGTGTCTACTATTCGGCCTTTATGCCCATACACCTGCCCGGAGGAGGCGGCCTGCCCGATCCAAGGCTGCCCGATATCCCCTCCCCTCCCCTCGCACGCGAACACCGGCTTTACCAGGCAGACTGGCTTATCCGTTTCTATCACTTTACCGGCGGGGAGATATTTGGTGAAGGAGAGTCCTTTCTTGACGGAAACCTGGATCCCAAGACCGCCTGGGCCTTACGCCGCCTGGATTTTTTCCCGGTAGAGGTAAACCGCGCGTGCTACGAGGAGCTTCTGCGCGTGCCGGGCATAGGGGCAAAAACCGCGCGGATCATCCTGGAACGCAGACGCTCCCATACGCTGGACTTTGAGGGACTCAGACGCCTCGGCGTTATCCTCAAGCGGGCGCGTTACTTTATCACCTGTTCGGGTACATTTCTGGACAGGCCGGAAGACCCGAAGCGCATACGCCGCCTGCTTTCGGATAGCGTCGGCGCGGGTATGCAGCTTCCCCTATTTGATTTTTAAAAAACCCGTCAATCTCCAATCCGCCGCACGGTTGACAGGCGTTGCAACTATTTTCCGAAAAGGCTTCTGCCCTTATCGGTAAGCATACCCGATATTTCGGTATAGGGGAGTATCACTTCAAACCGGCCCGCCGCGTATGATGCTATTTCGTATTCATTCCAATAGAATCCTATGCCCTGAGGATCATAGAATATATTTTCCGAAACAAATACGTCATCCATCTGGACATCCTTGCCATTGTCCAGCGAAGACAGAGCCTTTTTAAGCAAGGGCAGCAGGCCGTCCTTCTTTCCGGCGGCGATAAGATCGTTCAACGACAGCCTTTTCAACTCTTTTAGATCCAGAATAACGTATTCGTCGTTTTCATTTCCATGAGCCCCGCCGGTATACGAATACTTTGTACGCTTAACCACCAGTATATCAGGATACAGGGAATGGGTATGGGTTTCATAGTATTCCCCGCAAAGAGAAGCCCATACCGCATCCTGTGCGGCAGGATCATTCCAATGAGCGTTGTACTCATCCGTCCATATTTTAACGGTATCTTCAATGTACTGTTTCGTGCTTTTACCGTTATACAGCGTATCATTAAAAAACTTCTCCGCCCTCCCCCCTGTTAAGGAGAGCAACGAGAATTTTAATTCAACAAACGGAACATTATTACCAAATTTTAAATTGGAATCCAGCTTTTCTTCCCTTTCAATAACCTCAAGAGCGAAATCATGCTGGGGGGAAAGCCCTCCCTTTTTTTCAACGCGCGGACTTCCCGCGCACGAATCCACAAAAACGAACTGAAATAATACCAGGATGCCGACAATTATTTTTCCCGGCAGCGATTGATTATGAAGCATTGATTTTCCTTCCTTCAATAAAATAAAAATGTGTTTATAATATAATACATCATGTCGGAAAAGACAATATTTTGACATTCTAATTGACAAGGTACTCGCCAGCATGACGGGCGGCGTGAATCCTTCTTCCGGTAAAAACCGCTTCTCAGTCCTCAAGCCTGTAGTCATCGTTATTCATGGCAAAGTATTCCGCCATGCCCGCGGTAAGCCTGACGCTTCGGTCGGCAAAGACAAAGGCCGCCTCCGCCTGCCCCGCGATTCCCTTCAGCTCAGGCGACTCCAGCAGGGCCCTGCCTTTTTCATAGCCTAGGGCAAAAACCGCGGTGGAGAGCGCATCGGCGTCTATCGAATGATCCGCTACTATCGTTACCGACAGGAGGCCGTTGGCTACAGGATAACCGTCCCGGCTGGAAAGTATATGGTGATAGCGCTTCCCGTCCGCTTCCATATAACGCTCGTATATGCCGGAGGTAACCACGCTCTTATCGCGGATCTCCATAACGCCTATATACGTTCCCCGTTCTTTCAAAGGGTCCTGGATGCCTATGCGCCAGTTCAAAGCCCGGCCCCCGGCCCGGGCGTCAAGGACGCTCCTGTCCCCCAGGGCAAACACGTTGCCCCCCAGGTCGATAACGGCTCCGCGTATACCGGCTTCTCTCAGGATGGCCGCAACTTCGTCGGCGGCATAGCCCTTTGCAATAGCCCCCAGGTCCAGGGCCATGCCGCTCTTCCTAAGAAACACCCGTTTCCGCTCCCGGTCAATTTCAACATGACGGTAATCCACGAGGGGCAGGAGACTTGCGATTTCGCTGCCGGAAGGGAGCCGTTCCGTCGCCGTTCCTATACCCCACAGTTTGACTAGGGGCCCGATACTCGGATCGAAAGCACCGCCGCTGAGTCGGGCATAGAAAAGGGACCTTTCAATCACCTCCAGCAGATCGGCGGGCGCTTCAACCGCCTCCGCGCCCGCATTCCGGTTGATCCGGTCCACCGCGGTATCCGCCATATTCACGCTCATGGTATTCTCTATCTCGCGCAACCTTGCAAAGATCCTGTTGTAAACAAGATCCGAACCCTGACCGTAGAGCCTCACCTGGCAGATGGTTCCCAGGACAAATTCCCTCCGAACTTCTTCCCGCGCGCCCGTCTGCTGTTTTGAGCAAAACGAAAGCAGGAACATCAGGCATAGAGGAACAGGATATTTACTCATTCTTTAAATATAAACAAACCGTAGAGGTTGAACCAGACGCGCCCGCACAATTTTTTTACTTGAAACACCTCCTTCTCTATATTTATTATTAAGATATGGATAATGAAAATAACGCATCCGATTCTCCGGGGAAGAGGATTCTTTTTCTCCACCCTTCGGCGGTCATTCAAAACGTACTTGCCGAGGAGTTGGTGCAGCAGGAATACGAGGTCTATATAGTAAGAGATCATATAAAGCTGCGTAAAATTTTAAAAAAGTATCCTGATTCGGTAGTATTTGCCAATATCAACGATGGAATGCCTCAGGAAGAATGGGAAACATGGATACGGGCAGTCATGACAGATGCCGATCTTACCGGCAGGATCAGCATAGGAATTCTTACCGCGAATAACGACGAGGCGCTGCGCCGGAAATATACCGTTTCTATAAAATGCCAATGCGGATTTACGGTTCTCAAATCCGATTTAGCGGGTTCAATTAAACAGATGTGCGAACATCTCGAGGCAATCGATGCCAGGGGAAGGCGGAAATATCTCCGCATAACGCTGGGCTACGATAGTACGGCCACCGTAAACCTTCCCCTCAACGGCACCTTTATCAACGGGGTTATCAGGGATATCAGCGTTGTCGGGCTTTCCTGCTCCTTTGACGACGACCCTCAACTCTCGAAGAACCGCCTCTTTCAGGACATTCAGATAAAATTACAAACCCAACTTTTAAAAACCGAAGGGATAATCTTTGGCTGGCGTATGAGTGAAGAAAAAAAAATTTACGTGCTTCTCTTTACCCAGCGTATAGACCCTGAAATAAGAACAAGGATACGCAAGTACATTCAGCATGAGCTTCAGATCAAGCTGGATAAAGAAATGGAATGAAGAACCCCGCACTCAAGACCGGGTTCTTCATTCATTATTTTACTCCCTATAAATTCTCATCCTCCATGCCGCTGTTGTTACTATCCTGCGGCGGCATCCGTTCAGGTTCGGGACTTGGCAGAGGCTGCGGAACCGGAAGCGCCTGCGGGTCCGCCTCCGGCTGAGCTTGGCCGTCCGGTCCGGCACGGCTGTCGGGAGGGCTTGCCGCGGGGGCACTTTCCTGCACGACGGGACGGCCCACAGGCGGCGCATAGTGAACCCCCTGTACGGCCCCCTGGCGGCTCAGCCAATTATCCACATCCGCCGGCACGGCCGCCGATCTTTCGGCTTCCGCCTCCAGGTCAAAACGGTTGAATTGGCCTGCCCCGGAATTCCGTTCTTCAGCGGTAAAGCGATCCGCGGTGGGTCCGGTTTCCGCCTGAAACGGATCGTACCGGTTTACCGGGGCTTCCTTGGTATCGGGAACCTTCCCCGCGGTTTCGGGGCTTGCCCCGGTCCGCACGGGAACGGCGCCGCGTGTGTTTTCATGATCCGGCAGGCCGAAAATTTTGATCCCTTCATCAGGGAAGTGTTCCTTAACATAGGCTACGGCGCTCTCTATCCCCAGGGCTTCCTCATAATCGCACCAAAAAACCAGCGCAAAATTCTCTTCGGGCCAGATGGCATCCCCCATGCGCGGGCCGGAAGAGCCGACCCCAAACACATTGGGATACATGGTGTAATACTTGCCGACCCCTTCATCCTTTAAAGCCTCAAGTATGTTTTCCTCTACCGAGCGGTTGGCAATTATTTCAATTCTCATCATAGACGTACCTCTCCGGTATCAAGACCGCCGGGTTTATTAAAGAGATAATCCGGGCCGCCTTTATTTCCCTGCCCGCTCAAGGCATACGTACCGCCGGTTTCCGCCGTCTTGACCCGCTGCTTCGCCTGCTTCCGCGAGAGGCCCGCCGCAATGCGTTCGCGCCGTGCTTCCGCCTTTGCGCGGCGTTCATCGGAACGTTTGTTCATAATCGCGTAAACGGTAGGCATCAGGAAAAGCGTCATCAGCGTACCGAAGGAAAGGCCGCCCAGAACGGTTTTACCGATAGGCGCAACCATTTCGGAACCTTCTCCGGGGAAGAAAGCCATAGGCACAAGGCCCAGGATGGTAGTCAGGGTGGTCATCAGGATGGGGCGCAAACGGTTGCCGGCCGCTTCGACACAGGCATCGTGGAGGCTGTACCCCCGCTTCCGCAGCAGGTTGGTATAGTCAACAAGAACGATACCGTTATTAACGATGACGCCCATCAATACGAGGAGTCCGACCGCGGTAAGTATATTAAAAGTTTCGTGGGTCAGGAAGTAAATCGCCACGATACCGATGACCGAAAGCGGTATGGTAAAAATGATGATGAAAGGATCCTTGAAGGACTCAAAGAGGCTTGCCATGATGCCGAAAACCAGAAAAGCCGCCACGATCATAATAAGGCCGAAACGGGGAACAAGCTCCATAAAACTGGCGTTATCCCCGGAAAATTCGATAACGACATCCTCCTCGGCGGGGATCTGTCGGGTAATTTCCGCCCGGACCTTTTCTTCAAGTACGTTGAGTTTGGCGCCGGGAATGGCGCCGGCGGTAACGTGGATGATGCGGCTCTGATTCTCCCGGCGTATGGTCATGGGGCCCGTACCCTCGCGGTAAGCCGCAAAGCTGGACAGGGGCACCCGCTGTCCGGCAACCTGGCTGTTTACAAAGATATGATCCAATGCCGGCCTGGTATTCCTGTCGGCCTCGGCAAGGATCAACACGACATCGTAATCGTGCCCGCCGGACTTGTACCGTGTTGCGGTAATGCCGTCTACCGCGGCCTTAATTTCGTTACCCACCGTGTAGGTATTAAGCCCCAGGGCGTAGAGCCGTTCCCGGTCTATCTCTATCTCTATCTGGGGCAACCCGTCTTTCAGGTCGATTTGAGCCTCGGTAAGTTCCGGCAGCCGTTCCTTATCCCCCAAAATTTTAACTATACTCTCGGCTATGGCCTTACCTTTAACAAGATCGTCGGTTCTGATGACAATGTCCACGGGGCTACCCCCGCCCATACCCATACCGCCGCCACCGAAAGAGAAGGAAACACCGGGGAATTCGTTGAAATGGGCGCGCATCTTGGCCCTGATGGTATCGGCGGTATCTATCCTTTCCTCATACGCGGGCAGGTTGATACGGAGAGAACCGGTATGGGTACCGCCGGAACCGAACATACCGCCGCCCCCCGCAGTCAGGGTCAGCCGCTCATAGCCCCGCACCTCTTTCTCCACTATAGCTTCTACCTGCCGCAGAACCCCTTCGGTTTCAGCAAGCGGGGTTCCCAGGGGAAGGGTAATGCTGATGGAAACATTATCCGCTTCCTGCTGGGGCATGAAGACCCAGCCGATAACCGGCACCATAAAAATACTCAGCAGGAAAAGGACGAATAATACCCCGATTACCATGATTTTATGTTTCAGCACCTTGTCGACAATCCAGCGGTAACCGCCGTCAAGACCGGCAAAAAAAGCTTCAAAACCGCGGTCTATAACGGCGAGGAAGCCCCGCAGCGGTTTCTGTTTCCGGGTTACCAGCGGGAAATAATGGCTTGAAAGTACCGGCACCAGGACTATAGCCACAACCAAAGAAATGGTCAGGGAAATAACAACGGTAAAGGCAAGGCCCGCAAAAAGTTCTCCGGGCATTTCGAGGAGGCCCTTGAACATCACCAGGGGGGCAAACACGCATATAGTGGTAAGGGTAGAGGCAATGATGGCTATGATCATCTCCTGAGTACCCAGGACCGCCGCCGAATGGAGCTTTGCGCCCTTCTCACGGTAGTGGTAGATATTTTCAAGGATAACGATGGAGTTATCCACCAGCATACCGACGCCCAGAACCAGGCCCGCCAGGGTCATCAGGTTTAAGGTCATACCCGCAAAGTACATGAGCATAAGGGTAATGATAAGGGAAACCGGAATGCTGATGCCTATGATGATGGTCGGCTTTATGGAACGCAGGAAGACAAAGAGTACCAGAATGGCCAGGAGCCCGCCCGAAAGGGCCGTAGACGTTACCTGGTTGATAGAATCCTCTATCTGATCGGTAGTGTTGTAGAGTTCCGTGATCTTAATATCATGGGGAATTTCTCTGCTTATCTTGGCCAGGCGTTCCCTCAGTTCCCGGGCTGTCTGGACCGAATTTTTACCGCTCTGTTTTTGCACGTCAAGCGTTACCGCGGTTTGCCCGTTGACAAAAACCACGCTGGTTTCATCGCGGTACCCTTCAAACACGTTGGCTATATCCCGCAAGCGCACGGTACGGGGCAGATCGACCTGGCCGTTCACGACGCCTCCGCCCTTGTAGGAGATAACCGTAGCGAGTATCTCGGGGATAGAGGCGTATTCCCCCATAGTGGTAAGAATGTAGGAAAGTCCGCCTTCGGTAATGGTCCCCGCCGCAACCTGCGTATTCTGAGATGCAATCATCTGCTGAAGCTGAGTTACCGTAAGGCCGTAAGCCTCAAGGCGATCCTGGGGTATCTCCACACGGATGATCTTCTCCCGTCCTCCGCTCACCGAAGCGGTAGCCACACCCTCGGTCTGCTCTATCCGCGGTACAATGGTATCCTCCGCAATTATGCGCAGTTCCTCCGCGGTACGGTTCTCCGAGGTGATCATCAGACCCATGATAGGGATCATCGAGGGGTCAAACTTGAAGATCATGGGCGTATCCGCCTCGGCAGGCATATAGTTCCTGATCCGCTCCAGCGCGTCGCGCACGGAATTGGAAGCATCGGCCAGGTCGGTTCCGTAGGTAAACTCCATCATTACCATACTGGAACCCTTGGACGAGGTAGAGGTAACTTTTTCCAGGCTCGAAACGCTGGAAAGCGCCGCCTCCAGGGTGCGGGTAGCGGATCGTTCAACCTCCTCCGGGCCCGCGCCGGGGTAACTTGTGTAGACCACCAGGTAGGGCGGGTTAATCTCCGGGAAAAGGTCTATGGGCAGATTGACCAGGGCAAAGACACCCAAACCGATTAAAAGCAAAAAGATAATCAATATTGTTGTAGGCCGCGAAACCGCTGTTTTCGCAAAACTCATGGTTTTCTCCTAATATGTGGCAGCCAGAGGCGCTATCTTATCGATCACGTTGACCCGTGCGCCGTCCTCAAGAAGGGTTTGTCCCCTTACAATAACTTCCTCTTCGGGCTTAAGCCCCTCCTGGATTTCCAGCACATTGTCGATAAGGATACCCGGCTTAATGGTTTTCCGCCGGGCAATTTTCACGGAAGGCTCCTCGGGATCTGCCTCAACGGTAAACAGAAAATTCTCCCCAAAACGCTGTATCATGGCGCCCGCGGGGATCTTCACGATGTCGCTCTTCCTCTCCGTAATGATCTTCACCTTGGCAAACATACCCACTTTAAGCCGCGAACCCGTATTGGCCACGCTTATCCTCACCTCCATAGTGCGGGAAGCCGCATCCACCACCGGGCTTATCTCCCGTATACTGCCGCTGAAAACCTCGCCCGGCCAGGCGTCCAAGGTTACTTCGCAGGGCAGGCCCGTCCGTATTTTGGATATGAAACGCTCCGCGACATAGACGCGCAGTTCCAGCGCGCTGCTTCCGGTAAGCCTGGCCAGCGGCACCGATTGGGTTACCGTCATCCCAACCTGGGCGGGCAGGGAGACGATGGTCCCCGCGATGGGAGCCCGGGCTATACCCGGCACATACTCCATGCCGGGCCTGCTTGGGTCAACCTCGGCAATGGGGTCCCCCCTGCGGACGCGGCTCCCCACGGAAACATAGAGCCTTGTAATCCTACCCGCTATATCGGAATACGCGTCCACCGAAGAACCGGCCACCACGTCCCCGGACAAGGCCAAGTAATCCTGTATCTGCCCCTGCACCGCCGCCGTAGTATTAACGGCAAAGACCGGCTCTTCAGGCGCGCTCTGCACCGAGGGCTCCCCGTCCCGCATGGTCCGTATCGTATCCTGGATGCCCTTGAGCTGTTCGCAGCCGCACAGCACGGCGGTTACGGCAAAAAGCAGTATGCCTATCGGGGCGGATATGAACACGCTCTTCTTTTTGGGGGAAGCGCCGCCGTTCGGGAAGCCGTACAAACCCGCCAAACGGCCGCCTGTATCCATGCGCCCCCCCGCCCCAACAGTTTTCGGTTTTGCCAAAAACGCTTTTCCGCTCCCGGTTTCTCTTTGTAAACCACATCTATCCATAAAGCCGCTTGCCGCTTTCATTGTACACCCTCCATTACATTCCCCAGACCGCCCGCGCCGGCGCTCAAGGAGCCGAAGGGCGCTCCAACGGCATATTCCAGATCAATAAGCCCCTGCAAATAGGTAAAATTCTGCTGCACTACGCCAAGCCGGGCCTGCCGGAGCTGCAATTCAGCGTTCTCCACCTCAAGCAGGTCCTGAAAACCGGCTCTATAGGCTTCTTCGGTCAGGCGGTAGGTGCGTTCCGCAAGCTCCACCGTGCGCGCCTGCGCTTCCATGCTGGCCCGCGCCTTTTCCAGGCTCAGGATGGTATTGTAAACCTCCAGTTCCGATCCCCTTACGGCCTGGCTAAGCCCTATAGTAAGGCTTCGGATGTTGTCGTCGATGTCCGCAATGTTCTGCGCCTCCTGCCCCAGGGGGAAAAGGCCGTTCAGCCTGAACCCCAGGCTGATCCTGAACATACCGGAAGATTGCCGCCAACTATCGCCCTTAAACCAGTTGTCTTTCCAGGGATCCCCTCCAAAGGTTGGGTCAAAGTTCAGGCTGAGGGACAAACTTGGGGTATAGACCTGATAGAAAGCAGCCTTCCGCGCGCTCTGAAGCACCAGGATATTCTGCCGTATCTCCTGAATGTCCATTCTGCTGTTGGCCGCCCTGCCGATAAGTTCCTGTATATCCAGGGGGATAAAACTTGCGTCCGTATTCACCGCGATAAGCTCAAATTCCGTATCAAATTCCATCCCCAGATTCATGGCAAACTGGGCCATGAGGAGCTTCAGGCTGTTTTCCGTATCGTCAATGTTAGGTTTCAGGTTTTCGGCGCTTACCCGGGCCTGGAGTAGATTAAGTTCCGGCGCCATGCCCGCCTTGTAGAGCGCTTCGGTCATGGTTACGCGCCGCTCCGCGGCAGCCGCGTTTTCTTTAAGCAGGCCGATATTCTCCTGCAACAGCAGGATCTGGTAGTACTGCTTGCGTATCTCCCGCTCAAGCTGTACCTTGGCTTTTTCGTAGGAGACAAGCCCCCCGCGGTACTCAAGGAGGAGCCTGTTCATAGATTCAAACATGGCCATGTTCAGGCTCAGGCCCAACTGGAGCGAAGCGCCCATACGCCACTGGGGGCCGCCGCCCATGCTGATAGGGCCAGAAGGCAAGGGTAACACGGTTGACTGCGGGGCTTCGTTCAAGCGCCCAAGGTAAGCGCCGAGATCCACGGTGGGAACAAACTGGTTCCAGGAAAGGTTCGATTTCCGCTTTTTTGTATCAACGGAAACCTGGGAAGACTGAAGGTTCAGGTTGTTTTTAACCGCCCGGTCAACCGCTTCTTCCATCGTAATACGCATTTTAGGCCCGCCCGATCCCGGCCCCTGGTCCTGGGCAAACACGGCCGGGGCAAAAAAAACCAGAAAAAGAACAAGGACGGCCGCCGGCGGGCACTGAGGCCGTCCGAAACCGGCGCCCGGCGCCCGTTTTTCTCCTGTTGTTCCCTGTACGGCCGGTTTTAAGGCCGCGGGGATCCATTCCATCATATAGAACTCCTTCTTGTGGATTAAAGCTCAACCTGTACGACGTGTTTCAGCACCGAAGTACGGGGAACGGATTCCGCTATTTCTCAGCCGGAACCGGCGGCGCATCGTGAACCTACGGTTTACAAGGCGTCCTTAAGCTTTCTATCAGGCCCGCATACCGCGCGGCCCCAGGGCTTATGCCCTTTGATACACGTAACGGCGGGCTTCTTTCAAAACAACTCCGGTTTCGGAACAAGCCCTTCTATAAAATATAACATACAGCAAAATATAACATACAGCATTTATATTTTAAATCCCTGCAAACCTACCACGATAAACCGAAACAGCCGCCTGATACTCGTATTGGGAATATCAAGCTCCTTTCCGCCGCGGAAGAGAGCGCCGCAGGATTGCAGAACGTCCCTGTCTTCCTCTCCCTTATACGTCCGCTTCCAATGAGGCCAGTGTATCAGGGTATTGACAATAAGAAAAAGTATCCACCGGGATACCGTATACTTTGCATCGTCGCCGGCTCCGTCTTCGGTACACAGGTGCAGGGCATCGATCTTGATGTCCGCAAACAACCGGTACACCCTCAAGGGAACGGCATCGCCCAAGTTTAGCCTTCTTACCTTTATCCAGTCAATCGCATACAGGAAATCAGGCCGCGATTTAAAATAGAACGCTACCGTCATAACCGTCAGGTAGAGCTGTTCCAGGGGCTCTTCCGAATTCCGTGTTACCGAATTGGCATAGCTAATGATACGGTTTATTTCCGTAAGAAAAAGCTGGATGAGCATGTCTTTTTTGCTCTTAAAGTGGGCATAGAGGCCGCTTTTTGAAAGCCCGGACCGTTGCGCCACCATCTCCATAGAGGCTTTCCACGGCCCTGCCTCCGCCACCGCGCCGGCAACCGCCCGCAGAAGGCCGTCGTCTTCGATTTTTGCCGGACTTTCCTCCAAAACCAACCGTTCAAGGTTATCAAAATCCATCGCCTCAACCTGTTCCGGCCTAAGCCCAAGCCCCCTGGTTATTTTCTCCTCTACCGCATCCACCATAGTCTGTACCGCCTTTCCGGGCGGAACTTCGCCCGAAGCATAGGCGTACTTATAGAAATAAGCCTCCCCGAACATAAGGGTGGTAAAAACAAGTTGCAACAGGGAAGGATAAGCGCAATCATCCATCATGGATATCCTGCCCATATCAATACCGCGGCATTTCAGTTCGGCTCCTATGTTCGTTTTTTCCCGTCCGCCGTAAATATAAACACGGGAAAAGACAAAGGCGTCCATATTGCGGACATAGTACTCCGTGATTGCCCTGACCATCAGCATAAAGCCCTCGGCCTTGTCTTCCGCCCTTACGGACCTTTCATAGGCGGGCTTGATGAAGGCGGCATAATCGTCAAAAAAATGCCTGCACATCGCGTCAAGCAGGGCTTGTTTGTTTTCAAAATGGCGGTACAGCGCGGTCTTGCTGACGCCCAACTCCCGGGCCAGTTCGGAAAGGCTGGTGTCGAGGTACAGCTTCCGCCCCCAAACTTTAAATGCCGTCATTACAATCTCGTGCTTTGTCATCTGTATGTTACCGAACGTTCGGTAACAAAATAATAACAACTTGGCTTGTGTTTGGCAACAGTATTTGCGCGATTTTTTCAGCGGCGGCGCCGAAGGTCGCCCGTGGGCCTCCGCGAACCGGCGGGCGGGTTCCCGGCTCCATATACCGGTCCGAAAAGGCAACCGCGCCCCGATACCGCTCGTTGTATTAATTTTTATATTGATTTTTTCTCATTCATATTATAACCTTAATGTTACTATTGAGGGGTAGCGGAATAGCGCCGTAGGCGGTATGGAGCGTAGGGGGGCGCGGCGGGAAGGCATACGCGGCAACCAAGGCATGGAAATGCGCCCCCCATATAATAATTAATCCCATATAATTAATAAGGAAAGGATGATATGAAAAAGTACCTTGCGGCAGGCATTCTGATAGCGCTGTTTTCCGGTTTTATGGGCTGCGGGACGCAGCCGGAAGCTGCGGTTGCGCCGGTTCAAACCGGGCCGAGGGCCGAACCGGAAAGAAAAGCGCCGGAACAACCGCCGGAAAAAGAGCCGGCTTTGGTTAAGGTGGTTCCCCAGCTTGGGCACAGCGCGGCGGTACTGTCCCTCGCGTTAAGCCCTGACGGAAGCCGCATCATATCCGGTTCGGAGGATGAAACCGTCAAGCTGTGGGACGCGGAGGGCGGTCGGGAGATAGGGACGCTGTCGGGTCATTCCGGGCCTATTCCGTATCTTTCCTATACCTCGCGGGATTATATCCTGTCTGCTTCCTGGGATCGGACGTTTAAGATATGGGACCTGCGGCAGTTTATCAAAACCGAAAATGATGCCCCGCGGGGGGCTTCCCTTATTATCGGGGATGTCGGGCCCGCGTCCATTTCGACGGAAGGTCTGCCGGTTTCTGCCGCCCTAAGTTCCACGGGGATTTTTGCTTTGGGCGACTACCGGGGAACCGTTACCCTGTGGGACGCGGGGGATATGGACGGCGCCGGATGGAACAAGCGGGCCGTCCTTACCGGCCACCGCGGGGAAGTCGGCGCCTTGGCCTTTAATCAGGACGGAACCAGGCTGGTTTCGGGGTCGAAGGACGGGACCGTCATACTTTGGGACACCGCAAGCGGGCAGGCGCTCTGGACCGGGGATGCCCACACCGGGGATGTCCGATCCGCGGCCTTTAGTCCCGGCGGGGATATGGTCTGCTCCGGTTCCGTGGATGCGGACATACAGGTCTGGGATGTTATGACCGGCGGGGTACTCAGAACCCTGTCGGGACATAGCGGCAGCGTAGAGTCCCTGGCCTTTAACGGCGATGGAAGCAGGCTCCTCTCCGGTTCGTGGGATAGAACCGTCAGGATGTGGGACCCCAGCGCCGGCGAGGAGTTGGAGAAGGCCGATGCCCCCGCGTGGGTTAACGCGGTGCTTTTCAGCCCCGACGGAAGCCGGTTCTATTCCGGGGGTTACGACAATACCGTTACGGTCTGGGATACGGCGGATTTCCGTCCCCTGACCGGCCCTTACGGGAGGGCGCAAGGGGTGTATGCGGCCGCCGTCAGTCCCGACGGGAAGCGTATGGTTTCGGGGAATGAGGATAAGAGCCTTAAAGTATGGGAGTTGGAGACCGGCAGCCTGCTCTGGAGCGCGTCCCATGAATGGGCCGTTAATTCCGTAGCATGGAGCCCCGACAGCCGCCGTATCGTATCGGGGTCCGCCGACTGGAATGTGAAGGTCTGGGATGCCGAAACCGGAGAGGAGGTTTTTACCCTGACCGATCCCGCCGTCCGCAAGAGCCACAGCCAATCGGTAAGCGCCGCGGCCTTCAGCCCGGACGGCGCGGTAATATGCTCGGTCTCGCCGGATAAAACCGTCAAGGTTTGGGACGCGGCGTCGGGCGGGCTGAAGTGCACCGTCTCCGCCGGGGTTGAACTCTATTCCCTGGCTTTTGACCCCTCCGATCCTTCGGGGAGGTACCTCATCACCGGTTCCGGCTCCGAACGGGATAATACCGTTTATAAGTGGGACCTTGACGGGGAACATTCCGTTCCGGTTATGACCCTTTCGGGGCACAGGAACCACGTACTTTCCCTGGACTACAGTTCGGACGGCAAACGTATCCTCTCGGGTTCGGGAAACGACATTAAGGTCTGGGATGCGGAGAGCGGGGAACTTAAAGATACCGTAGACGCCGGAAGGCCCGTATACCGCGCGGTTTTTAGCCCCGACGGAGCCAGGATAATCGCCGGGACTTCCAAGGGGATTGGGGAGTGGGACGGAACGGACCTGATAGAACTGCGGCAATTCCGGTACGATGCGCCGGTCCGCGCCGTGCTCTACCACCCCGATAGCCGGCAGGTTATCTCCGGCGCTGCCGATGGAACCATCCGCTTCTGGGATACCGCGGATTCGGGCAGGGGGGAGGGAATTGAAATCCTTAAAATTATCAATTTTGATGAGGATTGGGTACGGCTGAGCCCCGAAGGAAACTATACCGCATCGGGGCGGGGGGAGTATTACCTCAACTTTGTCGATGCCGAGGGTAAGGTCTCCGCGGTAAACGACGAGTACCGTTCCCGCTTTGGACGTACGCCGTTTTAACACCATATATGATGAAACAGAACAATTTTGTGTACCGCCGTGCCCGTTCGGCGTGGGCATACGGCTTCCGGTGCAAAGCATGACGGCATGGGAACAACGGATCGTCAAGGCCTTTATCGAAAGATACCCCGATTCCACGGCGGCCAAGGGAGGGCGTCCGCTCAAGGTAAAGGCTGAAGTTATTTTTCCGCATTTCGGCAGCGCGCCGCCGCCCGAGCGTAAATCGTTCCTGGAAGCCGCGGAAGCGCTGGAACGCAGAAAGACAGACGCCCATGAAAAGCTCATCTCTATCCAGTGGGCAAGAAAACGCAAGGGCGAGGAAATAGACGCCATCGTCTTTGAACAGCCCGAAGCCCTGTTTGCCCTGACCAGGAAGGAATCGCCCGCGTTAACGGCGGCGGAGGCCCGCGAGACGGCGCTCGGTGCGGCAAAGCGAATGGCGGGGGCGCAGATTGCGGAATTCTTTTCCTTCCTTGCGGAAAACATCGACTGCGTGGGCGCGGTACGCGGGATGGACACCCAGGCGGTACACGATCTTGAACAACTCTATACGTTTCACGGGGAAGGTGAAAACAATTTAAAGGGAATGACGCCGCGCGCCGTTTCGGTTTTTCTGTTCAACGATTCCAAACGCCTGGAAACAATCCTCAAACTTTTCGGCAGGCTCCGGGGAAAGGCTTCCCGTGAGAACATCTTCGTGCCGGATCTTTCCTTTCTTGACCGATCCTTCCCCGAAGCATGGATTGCGGGGAAGATCAGCCTTGTGTTTAAAGATACGTCCCAGGCCGGATCGGGGAAGCGTAAAAGAGAAATGCCGCAGAAACACGGCCCTGAGGGCCGGCTTGATAATTCAAGCGGAATCATCATAGGTTTGCCCTTTTCGGATATTTTAAAAATAGAACAAATTAACGTCGTTAAGCCGGAAACTTCCGATTTTTCACCGCTTCCACTCCTTCCACCGCTTTCGCAGGAGGGCGATCCTGCGGTCTTGATGGTTGAAAACAAGGAAACGTTTTATACCCTTGCCGAACGCTTCACCGGGAAAAACAGCTACAAGGCCCTGCTCTATACGGGAGGCTACCCCAACCGCGCGGTACAGACCCTTGTCGCGCTTCTTGCGGAAAGCGGCTTTTCGCTTTACCACGCGGGCGATCTCGATATAGACGGTATTCTTATCCTCCAGGAACTTGCCAAGGCCGCGGTGAAACCGATACAGCCGGTAAAGATGGACCGTTCAACCTTTGATCGGTATGAGCATTGCGGCAGAAAACTTGACGATACGATGTTAAAGTACAGTTCGCGTATCAACGAGACAAGCCTCTCGATTCCCGGCATAGCGGAGCTGGTCGACAGGATACAGGAAACAAAACTCGGTATAGAGCAGGAGATCATTGATTATGGGCACATCTAAAACATCGCTTGAATCGAACCCCAACCCCGGCAGTTTGCCGCATCTCAGCGTGCAACCGTATGAAAAATTCACGGAAGTGCATTGCCATACCGTGCAAACCGCCGCCGGAAGCAAAGACCGTGCGGCCCCGATAGCCGGGATGTTGTGCGTATTCACGCAAAAGATGCGCACGGGCAAGATGCGCCGGTACAAGACGGCCGTTTCGACATAACGAAAAGATGAAGATAACGGTGATGGGATCCGGGACTTCCCACGGCGTTCCGGTAATAGGCTGCGCCTGCCCGGTTTGCCTTTCCGCAGATACGCGCGACAAGCGTATGCGCGCGTCTCTTTACATCAAAGGGCGGGGCGGAGAAGAAATCGTCATTGATACCGGCCCCGATTTCAGAATACAGGCGCTACGGGCGGGGATCAGCCGCCTTGACGCCATCCTTATCACCCATGCACACGCCGATCACATCCACGGCCTTGACGACATACGGCCGCTCAGCGGGGAGCGGCCCGTTCCGGTGTTCACTTCCGGGGAGACCATCGGCGAAATTGAGGAACGTTTCCCGTATATTTTTACAGAAACCCAGCAGGGTGGGGGCAAACCGCGCATACGCACGAACGAGGTTTCGGGGCCCTTCAGTATCGGCGGCCTTTACTGCACGCCCGTCCCCCTCAAGCACGGCGTCCTCGACGTACTCGGCTGGCGTATAGACGAGGAAAAGCCGGGGGCGGATTCCGTTTCGATTGCCTACCTTACCGACACAAACCGCATTCCCCCGTCATCCCTGCCGCTTATAGCGGCGCCGGACATACTCATCATAGGCGGTTTACGGGTAATGCCACATACAACCCACTTCAATTTTGAACAGGCTATCATCACCGCCCTCGAAATCGGCGCGAAAAAGGCATTTCTAACCCATATCTGCCACGATCTCAAGCACAAGGAGATTCAAAAGTATTGCAGAAACTTCCTCCGCCACCGGGGGATTGAGAAAATTTCCAAGGAAATTGCCATTGATCCGGCCTATGACGGCCTGGAATTATCCCTGGAATGACGGAGCAAAGGCCCGATCCATGCCGTATTCGGCAATACCTAACAACCTGCTGCGTTTCAGCGCAACAAACTGCTAGACTTTTTTAACGATTTTATCGCTTTTAAGGCAGCGGGCGCATACCTTGAGGGTTACGGTTGTACCGTTTACCTGAGTTTTTACCTTAATGATATTAGGCTTCCAGGTACGACGGGTATGATTCTTTGAGTGGCTTACCGAATTCCCGGTGATTGTGTGTTTTCCGCATATATCGCAGGTCCGTGACATTGTATCCTTCCTTATAAAACAGGGCCCGCCCCCGCCCCGTATGACAAGCATCGAAACACAGGTTCGATGTTTGCTGTTTCGGGGAAATTCAACACGGCGTAGGCCCGGTACATAGTGCGGCTCCGAATAAAACTTCAGGCCGATTTTTCTCATACGGCCTTTTTTTTACCAGAAATACCGAAAAATGTAAAGCCCTTTCTTTCCCCTGGAAACCAGCGGCAGCGGTCAGCGCTTTTGCTTTTTTATGAAATAATGTATAATCCGATAGATGACGATGCCATGTGTTTCATACAATGAAGGCCCGCCGGACATTCCTTACACCTATTAGCATATAGGAGATGAATATGGAGAAAATGACCGAACAGGAAGCATGGGAGATGGACGACCTCTTGACCCGCACCGATCCCGAACTTGGCGCTAATGGCTAAAACCCCTTACAGCCTTCGGATGGTTTGCTCGTCCAGGCCGGTAATTCTGCCGATCAGATCAATGGGCAAGCCTTCCTGCAAGGCTTTTTTGGCAGCGTCCAGCTTGCCCTCTATTTTGCCTTCCAGTCTACCCTCTATTTTGCCTTCCAGCTTGCCCTCTATTCTGCCTTCCAGCTTGCCCTCTATTCTACCTTTCCTCTCACCGTCCAGATAGCTTCCTTCCAGCATGGAAATCCGGTCGCGCCAGGCTTTCTGCCGTTGTTCGTATTGGGCCCGTACTTCTTCATTGGCGCTTAACTCGTACAGCGTATCTACCGCTTGCCGTATCT
>JAISNI010000096.1 GCA_031276295.1 Treponema sp.
CCACCCTTCCCTTCCCCTTACGGGAGTTCCACAGCGATAACGGCAGCGAATTTATCAACCAGGTCATCTCCGACTGGCGCCGCAACCCCGCCTGCCCTATCCCCTTTACCCGCTCACGAGACCACAAAAAAAATCACACCCGCCTCGTAGAACAACAAACCGGCGCCGTTGTCCGCGAGGATATCGGCTATGACCGCCTGGAAGGGGCCGCCCTCCAGTCCTGCCTTACCGGGGTTTATCGCTCTCTGGTCCCTCTCCTCACTGTCTTCCTGCCTACCAAGAAGCTCGAAAGCAAAGTCAAGGTCGGGTCCAAAGAGATCAAAAACTACGACGAGCCCCGAAGCCCCTATCGGCGTCTTCTGGAATCGAACGCGCTCCCGCCTGAGATAAAAGCGGAACTCATCCGGCTTTACGGACTTTACAATCCGGTTCGGTTACAGCACACTGTCAACAAGGCCATCCTCGCGTTACGGGAAGCCGTTGCCACCCGGCCCTTTCCTTCCGGAAGCAAACCGGCGGCCTAAAGTTACTTTTTTCTAAATGAGGCAACCAGCCCTTCGGTTACATTTTAAAATGAGGTATTTCGGCGGGCGCGGTATTAATGAGCAATGAGGGATGGAAGACGGTGTCGGAGCGGGCGGGAAGCGGGGAGATGCGGCGGGCATCGTCAGGGCAGGCTACGCTATAGATGGGGGTAGGGGTCAGACATCCCCTACTACCTCTGGTATACCATCTTCTCCTTTCTCCCCTTCGGGCGCACAAAGGAACGATATCGAGCGTTGATCACTGCCGGCGGTATTTCTCAAAGAACTGTCCGCGTTTGACCCGTAAATGACACCCCGCCGCCCATCGTGAATGTTCCGGACCCATGTACTAGCAGTTTGTTGCGCTTCGCGTACAAGACCCCAAAAAATTCACAAGTGCAACAGGCTGATAGTATCCAGACATGATTGTAATTGCGCATTTATTAATCTGGGCGCATTTTTTGCGGCCCCAGTTTGGAAATGCCGCAAAAAACCGGGCTTTACGCTTGTATCTTTTGCCCAACACCCTATAACCGGGCAAAAGGATACCGCTTCAATCCCTTGCGCGTTCCATCGCCCTCACCTCTTCCTTCGTGGAAAAACCTGCGGTTTTATTGCTGTCGTGATACTAATGAGACCACAGGGAAACTTGTGCGCCTCATCCGGGAAGGCGCAGCGAGCCGCCGGAAGCGAGTGCGTACCAAAGGTCCGATGTGTGGGTTTTGGCGACAAAGCTTGTGAAGCGGCGGACCGGAGGTCCGAAGACAGC
Organism: Treponema sp.; assembly: GCA_031276295.1. Taxonomy (GTDB): domain Bacteria; phylum Spirochaetota; class Spirochaetia; order Treponematales; family Breznakiellaceae; genus JAISNI01. The sequence continues at coordinate 1,294 of JAISNI010000096.1, forward strand.
GAGCGCAAAAGCCGCGTCATAGAGCCACGAAAGAAGTAATAACGCGAGAGGCCTTCGCTGTTGTGAGAGCGGGACATAGGTACAGCAGGTCATACGGGGACGTGAGAGGACTGACCGTCTCTGGGGAAAAAAACCGCGAAGGGCAAGCGGAATAGAAGAGTTCCGGGCTCAGGCTCAGCTCCGGGGGCAGGAGAGGCCTAATCAGGGAAGATGAGGCGATACGAAGGAGAGGAGCGAACCCGCAGTACCCGCGAGTGAAAGAAGACGAAGTGAGCGGGAAAGGGCGGTCAGTAGTCGTAGGGTAGCCATAGTTACCGGAGGGCGGAAGCCCGAAGAAACAGGGGAACCGTAGCGAAGGGACCCGGTCTTAAAACGGAGGGAAGGGCTGCCCCGGGAAAAAGAACTGTCGGGAGGAAGTGGCCGGGAGAATAACGCACTCCTGGAGCTAAGCGAAACTTTTTTTGAGGAACCGGATGCCGCGTACCCGCGGTACGAAAATTGGGCACGTCCGGATCTGTGGGGGTTCCGGGTGGGTGATCGCCCGGTTCTACCCGGCAAATCGAATCTATAATTGAATTTTCTGGAAGTTTGCTCTGTAATAAATTTCCAGCAGAATTAATGGCTTCCTCAATACCGCTATTATTCTCCACCGAAGAAGTTAATGATGTAGAATCAGATGGAACGTTCTTCTCGGTTTTTTGCGTAATATCAAGACGCTTCGAGGGATCTACTCTTAGTTCAAGTGTTATACGACTTGATTGTACATTAAATGTCTTAGTAGTCTTTGTTAGGGGACGCCAATAAAATTCACCCTCTTTTGGATATATCCCTTCCTTGACAATGAACTCTATAGTACAAGATCCATCCTGAACAAATATTTTTTCAATTCCATCCTCAATTGCATTACCTTCATCATCAAGAGACAAATTGCCATATTCATCTAGTCGTGGGGGAAAACATTGCGCGAGAATTTTTCCATTGAGTACAACAGAAACAGGATTTTCACCGCTTATGTATTTATAAATTCTGATTGTTCGGTTCCAGGTGCAAATGTAACTTTTAGATTTGTTTTCTCTACTTCCCGGTGACTGCCACCACCAACAAAAAGAGAAACGGTCACTATAATGTACCCAAGAATAAAAACTTTTTCATACCCCCCTATTTTGTCTATATTATTGACTGTATGGTTTTGTTAAGTGTTTTTAAAAAATATCCAATGTCAACAAGTTAAGAATTTATGTCCACAGATTACACTGATTTTCACAGATTTAAGAAGACTTTGATACAAAAATCCGTGTAATCTGCGTAATCAGTGGACCTTTTTTTATGTCACATTTGCTTAACTTGTTGACATTGAAAAAATATCTGTAAAAAATTTCAAAAAATGGCGCATAACGTTCCGGTGGTTTACGACGCTTTGGCGGCCCGAATAAGGGTTTTGCGCAGCAAAGACCAGGGCCTGGCAAACTGTGCCGGGGCAACGGCGCGGGAATGTTCAGACCGAAGGTCTGTGCGCAACGCAAGACCAGAGCCGACGCGGAGGCCGAGCCGCCTACTGGCGACGAAGCGTAAACAGTCCTGTTATATGCAGTACGGCCTACTTTTATTTTATTTGATCAAATTCGGCCTGAGTCCCAATAGTCCAAATTGGACCTTTTTTTATATATATATCCCGGCCCGTCTACCTTGTGAATTATAATAATTCCAAAACCCTTCCCCAAATGGAATATACCATTGCACATTATCATCAATAATGATTGCTATAAATTCTGGTTCCTCAAAACCAAAAATATCTGAATCAATATTTTTCTCGGTACTACCATGGATTTCAATTTTTTTGATATTGGTATTTTCAAAGGCATGATATCCAATTGATACCATGCTGGCAGGTATTGTAAAACTATAAATAGGATTATAGCTAAATGCTTCACGGTCTATTGATGTTATTCCATTTGGTATCACTAAATTCCTTATATTATTATTCCCAAACAATGTCAACAAGTTAAGGACTTTATCCAGAGGGAAAATTGTGGTAAGGTAAAAACCTGGAGGGAAAGTAAAATGGGAAAAAAACAGCTACAAGCAGTCGTAAAGTCCTCGAGGCAATTAAGCGACTTGTCGAAAGCCTGGGGTTTCTCAACCGGTCACGCAAAAGCCCGAAGGATTTCACCTGGAGAAGAAAAATG
>JAISNI010000134.1 GCA_031276295.1 Treponema sp.
GCTATAATGTGAATAAACTACATCACAAGATACAACAGGGCCGGTGCGGTACATCGCTGCACCCGTTAAAACAAAAAACCGCGTAACACAGACCGATTGATACCTTCCGGTTCGTGTTAAGGGAGAGCTCTGTCTGTATTATTCGTAAGAGCGGGAAAAACAACCGGATATTCAGTGGATTAGGAAAATCCACCCCATTTTCCCGTGCCATCCGGCTGCAAAACCCAAAAACCGCCCTGCCGGTACCCCAAAACCGGCTGTTTTTGTACTTCTTTTACAGCCCCCCGGACCGGGACTAAAACAAAAGGGAAACATGACCATCCTCTGTAACCTTTATTTTCCCTCGTCTTGTTAGAGAATTTTTGAGTTCATAAAACCGGGTTCGGACTCCCCCCGCCGCAATGAAGCGTTCCCGCCATATACCAAGCGGCACAGGTAACGGAGAATATTCGACAACAATTTTTTGAAGCAGCTCGACACCCAGGGTTTGATTTTTACCGGCCGCCGGGGACTTTCCGGCTGGCGGATCGGTATAATCCTGTTCGGACAAAACGGCGGAGTAAACCGGCTCGCCCTCATCATTAACAATCCCCAAATCAATCCCCACCGTACTAAAAGCCATCGGTTCGACCGCCTCACCCTCCTTGTTCTTCGTGCACGACAACCTGATTATCCCGTCAGAGCCTTTCGTCATTAAAAATTCGGTGTCCACCGCCGCCCGGAGTCCTGACCAGCCGCGGCTGCGGTCTTTGATTCCGTTTCCGGTGTGGTGGACCACCACTACAACGACATCGGGAAAACAGGCTCGCAGCCTATCAACCGCGGCCACCCCTAAGGCGGCGTCCTCGGGGCTTGAGTCGTCGCCGGCCAGGCATCTGCTCCATGTGTCCAAAACAATAAGACTGGGAGTGGTTTTTAGTTCGTCCGACATTTTTTTGAGGGCGGTTACCGCGTCTCCGACAGATTTTTCGTCAACGAGAGAAAGCGGTGTTTCATTTAGGAAAATCGGCGCCTCGGCGATGGATTGTGCCCTCGCCACAGCCCAGGCGTGAAAACGCCGCAGCAGCCCGCCCCGGCCTTCGGCGGCCAGGTAATAAACCGGCCCCGGACTCTTTACCTCAAAACCAAAAAACGGCGTTCCCGTGGCGACCCGGCAGGCCAGTTCAATGCCTAGAAAAGACTTTCCGCATCCGGGGTCTCCAAAGATTTCGCAAAAGCTGCCCGCCTCAAGAAAATTCTTTACCAGCCACCGGGGAGGGGTTAATTCCAGATCGCCAATGCGGAGGAAGCGGAAGGGGTCTTTTTTCTTGCCCCCCGCCTCCTTTTGCCGTGCCTCCAGGATTTCCCGTAATGCCCGGTCTTCGGCCTCAATTCTGGACATCCCCCCATCAAAGACATATTTTCCGATTAATTCATCGAGATGTTCCTGATCCTCGGGCTGCAGTGCGACGACTTCGCTCATGGTCAAATCCTCGCCAGGGCTAGGCGCCGTACCTCAACGGCGAACGCGGTTACGGCCGACGGTATGCCAATAACCGATTCGACCTCCCAGACATAGTCTTCGCCGCCGGCCTTTTCCAGAAGCCCAATTTTATCCAACCACGTCACGACCGCCCCGATGTTGCCCCGGATACCCATTCCGGCTAGTTCGCGAATCGCCTCGAAAATCACCTTGTGACGGGGGATCAGTAATGTTTCGGCGGTAATACCTGCCGGTATCGCCGCCCCGGCTAACAAACAGCTTAAGAGGCAACGTTCGTAATAGTAAGCCCCCTGGAAGTCGCGCGGATCGTAAGAAGAGAGCTCTCTCATGAACCTGCCGCGACCAGGGCTTTTGAGTTGGAGATTCATGGCCTTTACCCCAACGCCCGGTCGGCTCGTTCCGCAAGCTCGTAATCGGCAGCTTTTCGGTTCCGGAAAGCGTATCGCTCAAGATCCTCCCGTTTGAAAAACAGGATTTTGCCGCCCGGCTTATACGCCGTCAGTCGTCCGAAATGCACCAGATTGTAAACATAAGACGGTTTCAATCCTAAGAATTCTGCGGCTTCCTTTACGTTAAGCGGCTTTTGCGCGGTCTCGGCCATTTTACCCCCCCCTATAGTGTGATTTATAGTTGGATTGTATGGCTTGTTTTATTTTATTGAATTACTAAAAAGTATCTGAAAAGTTGCCGGAAAATTACTAAAAAATATCCAAAAAATATCCAAAAAATATCTTTCTTATTTTTTGGGCTTATTTTTGTATTTCTTTATCGGTTTTGTCCTTTTTATCGCTTCGCGAATTGAACTCATAGAATAAGGCTTGCCTTTTTTTTGACAGATAAACTCTGTAAACATTTCAGGTACAACGTTCTCTAAATATTCCCAGTATTTTTCTACTATTTTTTCAAGTCCTGCGCTTGAAGGTACTGTAATTAAATCATCTAGTAACTTTCCCTCTGCATTCAATTCTTGCTTTATTTTCAGTATTTTATCATTGCATTGAGAGGGGTGTGTTTTTTCTAGTGGCTGTGTTTCTTGCTTTGATTGACTTTCCTTAGCATATTCCATCCTTTCCGGGGCCTGCGCCTCTATACTAAAAGGCAAATCGCCAAGATCGCCAAATATATCTTTATAACTCCCCGGATCTATTTCCTCCACAAATTCGATTGCCTTTCTTAATTCCCGCCTGATACCGATGTTTTCCATGTGCGTATCCCCGGCAAGGATTGAATCGATAATACCGATGTAATACCTCCATGCTGTATTTTCATTTATCTTTCCGTCTTTCCATGCCCGGTATACATCCTCCGGGTTTTTTACTCCCAATTCTTTTTCGATGGATTTCCTGGCAAAAAGGTGCATGCCTCTTCCGTACGTCAATACGGGTCTCATTCTCTCATTCATCTTCTATGCCCTCACTCGATCTCAATCCGGGGCAGCGCGTTCACCGCGTCCCGCTTCATCTTGTCGGTCGCCTGGGCATAAACCTGGGTGGTCTTCAGATTCGTATGGCCCAGGAGCTTTGAAACCGTGTAAATCTCGGCGCCGTTTTCCAGGGATAGGACCGCGAAGGTGTGCCGGGCCGTATGCCAGCCTATGTGTTTATCAATCCCTGCCTTTGCCGCCCACCGGGTAAGATAATCGTTTACCGAGCTCTTAATTGAGCCCAGCCGGGGAAATACCAGTTCTGTATACGCATGAATAGCCCCGTCATTCACAATCTGCCAGGCGGATTCATGCAGAGGAATAAAGACCTTGTTTCCGGTCTTCTTTTGCCGTTTAACTATTTGCAGGGGGTTATGCTCTATATCACCCCAGATAAGGGATTTGAGATCTGAAACACGCAGACCTGAAAAACAACCGAAAAGAAACGCCCGGCGTACATCGGCCCCCAGCTCTCCTCCCATGGGGGTATGTGCCAGCCGTTGAATTTCCTCGCTGTTCAAAAACACTTTGTCAGTCTCCGGTACAAAAATGGATTTAACCGCTACCGCGGGGTTCCGGGGGATAATTCCATCCTGAACCGCTTTTCTAAGCGCCATCCGTACGGCGGCCGCATAGGAATTTGCCGACGATTTTGACAGCCCGCTGTTTTTCAAAAGGTATTCCTGGAAACCGAAAAACCATCTCTCTGTTATTTGTCCAATCTGTATAGCTGTACCCCCAGGATATTCTTCAAGATAAGGTTTAACCTTGACTATTCGGTCTTTTTGCTTACTCCGGCCTTCCCCTAATTCGTTTAGGTATGTGTAGAGAGTTTTTTTACTGCCTACGGGGTCCAGCAGTCCCCATTCCCCGCTTACCATCTGGGATTCCCGTTTTGACCGGCATATTTCGGCCAGGCGCATGACTTCCCTGTTTTGCTGTTTATCGGTGGAGACGGATAAATGCAGGGATTCCCATTTCCGCCGCCCGTTTACATGAATGTCTAAATAAATTTTTCCCCTGTTTATTCGTATCTTTACTCCCATTGTTTCTCCCTTTTCTGTACGGAAGGTACCGAATAAGTAGTAAGTTCAAGAGCCTACGTTATGCCTACGTATTGCCTACAAAATAATATATAATAAAGTGAAATACAATACAAGATAGTGAAAATGGTATTTATTATTTCTTTGTAATATAAAGAATTGTGAAATATGATGAAACATGGAAAAATATACAGTGATACAAATCCAGTATCGTCCAAAAACGTAACATACAGCGATCAATGGCTGGATTTGAACCGGAGCCCCGTGCCCCGGTAAGGCGGAAGCCTGCCGGGGTTGAGGCGCAGGATGCGCCGAAAGGGGCGCAGGATGCGCCGAAAGGGGCGCAGGCGGGCCGGAGGGAGCCGGGTTACTAAGTAACCTGCTGGCAGGGCTTCACTGGGTTATTTTGTGGCTGCGGTAAGAATATCGGGATTATTAACAGCGTATTTTAGGACATCGGCCATGATGCCGGTATAGCCATCCCCCATCATTTTATAGCTTTCCAGAATATCAGGGGCGACACGGATCGTTAC
>JAISNI010000183.1 GCA_031276295.1 Treponema sp.
CCCAAGCCCCTTGTAGTCTCAGCCCCCTACACCCCCAACAACACCACCCCCCCCCCCCCCGGCGCCCGCCCCCGCGCGCCCCCCCCCCCCCCCAACTCTAAATTACGCAAAAAACTACAAGAATAAATCACCCTTTTCGCCTTATTCGCAGGGGGGCCTGCTATTTGTATGCTCACCGGAATACGGACACCTTAACATAAAAACAAAAAAACGTCAAGCAAAAAGGGTGCCTGGCACCTTTTTTGTCATGTGTGAATAACGAGGCTTTCCCCAAACCAACCGGCTTGAGGGAAAGGCCCGGCTCCTCCGAATTGCTGGTGCCTGGCACCCCGGGGGCATCTGGAAAAAAATGCAAAGTACGGTTATAATAAATATGCCCTATCCCGATAGGTATACCAAGCAGGAGGAAACTATGCGAGGCGAAAATATTCTGGTTATGAACGACATTGAAAAACAGATAGCCCAACAGATCATTCAGAGCCTAAGCGCCGGGGACATCCCCGCCGCGGGTCAGAATGCCGAAGAGGACAGCACGTATTGGGTCAATTACAAATACCATGCCAACAAAAACGAAAAAATTCTCCGCGGCATACTTCTGGGCTGCCCGTATAAGCTCAGATACCGGAGCGCTTCCCGTATCTTTTTCAGCGCGTGGGACTGCAACGATGTTTGCAGCGTTTTCTACGACATGGTGGCGATTATCCAGGGTTTGACTGCGCTCAAAGTAAATGTCAGCGCGCTTTACCGGCCCTTCGAGGTAGATCTGCACACGGACCGGTATGTTTTTTTTACCGGCCAGGCGGCCGGTTCACTGGTACTTATAACGAATTACATAGTCAGGAACAAATACAAGATCTCCCACGGCAGCCAGTATATTTTTACTGTTTTTGACGGGAACAACAAGAGCGTCTATGATGCTTTGATAGAACGGCTGCAAGCAAACGGCTATTCAAAAATACAGATTGTACAGGTATGGATCAGGGGGGAGATTCTCTATTACGCGCTGGTGGACGGGGCGGTCATGCGCCCTGAATACCAGAGGAGCTTAACCTCTAAGGAAGAGGAAGACATTATCAGAAAAATACATAAAACCGCGGGCAATAAACTACACCACGTGGAAATGAAGATGTCCACATAACCTGGATAGGCGGGGATGAGACGGGGATTATATGAAGATAATGCAGGCTGAAGAATTCGATTTGTACCGGGAGGCGCCGGGCGCGGGGCGGGGGGATGTTGACGCCGTTGTATTGGAGATAATCGCCGCGGTAAAGGCGGAGGGGGATGCCGCCCTGCGGCGCTATGCCGCGCGTTTTGACCGATGCTCGCCTGAAAAGCCGGAAGCGCCGGAGGGGGCCGGTGAAGAAGCCTGGCGCCGCCTGCACAGGGATGAACCGGAACTGGCCGCGGCGCTCTGCCTGGCCTCCGATCATATACGGCGTTTTGCGGAACTGCAGAAAGCGCAGTGTACCGATTTTGAGTATGAAATGTCCCCGGGCCTTTTTACCGGCCAGCGGCATATCCCCATGAAGCGCGCCGGTATCTACGCGCCGGGCGGACGCTTCCCGCTGGTCTCCTCCGTCCTGATGGGGGCGGTTCCCGCCGCGGTTGCCGGTGTGGGTGAGATTGTCCTGGCGTCCCCGCCCGCGGAGGACGGCTTGCCGGACCGCCGTATACTCGCGGCGGCGCATCTGGCCGGCGTCAAGCGCGTCTTTGCCGTCGGCGGCGCCCAGGCTATCGCGGCCCTTGCCTTCGGCACGGAAACCGTTCCCCGTGCCGATATTATCGCCGGGCCGGGCAACAGGTATGTGGCGGCCGCCAAGCGGCTCCTGTTCGGGCAGGCGGGTATAGATTTCGCGGCGGGCCCCACCGACGTGCTTATCATCACCGACGGCAAAAGCCCCTTCCCCGGCCTTGAAAGCGCGGATATTGCCGCCGCGGATATGCTTGCCCAGGCCGAACACGACCGGGATGCCAGGGCCAGGGTTCTGGTTCCCGGCGGAGCATGGGCGGAGCGCATCGCCGCGGCCGTTGAAAAACGGCTTGCGGGCCTTTCAACGGCGGAAACGGCGCGGGCTTCGCTTGAGGAGGGGCTTATCATCATCTACCGTACCCTGGAAGAAGCGGTGCGTATAGCCAACGCTATCGCGCCCGAGCATCTGGAACTCCAGGTTGAACACGCGGAAGACTGGATACCCCGGCTGGAAAATTACGGTTCGCTCTTTATCGGTATGCTCTCCGCGGAAGCCTTGGGTGATTACTCGGCAGGCATAAACCATACCCTGCCCACCTCCGGCGCCGCGCGCTTTACGGGCGGCCTTTCGGTACGGCATTTCCTTAAAACGGTAACCAGCCTCCGCTGTGTACCCGGCGCGGGCTTTGAAGAGGCGCGGCTGGCCGCGGCCGCCGTCGCCCGCGCCGAAGGGCTTGCGGCCCACGCCGCCAGTGCGGAGAGCAGGGTAGTTTGACCATACAATTACCAGGATTGTGTTGGCGCGCCCGGTATATGAACCGGTACATGTACCGGTAATGAAAAGGAACAGCAGATGAAAATACCTTCCAGACTTTCCGCGGAGGAAGAAAAAGCCCTTGAGGGTGTCCTTGAGGACGAGACGGGATTCTTTTTCGATGTAGATGATGTAGATAATGTAGATGATGAAAATGATGAAAATGATGTAGATAAGCCTAAAAAACGCCGTTTTTCCGTCTTCGGCTTTCTTCAATTTCATGCGGAAAATTGCTGGTATAATGCCAGGTATACGTTTCAACGTATTTTCCGTTCGGATCACCTCGCGGACATCGATCTGTGGGGCATGGATTCCTGCATGGCGCGGTGGATCTACCCCCGTATAAAGGCTTTTATCGCACGGAAGCGGCGCGGGCATCCCGGCTGCTTTTCCGAATATAATAAAAATGAATGGAAAAACCGGGAAGAATATGACGAGGCCGTTCGGGAGGGGAAAATACTGGGCGGCGGGGAAGAAGCGTGGAACCGTATCTTGCAGGAGATTCTTTTTGCCTTTGAGTGGAAACTTGAATACGATAACTGGAAAAGTGAAGAACGCCGGGACGCGTTTTGCAGGAAATGGGGGCTGAGAAACCCCCATGAAAAGAGCATAGAGAATAAGCGGGTTGATTACGTTTATGATTGTTTGGAGCCGGGCCTTGCGGTATGTATTTCGGACGATCCCAACCTTGACAACAAAGAACCTGAAAAGTACCGGTATAAAAAACGGCAGGTCCACTATTATGATGTCCATTACGATACCGAGGTAATCGGTAAAAGGGCGCAGGAGGGTTTTGAGGCATTCGGGAAATACTTCCGGAATTTTTGGGATTAACCTGCGTGGGGCCGCGGCTTGCTGCCCGTGTAAGAAGGATGAAGATAATGAAACTGCCGCTTGTAGTAATTGCGTGCGCCGTCCTGGCCGCCTGCGTGGGGCCGAAAAAGGATTCGGATGCACGGGCTGCGGAAAAACATGAGGAAAAGGGGCTGCTCCTGGGGTTTTCCCAGATAGGGGCGGAAAGCGCGTGGCGGAAGCGCCATACCCTTTCGGTACAGGAGGCCGCCGCCGGCGGCGGCGTGCAGCTTCTCTTTTCCAATGCCGAACAGAAACAGGAAAACCAGATCAAGGCAATACGATCTTTTATTGCGTATCAGGTTGACGTGATAGCCTTTGTGCCTATTGTGTCCTCCGGCTGGGACAACGTGCTGCGGGAGGCGCGGGAAGCCGGCATACCCGTCCTGGTAACGGACAGAAAAATCGACATACAGGACGAGAACCTCTATGCGGGGTATATAGGTACGGACAGTATACGGGAAGGGCGGGAAGCGGCGCGGTATCTTTTAAAAAAATTTAACGCGGCCTCCGGTACCGGCGCCGGCGATATTGGCGGCGGTACTACGGCGGACGCCCATGAAACCGCCGCGCCGGACAACGAGCCAATCCGTATCGTTGAACTAAGCGGGACTATAGGCTCTTCAGCCGCTTCCGGCAGGGCCCGGGGTTTCCGCGAAGTTCTTGCGGATCATCCGCGCTTCACAATCATCTACAGCGAATCCGGTGATTTTCTCAGATCCAAGGGGTACGAACTGATGCGGACCATTCTGCCTATCTATGCCGATATTGACGTTATCTTCTCCCATAACGACGGTATGACATTGGGGGTTCTGGACGCGATGCGGGAAAAGGAACTGCTTCCCGGTAAGGATATAATCATTATAACGGTTGACGCGGAACAGGCCGCGATTGACGCGCTCAATCGCGGGGAAGTGAACTGCGTTATTGAATGCAACCCCAAACAGGGGCCCCAGATCATCGCCCTTGCCCGGCAGCTTGCGCGGGGAGAGCCCATCCCCCGGCTTATCCATGTAGAGGAAACCGTTTTTACCGAAGGGGATGACCTTTCCTCCCTGGAACCGAGGGGATACTGATGGCGGGCCGGTACGGCAAGATACTGAGCCGTATTAAACCTTTCTTTATCGGCTCCAGCATCAATCGTACTATTAAGACATCCCACGTCGTGATCATTGCCTGTATGCTCATCCCCCTGTTGCTCAGCATAGCCGGTTTCATGCTCAATACCTGGAGTTATGATCAGCTTATCACCAGCGTTGATAAAACCAACCAGCTTATTCAAATTGTAAAAGCCGATATAAGCAATGAACTGTGGGATACGGTCGCGGGCAATAAACCTTTTGCCGCGGGGAAGCAGTACGCGATTATCGAAGACATCAATGCGCGGATCAATGACATCATGGGTACCAGTACGCTGAAAAACCGCCAGCATCTGGAAGTGGCCGTCCGCGCTATGAATACGCTGACCCGCTATGTCGACCGCCTGAAAGTCCAGATGGAAGAATCCTATCCGGTTATCGAGAACGAGCGCATCCTTGACGAGATACGCGCCGTGGCGGCGCTGGTAACGGAAATATTACAGGATTTTATTGTATTGGAAATTGAATCCGCGGCCCAGGCCAACGAGCTTATAAAACGGCGGACTTTTTTTATAGGCGCGCTTGAACTGGCAATCATTTTCTTTGTAACGATCTTTTCCGTTTTCATGCAGAGTTCCGTAACCTCCAGTGTGGATACATCCATCAAGACCTTGGTCTCTCTGTCGGGCCGTATTGCCGACGGCGACCTTTCCGCACGCGCGGAGGACCCCCAGGTGCAGGAGTTCGGCACGCTGACGGAAAACCTCAACACAATGGCGGGCAAGATCAAGGCGCTTGTCGAGGCGAACATACAGGAACAGCGGAACCTTCAAAAGTCCGAGATGAAGGCCCTGCAAGCCCAGATAACCCCTCATTTCCTCTACAATACGCTGGATTCCATCATCTGGCTTGCCGAGGGCAAGCAGTTCGGAGAAGTGGTTGCCATTACACGCGCCTTTTCCAATTTTTTCCGCCTTTCCCTTAACCGCGGCAGCGAGTGGCTTTCGGTCCGTGATGAATTCCACCATATAGAAAATTATTTAACGATACAGAAGATACGTTACCGCGATATTCTGGATTATTCTATCGAATACGAATGCAGCATGGAAGAAAAGATCATTTTAAAATTGCTGCTCCAGCCCCTGGTGGAAAACGCCCTCTATCACGGTATAAAAAACAAGCGCGGCAGGGGTACTATTAAGGTGAGAGGCTGGCAGGAAGCCCGCTGTCTGTGTTTCAGCGTGGAAGATAACGGTATAGGCATGAAGGCGGAACATCTTGAAACCATCAAAAACGAGATGAAAAGCTATTCAGGCAGCGAAACGTCGAATCTGATATTCGGCCTTTACAACGTGAGCAGAAGGCTCGAACTTTACTATAACCGGCAGGACCTTTTGGAAATAACCAGTGTGTACCGTGAAGGGACGACCGTGAACCTGCGGGTGCCGGAGGTATCGGTAAATGTATAAGGTGTTTCTTGTTGAAGACGAGATCGTGGTCAGGGAGGGGATACGGAACAACATCCCCTGGGAAAAAACGCCGTTCATGCTGGTGGGTGAAGCCCCGGACGGCGAAATGGCGCTCTCCATTATCAAGGATATAAAACCGGACATACTTATTACCGACATCAGAATGCCCTTTATGGACGGCCTGTGCCTTTCGAGGATCGTGAAGAAAACGCTCCCCTGGATAAAGATAATTATCCTTTCGGGGCATGATGAATTTGACTACGCCCGCGAAGCCATATCTATCGGCATTGAAGAGTATCTTTTAAAGCCGGTATCTTCCCGCGATATGCTGGGGGCTCTGGAAAAAATCGCGCGGCGCATTGACGAGGAAAAGGAAAAACTCCTCAGCATAGAACACCTCAAGGCGGTGGTACAGTCCCATTCGGACGTGCTGCGCGATCAGTGGCTCTGCGATTTTATCAACGGCAAGATACCCATGACCAACGCGCTGGAAAAGGCCCGCGAATTGGGGCTCGATCTTATCGCCCGTTCCTATATTACCGCGGTGATCGGCATTTACCTGGTCAACGGGAACAGCAGCCGGAACGATTCCCCGCATCACTCCCCCGATTCCCGGCTTTTACAGGTTAATATGATCATCCGTTCCATTACGGAAAAGTATCCCAACGTGATCCTTTTCCGCAAGGATGAGCGGAAACAGGTCGTGCTGATCAAGGGGAGCTTTCAGAACGGAGAGCGCGCGGAAAGGTCTTATTCCATGAAATTGAACGACCTGCCCGGCTCCCTGGATACGGCGGAGTCAATCGAGGACTCGGTTTACTCTATCGTCCAGGCCATCAAGTACGAGGCGGAACGCAACACGGAATGTAAAATTGCCGCCGGCATCGGCGCCTGTGTGGAGAGGATTGGAGAGATCGGCAAATCATATTTCAGGGCGGAACAGATTCTGAACCACCAAAGCGCGCTGGGCCTTTTTCAAATATCGGACGGTGCGGATCTGAACTTTGACGACGGTGTGTTTGACGGCACGGGTTTACTCAATGTAGACCGGGATATACTCCAGGCACGGTTCCGCTATGCCTCGAAGAAAGACATCGACGGCATTATCGGGGAATACGCGCATTTGTTCAATGACGATGAAAACCAGATGCTTAAATACTTTATCCTTGGAGAGATCATCGTGGCGGCGTCCAAAGTGCTTGAGGAACTGGGGGGAGCGGTGAAAGAGCTTATCCCCTTTAGCCTCAATCAGTATGAAATGCAGAAGACCATCGCTTCCTGGGAAATTTTTTACGGCAGGATACACGCGCTTTTTGACGCGGTGCTGGAATTCCGCAATTCCCGCGTTGAGGGCCGCTACCGGTCGGTGATCCTGAAGGCGAAGGAGTACATAGACGCGAACTACCGCGAGGAGGATATTTCCCTTCATACCGTGGCGTCGCACGTCGGGATAAGCCCCAACCACCTGAGCACGGTTTTTGCCCAGGAGACGGGCGAGAACTTCATCGAATACCTTACCGGAATACGCATCGAAAAGGCAAAACATCTTCTAACCAACACCACCATGAAAAGCGCCGATATAGCGGGCGAGACGGGCTTTAGCGATCCCCACTATTTCAGCTTTATATTCAAGAAGAATACGGGCGTATCGCCGAGGGAATACCGGAGCAGGAAGAAATAGAGGGTATTAAACCCCTCAGCACGAATAAAATAATGGTTGATATTGTTTGATTGTTACCTAACATATTACCTAGATTATTGCTGCCCTGTTTATCGTTTTGGGCTTTCTATAGAAGATATGTAGAAGATATAATGAACAATTACCGGATATACTGGAGTTCCCTTGCAAAAATATAGTAACAAATATAGCACAGATAAGCCGTGGGAGCCTCTTGGGTTCACCTGCATCAGGACGCTTGCAAACAGGCGGCTGCGTAAAGCGGCGCGGCGCTGTATTGCGTCTATTCTCAGGAATTTTTTCTTTCTCCAGTACAGGGCGGCGCTGTTTCCCGGCCGTATACCGGTTTCCCGCGTGGATCACCCGCTGGATGAACGTATCCCGTTTACACCCCGCCGCATTGCCGTTTACCTGGATTTTACCGCATTCTGGGTGCGGGTTGTGGGTTTTCTCCTTAAAACCTACGGGCGGCGCGCGGAAGCGGCGGTTCTTGACTTTATTGAATCGATGGGGAGGCTCTACACGTTCGCGGCGGAAGTATATAGAAAGAATCTTTCGACTACCAGACGCCCCTTCTACATAGGCCGGCCCCGTTTCGCCGTCATTCATGCCATGGACCCCCATCTTATGTGCATTCCCAGCCTTCATGTAATGGTGGTTATCCGTACCTACACCAAGCTGCGGGAGATTCTTCTTGTTTTGGGGGAGGCCGATACGAACGCTTCCCTTATTGAACGGGTACGGCGCGGCGCCCTTGACATTACCGAGGCGGTGCTCTACGTCAAGCAGCACAGCGTCAACTGTATATCCGCGGCCATGTACGCCATGACGCGCTTCGATGCGGAGCTTTTTCAGGATGAAGAGGCGTCCCTGTTTACGGACGGGCTTTTTATCCAACCGGACGCCCTAGGAGTTTGTCGCGCTTCGCACGTAAAACCCCAAAAAATCCACACGTGCAACAGACTGCTAGACGCCGGCAACGCGGGGAAGATACGGGAGTATATCCTTTCGCTCTACCGGCGTTTTGCGGACCAGGGGCGCGGCGCTTCTTCCTGGGAGGAACCGCTCCTCGCGTTTCTCCGTTCATCTCCCCAAATAGAGAAGCGCCGGTAGCTATGACGGCCGGCGGCAAAATATCGGTATGCAGGATCAGGGAAGCGGGAAAGCGCGACGCGACGGTTTTAGAAAACGGCATACTTAAAGTGCTCTCCGATGATTTGGGCGGGATGATTCCCGAATTATCCTATACCCCGGGAGGCGGCATCAATGCCCACTGGCTGTCCTGGTTCCGCTCCAATTCCGGCGAGGCATTTTCGGAACAGGCGCACGGCTCATTCTGGAAGGGGAATCTTCTGTATAATCTCGCGGGGAATTTTCCCTGTTTCCCTAACTTCGGGCCGGGGCATATCATTGACGGAGCCGCTATGCCGCCCCACGGCCGGACGGCTAACCTTAAATGGACCTATCTGCACAGTGGTTTCGATAAAGAGGCCGGATCGATCTGGGCGCTGTCGGAAATGAACATCGCCGAAACAGCCTTTCCCCTGTCGTTTAAAAAAATAGACCTGCTTTACCCGGACATGCCGTCCACTATTCGAGGATGAGCGTGAGGGTGAAAAAACGGAAGAAGGCAAACATAGAGATCAACGCGGCCTGGCAGTTTGTTGCGCTTCGCGCATAAATTGTATAAAAATTCACGAAAGTGAATTTTTATACCTTGCAAACTGCATAAGTAGCCCCGATAATCGGGATTTTTTGCATGAATATGCAAAAAATCCACACGTGCAACAGGCTGCTAGCACAATACCCTTTACGGGACCCTCTTTGCGCCCTATATCGGCAATACCCTCAGCGAGGGAATCGCCTCTCTGGAATACGACACGGACGCCCTTATTGCCGCGGGCAAGGGCGGCTATTCCCGTTTCCGCTCCGATCCTGACTTCACGCTGTTAAAAAAGATTGAAAAGATTAGCTCTTAGCCCCTGCCAAGGATACCAGCGCGGCCCACAGAGGGTCCATCCGGTGCGGAAGCGCGGAAACCAGCACCCTTTCCCCAGGGCGCTGGGGGTCGGGGAAGGCGAGTGAAGCCGCGTGGAGCCTGATGCCGCCGCCTTTTTCGCTGCGCCGCGCGCCGTATTTTATATCGCCCTTGATGTGAAGGCCGAGCCGCGCAAGCTGGGCGCGAATCTGGTGGCCGCGGCCCGTCAGGAGCTTTATCTCCATAAAAAGATAGCGCCGCCCCTCCCCCAGGATGCGGTAGCGGAGAACCGCCTTTTTCCGTTCCGGGCCTTCTTCATCGCAGGCTATACTTTTATTGCCCCGGCCCCTCTGTATCCAGTGAACCAGAGCGCCTTCTTCCGGTATTCCGGCGGAAGGCGGGGGCATTTCCGTTACGGCCCAGTATGTTTTATCGCAGTCCCCGCGGGCAAAGGCGGCGTTCAAACAGGAGAGGGATTCCCGCGTACAGGCAAAGAGGCAGCAGCCCGATACCGGAACATCCACGCGTTGAACCGCCTGTGGCATTTCCGGCTGCCGCACCGTGCCGGGCCTTCCCTCCCTCCGCGCGTCAAGGCCGAATTGCCGCGCCAGAACCGCCGGAAGGTCTATCATACCCGCACCCGCACCTTGGGAGGCTTCTCCGGGTAGCTTGTTTACCGCCAGGCAGGCCCCGCTTTGGTAAAGGATACGCTCGTTCTCTATGGTATACATGGTTCCCCCTTCATTACCCCGAACTTCACGGACAGTGGGCTTGAACTTCTCAGGCGTATCCCTGCGGTCCCTTTTCGTCCATCAACAGCCGCCGCTTTTCTTCGTACATCTTCGTACATTTTCTCAATTTCCTTCGGCGTTTTTCCGCTCCTCAGCATTTCCAGCGCTTCTTTCAAGCCTTTCGCTTCCCCCTCTGCTCTCCCTTTCATTCTTCCTCGCGCTTCCCATACCGCCGTCAGTCCGGCTGCCGTCAATACCTCTTCCAACGTTTCTCGTGCCATCTCCGTTATTTCCACCACACCCCGAAATTTTCTCAAATCATTCAAGTAAGACAAAAAGCCGTAAGGCCGCTCCGCTTGCGCTCCGGGCCTACCGGCTTTTTCCCAGGTTAGACCAAGGGGATTAAGGCAGGGACATAATCACTAAAAGTATAGCAACATCCCTCTGTATGGCGAGGTATAATATACTGCTTTAGGCATAAGAATATCATTATACAGCAGGTACAAAAACATCGGTAAATAATTGAAAGTTATCGGATATAAGAGTGGAAACTTTCTTTTTATGTTTCCCTCCCGTTTCCGTAATGGAACTATCTATCACGCTCTTAAACTCTTCAAATGTCCCGTGATAAGCCGCGTTCAGTACTTCCCCCTTCACCAGCTTCCAAAATCGCTCTATCAGATTCAGATTTGGTGAATAGGGCGGCAGAAATATCAAGGCTATCCCGTGTTCCTTTGCGTATTCGGTTACCGCGGCACATCTCTGATACGCCGCGTTATCCAACACCAGCGCGAGTACCTTGTTCTTATAGGTCTTAAGCAGCTTCTCCATAAGAAGCATTACCTGTTCGGCGTTTATGTACGTCTCATTGGTTACCGTACGTACCCG
Source organism: Treponema sp. (assembly GCA_031276295.1). Taxonomy (GTDB): domain Bacteria; phylum Spirochaetota; class Spirochaetia; order Treponematales; family Breznakiellaceae; genus JAISNI01. Next base: position 11,183 of record JAISNI010000183.1, read on the forward strand.
CTTCCGGCAAAAATTAAACGCCCCAAGTACGTTATACCGGTTCCTCCCGCTGACCGTCTTCACAAAACACCTCACCCGGCTCCATAGCCTCCCCGTAAAGCCTCCTATCACAAAATGAGAGGCATCCACGAAAAATAGCTCGATAATTCCCTCTTTCGCCAGCTTTATCAGTGGTTTCAGCTTCTGTTCCACAAACTCCTGCTGCTTCACCCCGTCCGCCTTCGCCGGTAGAAACCCAACTTTCAGTGCCCGGTAACCGTTTTTTTTAACTTCATCACCTGCGGCAGACTCCGCTTGAGTCCGGACACTTCCTCTATGACCGCCTCCACCAATTCCTGGTATTTCTTCACGGTGAGCCGGGACACCTTGAGTTTTTCGACAATGGTTTTCTTATCAATTTCAAACACTATCAACAACACACAAAATAACCTCTTTGCCAAAAGTATCCCTATCTTTCTTTCGGCAATAGCCATGAGTCTTTCTATGTTATCCATAGTTTCATCCCTCCCGAATAAGAATACTTTACCCTTCTTTCCCTTCTTTGTCTACAGATACCGTCATTACCATGACTAAAGCAGTATAAGTTGTTGCTTTCACGCACAGACTTTATGTTTAAAATATCTGTTGAAAAACATTGGACGCATTTAGCGCAGATAATTATTTAAACATAACTCCTTTTGGCTGGCTGTCTGGTCAAATACTTCTTGTGCATTTTGTATTTCTCTTTCAAATTTTTCTATTTCAGCGACAATTTTTTGTTGTTCGGCAAGAGGAGGAACTTTAATAGTTAAACCTTGAATTCTATTGATGGATGCTCTAAAATTCCTTGAAAAGCCTTTTTCTATTCCCTCTCTATTAAGAACCCAT
>JAISNI010000194.1 GCA_031276295.1 Treponema sp.
TCGCCGATAGCTTTTGCCAGAGCGTTACCGCCCACAAGACCGGCATCGTAGCTGCCGGTTCCTACAAAGGAAATTCGCCTGGAAGCGCTTACGTCTCCGTCTACGGTTACCACGGGAATACCCGCGTCCACCGCCTTGTCAATAACCGGCTGCAAAACGCCTTCGGCGCCAAAGGTGATAATGCCGTCTGGTTTTTCCGCGATAGCCTGTTCAAAAGCGTTGATCATCGCGGTCATGTCATAGTCCGCGGGACCGGTGTACTTGGTTTGAACTCCCAGCATGTCGCCCGCCGCCTTTAGACCGATCTTGTGATCGTAAAAATATTCAAGGTTCCCCAGACAATACACGCCGATGTAGAGATCGCCTGAAGCATCGCTGCCGCCGGCCGATGCTGTTTCGGCTGTCTGATTCCCGCAGCCCGCCATGACAAATAACGCGATAAAAATACCGATAATACCAAATCCCCGTTTCATAATCTCTCCTCCATAAAAAATTGATATCTTATCCTGATCCCAGGATTGAACCATTATTAAGCGGCATTACCGCGTTCCCCCCTCTATGGAAGCGGACTGAAAATTCTGCCGGCTTACCAGCTGCGCCGTCATGCCGCCGTCAACAATGATGTTGCTGCCCGTACAGTAGCTTGCCTCGTCGCTCGCCAGAAACACCGCGGCGGAGGCAATTTCTTCCGATGCGCCGGGGCGTCCCGCCGGTATGTTGGAAGCCCAATACGCCTCACATTCTTTCCTGTCCGGGGCGGCGGCGATAAGATCTTTCCAGATCTGCGTGTCGATGAGCCCCGGAGAAAGGGCGTTGACCCGGATATTCCGGGAAGCAAATTCCACCGCCAGGGACTTTGTCATCCCCACGGTTCCCCATTTGGCCGCGTCATAGGGGGCCGCTTCGGGAAGCCCCGCGAGGGTATGAACCGAGGTGATGTTGATAATGCTTCCTCCGCCGGTCTTGAGCATTTCCCTGATCCCTTCCCTGCAAAAAAAGTAGGTTCCCCGCAAATCCGTATTGATAACCCGGTCCCAGTCGGCGGTTTCGGTCTCGACAAACGGTTTTACAAAGTTAACCCCGGCGTTGTTGACGATAATGTCCAGGCGGCCGTATTGCTCTATAGTCTTCTTCACGGCCTTGATCACATCCGCCTCAATGGAAACGTCGCACTCCACAAAGAGCGCCTCTCCCCCCGCGGCCTTAATCTCGGCGGCCGTGTCCCCGCCCCCTTTACCGGGACGGATACAGGTAACCACACTGGCCCCTTCCCGGGCAAAGCGCAGGGCAATTGCCTTTCCAATGCCCGTGCGTGTTCCGGTTACAATAGCGATCTTATCTTTAAGTCTCATGTCGCCCCCCGCGAATTAAATTATGGTAAAGCCCCCGTCTACGATCAGGGTTTGTCCTGTAATGTTTATCCCCGCCCTGGTGGAAAGCAGCAGCATAGGGCCCACCATGTCCAGCGGGACCGCTATTTCCCCCCGGGGGATTTTTTTTAAAAGGTTTTCAACGTACTGTTCCTGTTTATAGAGGGTTTCGGTAAAGCCGGTTCTGCAGGGTCCGGGAGCTATGGCGTTGACACGGACGCCCCTGTCGGCCCATTCGCCGGCGAAGGAACGGGTCATCGCCTCAAGACCTCCCTTGGACGCCGCGTAGTTTACGTTATTCGGCATGGAAACATGGGCCGCCGTTGAGGAAATGTTCACGATGGCGCCGCTTCCCCGTTTAACCATGGTCCGGCCTATTATCGCCGTAAGAAGAAACACGCTGCGAAGGTTGACTTCCAAAAGAACGTCGAATTGTTCGGCGCTAATCTCGTCGGCGCTGGCCCTGCGGGCAATGCCGTGGCTGTTGATAAGGATATCAACATAACCGGGCTTTTTGATAAGCTCGTCTCTAAGGCCGGTAACTTCGGACTCGTCGGCCAGGTTACAGACGAAAGGGCGGACAGTGCCGGCAAGGTCTTTCATCTTTGCCGCCTGGGCCTCCAGGGCTTCCCTGTTGATATCAACAATCGCCACATCGGCCCCAAGAGCGCAGAACACCTCCGCCGCGCAGGCCCCGATACCTCCGGCGGCGCCGGTTACAAGCGCCGTTTTTCCCTTAATGTCAAACAATTCTTCCAAAATTCCCATCGTTCCGTCCCGTTTGTTTTCCGGATTAACGTTCGCCGGGGCACAAGGCTCATTATGAGGCTAAACGCTAATCCCAAGGCTAAACGTTAACCCGCGCACCCCTAAAAAAGTCCCCCGTTGGGGAAACCGGCATCTTCGGATTAACGTTAATCCAGTATAAACAGGATACCACCACTTTTTACAGAACGCAAGCTTTTTTTTCAAAAAAATACAGCGACGCCTCTGCGTTACCGGGATTGTACACTTTTGAAGCTAAGCGAAACTTATTCCAGAGGAACCGGGTACCGCGTACTGAAAATACGAAAATTGGGCACGTCCGGGTCTGTGGGGGCTCCGGGGAGTAGGTAACATCCCCGGCCAACTTACTTAAGCGCCCATCTCGGATGCTAATTGCGCTTCTTGTAGTGTATTGTACTTTGTTGCCATGTTAGGTACAATATCGATCCCGTCCAACCTCTGGTGCTCTCCAGGAATACGCTGTTTAGTCGTACTGTCGGTGTACGGTTTAATATACTTGGACATCTGTACTATTCTATAGTCCTTGCCAACTGTAATAAGAACAGCGACTTGTACAACTTTCGGACCCAAAAATGCATCCAGTCCGGCTGAAGTTTCCTGCGCCCTGCCCTGGACCACGACAAATTTGGCTTCTATATCCTTAAGTTGATTTGCATCAAAATAAGATAGAACCTCTGGAGGGAGGGTCCCGCCAAACTCCAATTTAACAGCATTTTCCAATGGGGCAGTTGCGCATCCACTGATGATTGATCCGATCAGGATCATTCCGGCAAAAACAAGCGCGATTTTTTTGTTTACCATTGTTTTCTCCTTTACTTTGGTAACAAAGCTTTAATTTATGCGTTGGATTTCATAAAACCTTTATTTACGGGTGTTCCGCAACGGCAGCATGGATGCCGCCGTCCCCACAAATTTTAGATTTCATGGCACATAAAACTCTTTGTCCGGGGCTGTTGCCCCGTGATTTTCCCACCCACACGGGCCGGTTTTTGGCTTCTCCGCAATTCTCTCCGGCGAACCGAAAAGAAAAACAAACACTAATAGTACTATACCAATTCTAATAGAGTTTTGTCAACAGGGGAAAACTATACTTAAATAAAAGAGGTTGTAAAGGTTATGGGACATGGACGGACAGGCTATAAAAGACGGTCTAGGGCAGACAATCAAGTTTTTACGAGCCAAAAGAGGCCTTTCTCAAGCGAAATTAGCTGAAAAAGCGGATATGTCCATTACGTTTTTAAGTACGATTGAGCGGGGACTCAAATTTCCCATGCCGGATATACTCTCAAAATTGGCAAAAGCCCTTGATGTGGAGGTTTTTGAGCTTTTCAAGGCCGATTTGGCGCCTCAGGACAACAAAGAACTGGTAAGAAAGCTGTCCGAGGATATGGCAAAAAGCGTCAATCTGGCAATGGCGGCCATTGTGAAGAAGTATTTGGGTTAGTTGGGAGGTTTTCGATCCCCCGTAGACACCGTAGGAAGATTGGGTATGTTGTGGTGAGTTAAACCCCGATGTTTAAGAACATTGAATTTAACTGGTCAGCCTTTAGGCACCATATCAGCGAAGAAGACATACGCTGGGCTTTTTTCCATTACCATATGTCCGTTTCTACCGCAACCCATAAAACGCCAACTGAAATTATCAGCGAAATGGTGCATGAGCGGGCTACGGTCTCCGCTCCGTAATGGAAAAAGACAACGGCGTAGCGCGGTACCAGTACTTGCGGCATAAATGCCGGTACGTACCCCGCCTTTCCTCCCCCGCGAAAGCGGGTTCTTGGGGAGTCTCTGGGGCGATTTGGACCCGGCAACGATTTGTTTCCTGGGGGTATGGACACGCATAATATCCATACCTTGCAGAATGACTCTCCCCGCTGCAAGCGCAACTTGCGAGCTCTGCGGCGGGGAGAGTCATTTGGACAGAACACCACCCGATACACAAGGACTGAATAATCGGTTACCATTGTTTTACCGGATTTTACCGGATACGGACAGGATATGCGTACCACACTCAAAGACATTGCCGGCCGCCTGGGAATAAGCGCCAACTCGGTGTCCAAGGCCCTGCGGGGCAAGTCCAAAATCAGCGAAAAAACCAGGGCTTTGATCCTGCAAACCGCCGCGGAGATGAACTATACCCCGAACGAAACGGCCAGGGCTTTGGTGCGGAAAGAACTCCGTATCGCCGCCGTCTACCCCGTGGGCCCCAGGGAATTTTTTGAATACTGTACCGAGGGGATACGCAGGGCCGCCACGGAGCTTAGGGACAGCAAATGCCGGGTTACCGAATACCCGTTCCCGTCGCTGGAAACGCCGGAAGAACTGCGGCAAATCCTTGGAAAATTACGGAACAACCGGCCCGACGCCCTGGTTCTTACCTGCAGCTACCAGTTTGAAAATTACCGCCCCGAACTTGAAAGCCTGGGCGCCATGGGAATTCCAATCATTTATAACACCATAACCGGGGACGAAACGGTTCCGTCGTTTACCGGGCTGGTACGGATAAACAACCATGTTTCCGGCCGGATGGCGGCCGAATATCTGGGAACCGTCCTGAGCCCCAGGCGAAAGACAAAAAAAATCGCGCTTTTTGTGGGAAACAAAAATATGCTGGTTCACAAGGAATGTGTCGAGGGCTTTCTGTCCAACGCGGAAAAGTACGCGCTAAAGGTTGTGGACATTTACGAAACCCATGAGGACCGGAAAATCGTGTACGAACAGACCGGCGCTTTGCTCAGACTGTACCCGGATTTAAGCGGAATCTATGTTACCTCGTACAACTCCCTTGGGGTCTGCGACTGGTTTGACAAACACAGCCAGTACAAAAATGTGGTTATTCTGGGACAGGATCTCTACCCCCGGCTTAACAGAAAACTCAAAACACATACCCTTACGGCGACCTTGTTCCAAAACCAGTTTGAACTGGCCCGCAAAAGCGTCCTTTTTGCCTTCGAATACCTCACGGGAAGGCGAAAAAAGGAAGACTGTTATAAAAAATACCTGCCACAGCTTGTTTTGGGTTGTATGGTGGATCATTTTCCCTACTACAACAGGCTTGGATAAAGGATGTTCTGCCAAAATCAAATAGCAATATGAAAACGTTCAGGGTAATTATCGGCGCCGATAATTTGACTACACTTGCCCTTTAATTTGGGCAAAACTGTGAAAGTAGACCTTTGCCGGTAAAAGAGGTTCCGTGATGATCTGTTTTGGAGCTGTATTTTGGCCGTTTTGGCCATATCACAAGGAAATATTTCGTTTGTAATTTTTTTTATTTCAAATGAAAGAAAA
>JAISNI010000210.1 GCA_031276295.1 Treponema sp.
CAAAATATCGTCACTATTTCCGCACATTCAAAATATTCTTTGCTCTATTTCTTTCCAAAAAATATATTAAAAAAAATAAATACGCTTTATTCACCTCTTAAGCAGACAGTCTTAATAGAAAGTAGTGAAGTGGACATACTTTCCCTCTATGAGACAGCCCCCAAAAAATACATTTTGATGATTTGCGGCGACCGATGTGAAAAAGGGGCATACCGGGCATGTAAAGCTATTGCCGGCCTGCTTATCAAAAAAAATCATATCATACCCGGTGATCTGAAAATTGTGGTGCTCGGTGTAACATATCCTAAACATTATAAGGCAGTAACCCATAATTCCGAAAGATTTATTTTTCATGGGTATGTTTCGCCGGAACATCTAGAAATTCTCTATAAGAATGCCCATCTTTTTTTATATCCAACCATGAACGAAGGTTTTGGAGCTCCTCCACTTGAAGCAATGAAATATGGTACGTTGTGTGCATGTTCCGCGAATTCAGCCATAACAGAAATCTGTTCGGATGCTGTTCTTTATTTTAATCCTTTTGATGAGGCGGAAATTGGGATACGTATATTGCAAAGTTTTGATAATGATATTTGCAGCGAAAAAAGGAAAAAAATGTCTATTCAATATGAAAAAATACACAAACGCCAAGAAGATGATTTACAAAAATTAATTGACATGCTGATAAGCCCAAATTCTTTATGAACTATGTTTATGTTTTAACCGCTTCTCCGGACGACACATATTATGAACAATTTTTCCTCTCTGTCGCATCTCTCCGTCTACATAATCCCAGTGCCGTTGTTATTGTATTGACCAATAAAAATACCGAAAAATATCTTTGCGGTTGCCGCCGTGGATACGAAAAGTATGTATCAAAAATAGAAAATATCGCTGTTCCGGATAAATTCTCTCAAAAGGAGGCCTCCCGCTGGATTAAAACTTCGATTTGTCAATATATCGCTGGTGATTTCCTTTATATTGACTGTGATACTATCATTACCGGCAGCTTAGATTATACTTCGCTTCGGGGTATAAACATTGGGGCCGTTCCCGACTGTCATATACCCTTTAAAAATCACCATTACTATCGGCAATTTAGAGACGAAAATATCAAACTAGGATTTAATTCCGTATTTGAATATGAAAATTATTATAATGGAGGAGTTATCTATTGTGGTGATACGCCTGATTCACGCCGTTTTTTTGAAAAGTGGCATTCGCTTTGGAATGATTGCAGGCAGAAGGGCAGTTCTCAGGATATGCCCCCCCTTAATCGCGCAAATTATGAATTTCATAATATAATTTCTGAAATCAGCGGCGAATGGAATTGCCAAATATCACACAATGGACTTCCTTTCCTTAGCCACGCTAAAATTATACATTATTTTTCGACTTCACTTTTTTTTGTATCACCGCCTTTCACTCTTGCCTCTGAAAGTGTTCTGTCTTCAATAAAGAAAACTGGCGAAATTTCCACGGAAATATATGCAAAACTACAAGATCCAAAATCCGCGTTTGAAGCAAATTCAACGATTGTTTCGGATGATGATGTTTTAAAGGTTATCAATAGCTCTATTTTTTCCATGTTAAGAAGACTCAGAAAAAAGAACAGAGTAATTTTTGACATACTCGATGCGTTTGTTTACCGGTTGATTTTTTTTCTGAAACGGAATGTATCATCCGGCCGCTAATTATATGAGATGAAAAAACCTATGATTATCCGTTCTAAGGCCCCTCTTAGGCTGGGGCTTGCCGGCGGCGGTACCGATATTGCCGCCTATTACGATCTTTATGACGGCTATGTGCTCAATGCAACGATTGATCTTTACGCCTATTGTACTATAGAACCTATGAACGACGCTTCCATCGTATTTGAAGCGGCGGACATCAATGTACGGGAAGAATACGAATCTCTTCCCCATCTGGAAAAATCGAAATTTCTTCCTCTCCATACCGGGGTGTACAATCGCATCGTTTCAGATTTTTGCGGAGGCAAAGGCCTATCATTCAGGATGACGACCTTCTCCGACGCCCCTGCCGGTTCCGGCCTTGGTTCATCTTCAACCATGGTTGTTGCCATGATCAAGGCTTTTGAGGAATGGCTTAACCTCCCGCTGGGAGAGTATGACATAGCGAATCTTGCCTGCCAGGTGGAGCGGATAGACCTGGGTCTGGCAGGGGGTAAACAAGATCAGTACGCCGCTACTTTTGGCGGATTCAATTTTATGGAATTTTTTAAAAACGAAAGAGTTATTGTAAATCCTCTCCGGCTTAAACGCTGGATTAGAAATGAACTGGAGGCTTCCCTGATTCTCTATTATACCGGCGTGTCCCGGGAGAGCGCGAGCATAATTGGTGAACAGATTGAGCATGCAAAACGCGGCGATAATAAAAATATCGAAGGGATGCACGAAATGAAACGACAGGCCGTGTTGATGAAGGAGTCCCTTCTAAAGGGGGATTTTAAATTGTTTTCCCGTTGTCTTTTTAACGGGTGGCAGGCAAAAAAGAATGCCGCTTCTACTATCACTAATCCCTTTCTCAACGAGCTTTACAGTTACGCCCTTAGTAACGGAGCCGAATCGGCGAAAATATCAGGTGCCGGAGGCGGAGGCTTTATGATGATATACTGTAATCCCTGCAGCCGTTTTAAACTGGCAAAGGCTTTCAAAGAAAAAGGCGGGCTCGTACTGAATACATCTTTTACGGAAATTGGAACCCAAGCATGGACTATTTACAAGAATTAACCACCCGCTATCCGAATCTGAAACTGGTTAGCGATTCTATCAATAGTGCTTTTGAAACAATACGAGATTCCTATGTGGCGGGCGGGAAACTTCTTATCGCTGGTAACGGCGGCAGCGCCGCAGACAGTGAACACATCGTCGGTGAATTGATGAAAAACTTTGTCAAAAGGCGCAGTCTGCCTCGAAACTTTATACATGCTTTAAACAACTGTCCTGAGGAAGCCGCCTCTTATCTATCTGCGCATCTTCAGCCGGGCTTTCCGGCTATTTCCCTTACCGGGCACTCCGCTCTTTCCAGCGCCTGCGTTAATGACATAGACGGCTCTGTTGTTTTCGCCCAGCAGGTATATTGCCTGGGCAGACCGGGGGATGTCTTTTTAGGAATATCTACTTCCGGAAGCGCGAGAAATGTCTTTTATGCCCTTATTACCGCAAAGGCCGTCGGCTTAAAAACCATCGCCCTCACCGGAGGAACTGGGGGGATTCTTGCCGGGGCTGCGGATACGGCTATCATCGTTCCCGAGAATGAAACGTACAAAATCCAGGAGCTCCACCTGCCGGTTTATCATAGTCTTTGTCTTATGCTGGAGGAATATTTCTTTTGACGGTCGTTATCATGGCAGGCGGCAAAGGAAAACGGATTGCCGAAATCGCCGGCGACGTCCCAAAGCCCATGATCCTCCTTTGGGACAAGCCTATTATTGAATATCAGATAGACTGCCTAAAACGCTACGGCCTTACGGATATTATTATCGTAACGGGTTATCTTGGTTCAATCATTAGTAATTATTTTCAAGATGGCGGGAATTTCGGATGTACAATACGTTATTTTCATGAAGAGGAACCCCTGGGAACGGCGGGCGCCTTGTTCCATCTCCTTCCCTCCCTAAGTGAGAATTTCCTCTTGTTGAACGGCGATATCGTTTTTGACTTTGATTTCGGCCGTTTTGCTAAATTTCACCGGGAAAAAAATGCCGCCGCCACTATCGCCGTTCACCCCAACAGCCATCCTTTCGACAGCGCCCTTATCACGCCGGATCCATCGGGCCGCATTATCGCATGGCTCAACAAAGAGGATCCCCGCCGTTCTTGTAAAAATTTAGTCAATTCAGGGATACATCTTTTGACTAGAGAATTGCTCGATCTCTACCTGATGAAAAATAATTTTTCCACCCCTCCGGGGAAGGTAGATCTTGACCGGGAAATACTAAAACCCCTGGCGGCGTCGGGCCGTATATACGCCTACAAAACGCCGGAGTATATTAAAGACATGGGAACTCCGGAGCGGTATGCGGAAGTTAAATGCGATATTCGGACAGGATTGGTAAAGACAAAAAATCTTTCTCTCCCCCAAAAGGCGGTTTTCTTGGATCGGGACGGAACCCTCAACAAAGTCAACGGATTCATCAAGAAGGCTGAAGACCTGGAACTTCTTCCCGGCGCGGCGGAGGCGGTAAGGGGCGTCAATAAATCGGGTTATCTTGCTATCGTCATTACCAATCAGCCGGTTATCGCCCGGGGAGAGGCAAGCATGGAGGACCTTGAAGATATTCACAATAAATTAGAAACCGATCTGGGTATGCTGGGTGCATACCTGGACGACATTTTTTTCTGCCCCCACCATCCGGATAAAGGCTTCCCCGGTGAAAGACCGGAATACAAAATCGACTGCGAATGCCGCAAACCCAAACCGGGTTTACTCTTTCAGGCAGCGGAAAAATACCATATCGATCTATCCCAGTCATATATGATTGGGGATGACCGGAAGGATGTGGAAGCGGCCATGGCCGCAGGATGCCGCCCGGTTTTTATTTCCCCCGTTCCCTATGGCGGCGGCGTCCCCAATTACAAAAGCCTTCTGGAATGGTACCGGGATTTCGATGCCCGGGATTCGGTCCCGTGAAAATCGCTGTTGATTGCCGCTATCTGGCTTCGAGCGGCCTTGGAACTTATCTTCGGGGTTGTCTCCCCTATTTTCTTGCTTCAAACCATACTTTCCTCTTAATCGGCCAGGCGGAAAAAATCCGGCCTTTTACGGAGGGCCATAATAATTATCTTATCGTTGATTGTTCCGTAAAGCCCTTTTCCATTGAGGAATTGTTTTTCTTCCCCGGTCATGTACGGAAGGCTATTAATCGTTCTGACTGTTACTTTACCCCTTTCTTTAATATCCCTCCCTTTATTTCCGTCCCCATTTATACCACCATCCATGACGTCCTCTTCCCCGATGTACCGGAGCTTGTATCTCCTCCGGGACTTGCTATCCGCATGTTCTTCTACAAACGGGCCGTCAGGTTATCAACCAAAATTTTTACCGTTTCCTATTTTTCAAAATCCAGAATAGAGTTTCGCCTCGGAACGTCAAACAAAACATTAAAAGCCGTGGTTGTCACCCATATTGCATTGCAGCCTTACTTGCTGCGGCCTCCCCCTTATCCATACAAAAAAAATAACAGCATCATCTTCATCGGCAACATCAAGAAACACAAGGGGCTCGCCTGCCTTCTGGCGGCCTTTGGCGGACTACGGCAGGAGTACCCGCCGGAAAAAGGCGGATTTCCCTACAAATTGATCGTTATTGGTGAACAGCGCAGTTTTAGAACCCATGATGCTGAGGTCAACCGAATCCTCTCCAGGGCCGGCGATTCGTCCATCGAATTTTCCGGCTTTGTCGATGACGAGCGGCTGAAGGAACTGCTGGGCAGCGCAGTTTTGCTGGTACAGCCTTCCTTATATGAGGGCTTCGGTCTCCCGCCCCTGGAAGCCATGGTACTGGGGACCAGGGCTCTTATTTCCGATATTCCGGTCTTTAAGGAAATATATTCTGATTTTCCGGTTACTTTCTTCAAGGCCGGAGACGCTTTTGATCTCAAAAAAAAGATGTCAAGTATTCTAGCCGATGGAACCGGCAGGCCCTTTGTGTTGCCGGAACGATTGGCGCTAAAATATACATTTGAAAAAACTAGTTCGATTATCCTGAGGGAAATAACCGGGGTCTGACGTGAAAGTTGCCATTGTCCATTATTGGCTTATTAATATGCGGGGCGGGGAAAAAGTACTGGAAGCCCTGCTGGAGTTATACCCCCGGGCTGATATTTATACCCATGTGTACAATCCAAGAGCCGTTTCCCCCTTTATCAACTCACACCAGGTATACACGTCCTACATAAATAAACTTCCCTTCGCGGTAAAACTATACCAGCTTTACATGCCCCTTATGCCCAACGCCCTCATGGACTTCGATCTTCAGGCGTATGATCTGATAATTTCCAGCGAATCCGGTCCGGCAAAAGGGGTAGTGCCAAATCCCAACGCCTATCATATCTGTTATTGCCACAGCCCCATGCGGTATCTCTGGGACATGTACCATGAGTATTTCAGAAAAACCAACCCCTTGGTCAAATTTTTCATGAAACGTCTTATTCCGGGTTTGCGGCTGTGGGATGTAAGCTCCGCGAACATGGTGGACCGTTTTGTTGGTAATTCCCACTATGTAGCTAAACGCATTGCCCGTATATACAACCGCAGCGCGGAGGTCGTATACCCTCCTACGTCCATTGAACGATTTCTCTCGGTCCCGAGGGCGCCGGGGGATGCGTATCTCTACTTTGGCCAGCTTACCGGCTACAAGCGGGCGGATATTGCCATAGAGGCGTGTATTGCCAGCGGCCGCCGGCTGTTGATCGCGGGTTCCGGGGCCCGGAAAAAGGACATCCGCCGGTATGAGAAATCGCCCCTGGTGCGGTTTCTGGGAAGGGTGAGCGATGAAGATCTCGTTACTTTGTTCTCCCAGGCCCGGGCCCTGTTATTCCCCGGCATCGAAGACCTGGGCCTAATACCCGTGGAAGCCAACGCGGCGGGCTGTCCCGTCATCGCTTTCCGCCAGGGAGGCGCTCTGGATACCGTAAAAGAGGGCGTTACGGGGCTTTTTTTTGATGAACAAAGCCCCGGCGCCCTGATTCGCGCCTTGGACAGATTCGAAGAAACGGAAGCGTCCTTTTCCAACCGGGGCGCCTATGTGGACCATGTCAGACAGTTCTCCCGGGACGCCTTTAAATCACAAATGAGCCGTATCATCACAGAAAGAAAAAGAGTATAATAAATTATGGACATTTGTGAATTCGAAAAATGGTATCGTACACGCTACCATAGGACCAGTTCGGCCTTAATTTCCACCACATTTATTATTTCCGACCTAATCGGGATCATGCTCTCCTTTGGAGCGGGCTTCTTTCTGGTCAACCTCTACGACATTTCCGCTATCAACTTCAAGTCCTTTGTTACCTATTGGCCGTACCTTCCGGTGTTTATTCTTTTCTTTCAGGCAAATGGACTTTATCCGGGAATTGCCCTTGCCCCGTCAGAGGAATTACGTCACTTCACCGTAAGTTCCATTTTTGCCCATGGGGGGATTATCTTCTCCCGGTATATCGAAGACCAGGAATTCGACGCTATCAGCATTGCTTTTATCATAAGTTACTGCTGTTCTCCGATGGTCCTTATCATGATGCGGAGTATAATCGCCGGTATTCTAAACAGGTTACGGCTGGGAAAAATTCCCGCAGTGGTTTTTGGCGGCGGCCCGATGGGGAGACTTGTTATTGACCGGCTTCTGGAAAGCAGACAAGTTGGTTATGTCCCCGTTCTTATCCTGGATGACACGCCGGAACCGGAATTTGAGGATTGGTACCGGGGAGTTCCCGTTATCCGCGATACGTCGATAGGTCCCGAAATAGTCAGCCGGTTCCGAATACGCATGGCTTTTATAGCCATGCCAAGCCTTTCCAGGGAGGATATAACCCGGCTCCTCAACTATTCCGTATCGGCTTTCCGGTATTCCGTACTTATCCCCAATACTTATAGCTTCACAAATATTTGGATGTCCGTCCGGGATTTTGACGGCGTCCTGGGCTTTGTAACCAGCCACAAATTAAAGATGTTCTGGAATTTGGCCATCAAGCGGCTTATGGATCTGTCTATCGTAATTATCGGCGGGACAATTATCTTACCCTTCCTCCTGTTTATCGCCCTCCTGATAAAATTGAGTTCCCCCGGGCCGGTACTCTACGGGCACCGGCGTCTGGGGATGGGCCGCCGTCACTTTAACGCCTACAAATTCAGATCCATGGTTAATAATTCCCAGGAAGTTTTACAAAAACTCCTTGATAATTCCCCGGAACTGCGCGAAGAATGGGAGGCTAATCATAAACTGAAAAATGACCCAAGAATAACGGCTATTGGTAAATTCCTGCGGCGCACCAGTTTTGATGAATTCCCGCAGCTCATCAACATCCTTAAAGGTGAAATGAGTCTGGTCGGCCCAAGACCGGTGGTTGACACGGAAATGGTAAAATACGGCAAAAGTTTCGATTATATCTTTTCGGTCCGGCCCGGATTAACCGGCCTATGGCAGGTTTCAGGCAGATCCGACACTGATTATGCGGAACGGGTTGCCTTTGATACCTATTATCTTCAAAGCTGGTCGGTATGGCTGGATCTGTGGGTGTTACTAAAAACCACGGGCGTTGTTTTAAGAGGGAAAGGGGCCTATTGAATGCGTAAGAGATCTTTCTCCATTTTGTGCGTGGTTTTTCTTTGTTCCGGCGCCTGTTTGTTTTCCCAAAACGGCTCTGACGGGTCCCTGCGATCCATCAGTGAAGTTTTTCCCAATTTAGACGAAAAAATAAAAGAACAGGCCCTTTCGCCGAAGGGTTATATTATCTCCCACCGTGATAAGAGCCGGACAGTGGAAGCTCCAAGCGTTGATCCATATTTTCAATCCAGACTCGATACCCTTAATCCCACGGTTACGGTAGAGGCCCTCTTGGTTATTCCGTATCCGTCAGGAGCTATGGACCTCGTTGACGTTTACAACGGACTTCGTCAAATCCGCGATTTAAGAGGACGGCTTTATCATTCGGAAACCCGCGACGCCGATGTTCCTCTCTTTGAAGACGCTACCCGCCTGGAAAGCGCAAGAAGAACATCAGTCATAGACGATCCTCCCCCCCAGCCTGCCATGCCCGATTCGGAAACAATTTATATCCGGCTAAAGGACGTTAATTTTGGCAATTCCTATTATCAGGCGAATATTAAAAAAAGCGGTCCCGGGTTTATTTATGACCTTTTTAACAACAGGGATCTGACCTATTTCATTATCACCGCGATCAAAGCCGGCTGTTTTACCGCCCAGTTTTACTTTGAGCCTATTCACGAGGGAGTCCTTGTCTACAGCGTAAGCGGGGCCGAGGTTTCCAATTTTATCGCCTCAAAGATACACATGCCCTCCGCCATTCAAAAACGGCTGGAAGTTTTACTTGACTGGGTTACTGATGGAATAAACGGCCGGCCTTAAAAGAATCAGCGGCTGAAGGGAGTCGAACCCTCGTCTCCAGCTTGGAAGGCTGGGGTAATAGCCGTTATACGACAGCCGCGTTGATTCAATACTAGCCGATAGTGTTTCAAATAGTCAAGGCCCCGCCATGAATCCGCTCCCGGAAATTCTTCACCTCTCCCCCTCCCTGAGCCTGTAAATTCCTTCCGACTCCGCCACTATCCGATCCTTCTCCAGCGCCTGTATCACCTGGTACAGGTCCTCATCGCTTTCGATGCCGCTCCGGCTTCGCAGTTCCTCTTTCCCCGCCGGCCCCTCCCAGAGAAGAGCCCTGACCACGGCCCCCCGAAGCTGCCGGAAAGAACCCTCAAAGGGACTCTGCTGGCTATAGTGGGCGCTGCGGCGATTTGGATTGGGGGTAAGCTTTTTAAGGGCCGCCCCGTAATCCA
>JAISNI010000019.1 GCA_031276295.1 Treponema sp.
TTGTTATTCCCGCAGGTGTATTCATCCCTCATGCCGTCATACGACATGTTCTCCCGTTTGCTTATGTCCTCCCTAAACTTCTTCGTCTTCAGCCGTTCGTAATTCGTCGGTTTGATATACGCCCGCTGTCCGCTCTCCGCACGGTACACGTAATTCTCTTCGCTTTCATACCCAGCGTCCGCGGTTACCTTCTCATAGCGGCGTCCCAGCATCTCCTTAAGGTGTTCCAAAAACGGCTTGAGGTTCGTCCCGTCGTTGGGATTCGCAAAAACACCCGCCCCGGTTATGTATTCCCCTTCTACCGCCACCTGCTCGTTTATCGC
Source organism: Treponema sp. (assembly GCA_031276295.1). Lineage (GTDB taxonomy): Bacteria > Spirochaetota > Spirochaetia > Treponematales > Breznakiellaceae > JAISNI01. The sequence goes on from JAISNI010000019.1 coordinate 324, forward strand.
CGCTTTCAGCGTTTTGTCCTTCATCCTCATGAACGTGGCGTCCGGGTCGATCTTCGAATAACTGTTGCGATTTCCCATGATTTCCCGCTGTTTCCGGTATTTTGCAAGCTTTTTGACACATTCCTTCAGTTCTTTCCGGTATTCCTTCAACGTCCGCCGCGGGATAGTTCCCTCCGCTCCGTCGCTCCCCAAGGCATCGTTGATATACGCCCGCACCTGGCCCGCCGTCTCCTCAACACGCTGTCCTTTCTCCGCTAAACCCCGTCCCCGCCTGTCCGTTTATCGCCCCTGCGATTCGCAACACCTTCTCTTTCTGCCCCTGCTCGTATCTATCCATGTTCTTCCGCCATACCGCCGTGTACCGGTTCGCCTGCGCCTCCAGCATCGTCCCGTCTATGAAACAGTTCCCGAACGTTACTTCCCCGCACCCTCCCAGAAATTATACCAGCTCATAAAAGAGCGTTTCTATTACCGCGCTGAATATGTGTTTCCGAAAGACGTGTATCATCCCGTGGGATGAGTAGCGAAGCTTTGGAAAAGAAGTTTCGCTATTATAAAATAAAAAAGTTGGCGGAAGCGGGGGTTTCTGCTTGACAAAATAACATAGATCCACACCAACAACACGAACTTTTTGTTCAATATTTACGATTTTCCCTTATGTTCGTGATGGTTCGGGAGGTTCACGGCTAATTTTTCTTCAAAAAAATGGCGACTTTTAGGGTATATCAAAGTCAAAAAAGTAAGTGCTGTTGCCCTGAATTGCAGCCGGCAAAAGGTTGCAATTTGGATAAATATATAATGCCCGCTCCGAACCAAGGGTTCCACGTTCTCCAATCGAAATCAAGGGTCGCCAGTATTCCAAATTGAATTTATCCATAGTTATTGAATAAATTCCGGTTACGGGCTATATTTAAGGTATAAGTGGGATGTAAGGGCGCTTTACATATTAATCCTGTGTAAAAAGGGGAGGATTTTTTGTATTTTACCATAAAACAGGTTTCGGAAAAAACAGGGCTTCCTCCCCATGTACTCCGTTATTACGAGAATGAAGGGCTGCTTCCCTCTGTGGAAAGAAGCCGTAACGGTATACGCCGTTATTCCGAGGACGATCTGGAATGGCTCAGCCTTATCTGCTGCCTTAAAAATACCGGTATGTCCATTAAGCAGATAAAAAGCTTTGTAGAACTGAGCCTTGAGGGTGAAGAGACCTTAAAGCAGCGATGCGATCTGCTCCTGGAGCACAAGAGGCTGGTAGAAGATCAGATACGGGAGATGCACAGACACCTTGAAAAAGTAACCTGTAAGATCGCTCACTTTACCAGAGAGTACGAACGGGTTTTCGGCGTAAAGGCTCCTGTTAGTCCAGATGAAGGCTCACTTCCCGCAGTTCCCTGATGCGCGGGCCTTGGTGGGCGGGATGTTCGTTGTTTTCGTCAAACAAGAGGCCTTTACCGCCCAAGGCAAGATAACCCGTTATGTATTTGGGGTAATCGTCAATAAAAAGCGTTGTTTCAGGCGATGAATTCAGACATTCCAGCACCCGCCGGTATACGTCTGGCCGGGGCTTCCCCTTAAAATTATTCCACCGTATATCAAAGACAGGGCCGAAACAGGAGCGTATGCCAAGCCGGGCAAGGACGCGTTCGGCATGTTCCATAGGGGAATTGGTCAGTACGGCCTTGGGCAGTTTAATGCCTTCAAGAAACTCCCCCAACGCGGGATCGGGCGGAAGGATTTCGGCCTCGTCTTCAGGGTGGATGATCCTGAAGTAATGGTCCGCATCGGTAAGGCCCTCTTCCGCCATAAGCCATTCCAGCGTAGTGCCGTAGAAGGGAATGCGGCGGGCCCGCAGCTTTACGGTTTCCTCCGTTGAAAGCCCCAAAAAGCCCGCGGTAAAGTCGGTAATACGGCGGCTGACGTTTTGTTCAAGGCCGTAACGCGAAGAATAGAGTGTGTTGTCCAGATCAAAGAGTAGGTATTGAATCATCCTTTATTTTATCATATAATAACATAATATGGAACTCTCCATTATCGGTTATAATCCGACCAAGGCTTGGATGAAAACAGCAGAAACTGTTGATACGCTCCTCAGTTACCGGGATCCTTCGGATCTGTGCTGGATAAATATAGACGGATTAAAGAATAAAGATGCGATTCAGCAAATAACCGACCATTTTGGGATACATCCCCTGACCGTTGAGGATATTCTGGATACAGAACAGCGCCCAAAGGTTGAAGAATTCGACGCCTATCTTTTTTTTACCTTTAAAGCGATTAATCCGCCGGCGCAGATGCAACAAACCGTGGCCTCGCTTCCGGTATTTGAGCAGATAAGTATTATCCTTATGGAAAACACGGTAATAACCTTTCAGGAGATACCCGGTGATTCCTTTGACGGGATAAGAAAGCGTATCCTTAATAACGGCGGGCGTATACGCAGGATGGGCGTCTGTTATCTTATCTGGGCCCTTTTGGATTCGGTGGTTGATGAGTACTTTATTTGCCTCGATCAGGTTAGCAACGAGATAGAAAAATTTGAGGAAAGGTCCACCGACGATAAGGATACCCAATTTATCCCCGATTTACAGAAGATCAAACAGTACCTTAACCGTATACGGCGTATTATATGGCCGCTCCGCGAAAGCCTCAATATCCTTATGCACATGGATACGCCCCTTATCGACAGTGCCCTTGCTCCTTTTCTCAAAGATGTGCACGACAATGCCTTACAGGCTACGGAATCGGTGGATAACTGCCGCGAGCTTATCTCCGGTATGATGGATGTGAATCTTTCCGCGGTGTCCGTAAGGATGAACAATGTTATGAAGGTGCTTACCATCATCTCCACTATCTTTATCCCGCTTACTTTTATCGTCGGCGTATACGGCATGAATTTCGCCCACATGCCCGAGTTAGCCTCTCCTTACGGATACCCTATTACCTGGGCGGTGATGATCGTCGTTGCTATAGGAATGCTACTCTTTTTCAAACGCCGTCATTGGATCTAAGGTATGAGGCTTCTTTCCGATACGGACGCCGATATTTCCCTCGCCGCGCAGTCCCTAAAGGCCGGGGGGCTTGTCGCGTTTCCGACCGAAACAGTCTACGGTCTTGGCGCGGATGCGTTTAATCCTTCGGCCGTTGCGCGGATCTTTGAGGCAAAGAAGCGGCCTTACTTCGATCCCCTCATCATTCATATCGCCGGTACGGCTTCCCTTGAAAGAATCGCCTGCCTCTCCACGCTTGACGCTACGGTTCTGAAAAAAATCGAGATACTTACCGATAGGTTGTGGCCGGGACCGCTTACCCTTATTCTTCCCAAGAGCAGCCTTATTCCTGATATCGCAACAAGCGGCCTTAAAAGCCTTGCTCTGCGCTTCCCCGCACACCCGGTTGCCCGCAAGCTCATTAGCCTTTCGACGGGGGCGGTTGCAGCCCCTTCCGCAAACCGTTTCGGCTGCCTAAGCCCGACGCGGGCCGCTCACGTGCGGGAACAGCTTGAGGACGGGGTCGATTTTATTATCGACGGCGGCAGGACCGGCCTGGGGCTTGAGTCAACCATCCTCGATCTCTGTTCCGGCCCTCCCCGTATTCTAAGACCGGGCGGCTGCGCACGGGAAGCTATCGAAGAGCTTATAGGCAGGGTGGAAGTCTCCCCAACGCCCGGAACGGCGGACCCTTCGGCAGCCGAATCGGAAGCGTTCCCGCCCCGGCCTAGCGCACCGGGTCTGCTTAAAAGCCACTACGCACCCCGCACTCCCCTGGCGGTTTACGCAAAGCCGGAAATGATAGCGGCGCCGCCTGAAGCCGGCGCCGCCTGCCTTTTCTTTGACGGCGCGTCCCGCGACGCGTGGCTTGCACGGTACTCCCCCCTGCCTGCCCCCTGCCCCGTGTATACCCTTTCGGAAACAGGGGACACCCTGGAAGCGGCGGCCGTTCTCTTCGATATGCTCCACAGCCTGGATCATCTTTCCTTAAAGGCTATCCGTGCGGAACTTGCGCCTGAGGTAAAGCTGGGGCCTGCGATCAACGACCGCCTCATCAGGGCAGCCGCGCGTTAGCAGTTTGTTGCGCTTCCGCGTAAAATCGTATAAAAATCTTTCAAGTACAACAGGCTGCGAGCCCTTAAAGAAATAGTATCGACATCCGCATTACTCCGGGATTTCAAATATCCCTTCAAGTATATGCCGGGGCTGGTAGGGGAAAGAGGGGATATCATCAAGGCGTGTAACGCCTGAAAGTACCAGTACCGTTTCAATTTCCGATTCTACGCCGGCTACAATATCCGTATCCATGCGGTCGCCGATTATGGCCGTGTTCTCGCGGTTGGTGTTGAGACGGCGCAACCCGTGCCGCATCATAAGAGGGTTGGGCTTGCCGACAAAATAGGCCTTTACCCCCGTCGCCAGTTCTATAGGCGCTACAAGGGAACCGCAGGCAGGGATTATCCCGCCTTCAACCGGCCCTGTACGATCAGGGTTGGTCCCGATGAGCCGCGCGCCGCCCGTAATAAGGTGCACCGCGCGTTCAAGGGCTTCAAGGCTGTAACCTCTGCCCTCGCCGACCACCACGTAATCGGGGTTCACATTGTTCATGGTAAAACCCGCATCGTAAAGGGCCTGTATCAGACCGGGTTCTCCGATAACGTAAACCGAGCCGCCCGGCCGCTGGGATGCCAGGAAGCTCGCGGTCGCCAGGGCGCTTGTATAAAAATGTTCAGGGTCAACCAGTATTCCCAGGCGCTCCAGCTTCTGCGAAAGCTCCAGCGGGGAACGCTCGCTGGAATTGGTCAGAAAAAGATACGCTTTATCATTCTTCCCCAGCCATTCTACAAATTCCTGCGCTCCCTTGAGAAGCCGATTTCCGTGATAGATGACGCCGTCCATATCTATAATAAACGCCTGTTTTGCGCGAATGGTTTCTATATCTTTCATATCTACATACCCCTTGCTTTAAGATACTCATATTATGCTACTTAATTATACAGTTATGATGGATGGATGCACGGTTCCTTCACGTATTGACGACGGATGAAGAACCGCGCCTTATCAAGCGGCAACCGCTATTTTTTTCATAATCACAGAGACTGAACAACGGAATAGAAAAAGAAATGTGAAGGGTGAAATTCATTGTAAAAATTTCACCCTTCATTATTCCTTATGAGCCGCACGAGATTCGAACACGTGACCCACGCCTTAAAAGGGCGTTGCTCTACCTACTGAGCTAGCGGCCCACGATTCTTCATTCTGGTTTATTTTAGCAAAATACCGCTCAAAAAGTCAAGAGGGAATCGCATCTAATATCGAAATAGCAAGGCAAGATCAATGGCATAAACCGGCTGAATACCCGGATCCAGCCCCAATTCTTTACCGTGGATGGCGCAATCAAAACGGGCGATGTTAAAATCAATGCCGAAACCGGCGGCAGGCAGGGCATCGGTGATGCCCGCGCGCAGGCTCAGAACATCCAGGACGAGCAATTCAACGCCAAGGCCGATATTAAGGATGGGGTTGCGCGGAACAGGGGCAAACAGGTCAAGCATATCCCGGTAATCGGCCAAAATTAGAAAATTAGAGATATAACGATTCAAAAACTCCGAACTGATACGGTACTTGATACCTGCGTTGAGGCGGCGGTAGACCGTTGCATAGTTTCCTGATGAGGAAGGGGCTTCTTTATCAAGAAAAGCCTTCAGGGAATCGTAAACCGTTACCAGGGTCGGAGAATATGTGTCATAACAGACAAGCGTAACGGTGAAATTATCGGCAAACGTATACCGCAGGCCTAAATCCACGCCTAAACCAAGATAGGTTTTAAATTCATTACCCATAGGATCGTCAAGAATCGACATGGCGTCAAAAACAGATGCTTTAAGTTCTACGGAACCGCGGTAAAAGCCTTTCCCCAGAAAGCCGCCGTCCAAAACATGAGCTTTTTTATCAATAAACCTAAAGGAATACCCCGCAACAAGGAGTATATCTTCCAATGCCAGGGGCCGGAGGGTCATACCGCTCATCACCGCTTTGACCTTGGTCCGGTTGAACAGACCCAGGCCCAGACCGCGGCCTACCCATCCCAGGGAGACGGGTCCCGCCATATCAAAACCTGCCGCAAATCCCGCCGAACCGGTAATGCCGGAAAGATCCAGGTTATTCCCCGAATCCATAGCATTCCTTGCAAGGTCGATTATCTCAAAAACAGGGCCGTACATACTCAAACTTAGCTCTCCGGCGCTGAACTGCTCTTTAATGCCTACAAAAGAGGCGGGATTGGAAAATATAGTATAAAAATCATCCCCCAAACCGGCATGGATACCCCCCAATGCCGCGGAACGGGCATTGGGGATAAGCACGGGCTCTATTTCTTCACCAAAAAGAAGCATTGAATTCGGCAGGAGGCAGATCAAAAAAAGTGCGCAGAACCGGAAAAAACGCATCATAACTCCTTGTAACTAGCAGTTTGTTGCGCTTCAGCGCAAAATTGTATAAAAATTCACGAATGTAATTCTTTATACCTTACAAATGCGACAGGCTGCTAGGTCAACTCAGATTCAATCCTTCAAGCATATCCTTGAGCATACCACTGCCTTCATTGTTATTGTCATTTTTTGTTTTTGCCGCTTCCGCTAACTTGACGGCCAGTTTTGCGGAATCTGAAAGCGCCGTATCTGCGGGATCAAAATTTTCGAGGAAATCCCCGCTATTTGCCTCCTTCTTTGCCTCTGCCGCAAGAAGCACCGCGGCAGCCATAGCAAGGGAATCGGCATCGGCCGTATCGGTAAAGGCGCCAAAAGCAGCCTCATCGGACGGATCGGGGAGGATAAGGGCAAGGGTATCGGCAGTGGATGTCAGATTCTCCATATCGTTAAGCGAATCAAGCACCATCTGCTTGGCTTTTTGAGGATCTTCGGCCAATGCTGAACTATCCTCTACCTTGTTGAGCAGAGACGGCCCCAGGCTGGATGCATTAACCGCAACTTCAAGCGCGGCGGTTTGCAGCTTAACCTTCTCTTCGGCGGAAGCGCCGGCCATTGCATCGTTAATACCCTTGAGCAGGGCAAGCGACATATCGGGATCATTCTCGGCAGTACCGATAAGATCATGGACATTACCGGTAGTAACCGGAGGGATCAGGCTTGCAGGATCACGGGCGGCCCAGGGTGCAAGGGATGTAGAAAAAAACTGAGTGCACGAAGCAAGCAGACAGAGCAAAGCTCCCGTACTCCAGGCAGCAATTACAGGCAAGAATTTTTTCATATTCACCTCCGCATATATGTAAAGTATATCACAATCTTCAAATTTTTCAATTAGTACAAAGAATTACTCCGCGGTCAATCATGGCTGCGATTATACCGACTTTACCGAAAGAGGAATCCGCTTTCAATTTCCGCCGCCGCATCGAAGCGGGAACTCTGTCCGTGGGGGAGGGCGCTCAGCCGGCAGCGCAGCGCCGATCCCCGGGGAGGGGGCTTGCCGTTTGTATATACCAGGAGCTTGAGGTAGTTATCGGAAAGCCCTGCCGTATACGGCTTCCCCTCCTCTATCCCGTCAGTCTTTATGGTATCTTCTATAACCGCGCCCACTTCCCGGCCAAGCCAGCGGCCTATATAGGCTAGCCTCCCCGCCCATGCAAGGTCCGTAAGCCTTGTCATCCGCGCCCTTGCTTCACGCTCGCTTACCTTTCCCTTAAAACCCATGGCTTCGGTTCCCTGCCGCGGCGAATAAGGAAAGGCATGAATCCAGGCAAACCCCGCCTCTTTGCAGAGGGCATAGGTTTTTTCAAATTCGGCCTGGGTTTCCCCCGGAAAGCCGGTAATGATGTCGCAGGCAATGAAGGGATCGTCCTTTACGGAACGCAACCGCCCTATCTTCAGCGTAATATCTTCGGGGCTGTAAGAACGGCGCATCCGTTCGAGAATAAGGGGGCTACCGGACTGGACTGAAAGGTGAAAATGAGGCTGGATACGCGGAGAGGCCAGCGCTTCAAGCAGCCTTTCGCCGATGGCGTCCGGTTCAATTGAGGAAAGACGCAGTTTAATACGATCCGTGCCCGAGAGGAGGTACTTCAGAAGATATGCCAAATCCTGTATGTCCGTTGGATTTTGCCGGTACTGCGGGGCCGGTGTATCCGGGGGATATGTTAGGGAGGGAGCGGTGTCCCCGTGTTCGGGGGGAACGCCGCGGTACCGGGAGATATTTACGCCGGTCAGAACGGCTTCCGCATACCCCTGGACCTCAAGCCTTTTTACGCGCTCCAGCACTTCCGCAGCCTCAAGGCTCCGGCTTCTACCCCGGGCAAGGGAAACACGGCAGTAAGAACAGCGCTTGTCGCAGCCGTCCTGAATTTTAAGAAAGGCGCGGGTATGGAAGGAGAATCGTGAAGGGACAAAGCCGAAAGGATCGGAGCCGCCAGGCAAACGGCTGGAAAGGTTCTTTTGGTTTACAGGGAAAGCCCTCATGTCATGGTTGAGGGGGGCGTTCATACAACGGCTGAACCACAGGGCAACAAGCTCCCTGATCCGCGGGGATGCCTCCGGGCCGCCTTCCCCCGCAAGAAAAGCGGGAAGATCCAGCAGGCTGCTCTTGAGGCTTCCCGGCACGACAAAGAGCCTTCCCTGGGAACCCGCTTCCAGGGCCTCTATTTCAGGCTTATCCAGTTCGGCATAACAGCCGGTTACGATGACAACGGCGTCCGGGATCTCCCTAAGAACCTTGCGGATCATACGCCGGGCCTTCTGTTCAGCCTTGGATGTTACCGTACAGGTATTGATCACATAGAGATCCGCCCTATCTCCGCAATCCACGCTATCCGTATGATCGCCGTCCGCCCTGCCCGCGCAATCCCGTACCGCTCCGCCCTCCGCCTGGGGGCATCCTTCCCCGCCTGAGAGGGCGCCCCAAGAGCGGACGGTACATCCTCTGCCACAGAATCTATCGGCCAGGGATTCACTTTCAAGCTGATTCAGCTTACAGCCCAAAGTATAGAAAGAAACGAAAAGCATGAGGAAATCAGCGGCTTCGGAGCGCCTGACGAGATCGTTCCAGACCCCGCCGGGCATCGGAAAGCTGCGCGTTAAGGTTCAGCGCCTGCTCGTAAGCGGTAACGGCCTGCTGCAATTCCCCCGCATTTTCCTTGGCATAGGCCAAACGGGTCCACCACGCGGCATTCCCCGGCTGATAATGCACCGCCGTTGAAAGGGCTATATCCGCGTGATGGTAACGCCCCAGACGTATATATATCTCTCCGATAAAATAGTAAACCGTATCTATACGCTGCCCCTCCGGGGTCAGGTTGACGTACTCCTGAAAATACTGGAGGGCTTCGGTATTACGGCCTTCAAAGTAGCTTACCTCCCCCAGGATTTCGATGATGCGCGGATCGTAGCGGCTGATATTCCGCCCCGCCCCGGCATACCGCCAGGCTTCCTGGTACCGCGCAAGTCTGATAAGGCTCCAGCAGATAACCACATGAGCATCCATATTTCTTGAATCCGCGGCTATTTCAGATTTACATATCTCAACCGCCCTGTCATAATTTCCCCGCCGGTATTCCTCTAGCGCATCGGGTCTGGTCTGTGCGCCGAGAATCCCGCAGGCAAAGAGAAACAGGAGGCTGAAAATTACGTTTCTCCCGATAAAAGATCTGTCCCTCCGGCTATCTCTCCCCGCGGGGCAGTTCGCTCTCATATTATAGAACAGCATTTTTTTCCATTATACAGCGCCCATTGAAATGGCAGCCCGGTTCCATTGATATATCCGGCGCAGTAACATTTCCCGTAAGTTTACCGGTAACGGTAAGTTCCATTTTTTCGGAGGCATTAATATTGCCTTTCACATCACCCCGGATAATAACCCTGCTTCCATTGATATTTGCCTCGACCACCGCGTTTTCATCCACAACAAGTATACCTTTGGCAAATATCTCTCCGGAAACCCTTCCCCGGATAAGAAAGGACTTTTCAATGTTCAGGACACCGGAAAAATCTATATCCGCCGACAGGATAGTATCAAAATCCTCATCTTCAAGAACGTCATTATGAACATCAGTCATAGTTATAAATTTACCTTGAGGTATCCGGCTAGGTCAATAGGGGGCCGATAGGCCCTGGCGCTGCCCAGGGCAACAGTACTTACTTTTTCGTGATAGAATAAAGGCCAAAGAACCCATGAGGGAGGGTTTGACGAGATGGGACGGGATCGGGAGGAGTGGTTCAGGCAATTTCTGGAGCTTCCGCACGGGATACCGGACGAGGATACGTTCCGTCGGCTTTTTGAACGGCTGAATCCCAGGGAGCGGGAAAACGGGAGACCATAAGGCGGTCCAGCTCAAGGTGTTATTCAGCGAGTAAGTGTTGTTGCCCTGCGGCCCCTCAACCGCCTGCTTCCGTTGCCACAGCCGGCGCTTCCGTCTTATAATAACGATAGAACACCCTGCGGGACTAAAATCGCGGGAATGGTAGCCTATACCTTGAGCTTTTCGGGGGGCAGATTCAGCATACGCCTGAAAGCGGAGTTCGGTTTTTTGAGTTCGCGGGAACCCCTCGTTATTTTACAGAGGGAAAGGCCCAGTTCCTTGGCTATTTCCCTTTGGGGTATCTGTTTGTCCAGCGCCTTAACCAGCGCCCAGCGCGCCGCAATATCCGCCATTTCCGCGGGCGTCAAAAGACAGCGGAAAAAGTCCTCGATAAAATCGCCGTCTTTAATGTTTGCCAGGATTAAAGCCAACTCTTTTATATTTTCGCCAACCCGCGGATCGTCAATGTCCATATCTCTTTCCCCCTTGTACCGGATGGTTGGATGGTTGTATTGGAATCAAAAGCCCTCCTGCCCGATAAAACCCAGCGCCTCTTCAGGGCTGTCTATGATACGGGCGGCGCCGGCTTTTTCCAGCGTTTCCCGGGGCCGGAACCCCCAGCTTACGCCCACTGCAAAACACTGGGCGGCACGGGCGGTCTCCATGTCTATCTCGGAATCCCCGATAAAAATAGCATCGCGCGGGGTAAGCCCCAGCATGACAAGAATATCCCAGGTGGATTGAGGATTGGGTTTGCGTTCCCCGCCGGGCCGGTCCCCCCGTACCGCATTGAAGGATTCAGGCGGAAAAAGCCTGTCTATCACCAAGCGGCTTACCCTGTCCGGCTTATTGGTCAGCACCGCCGTTTTTACTTTCCGCCTTTGAAGTTCGGCTATAAGAGCGGGAATCCCCGGATACGGCCTTGAAAAGACGCACGGCGCCTCCTCGTAAAACCGCGCGGCGGACAAGGCCACTTTACGGACGGTTTCCTCATCCCGCCCGGATTCCGGCAGGGCAAGGAAGGCAAGGTGCGTAATGCCCCAGCCCACCTTGTGGGCATATTCGGAAAGCGGAACCGGGGGAAAGTCGTGCACACTCAGGGCTTTGTTCATGGACGAGGCTATATCTTCAAGCGTATTGACGAGCGTCCCGTCCAGATCAAAGATCACGCACCGGTACTTCAGCATAGAACTCCTCTTACCTTACATAATACTCATATTCGGGGTGTATTTGAAAGGGGCCGGCGTCAGGCATTGACGATACAAAGAGAATTAATATAGAATAAATAATAGAACTAATCAATACACTATTGTTGAAAATGTTAGATTCCAAAATATCTTTAAAAGTTTTTGCTGTTGTATATGCCGGTTTAATCCGGTAGTAACTACAAGTCGGGGAAAGTCAGGGGGAAAGATGAAAATTCGTACAAAACTGACGGTGATCAATGTTCTGGTTTCGGTTGCGCTTATGGCCCTTATTACGGCGGTCATATTGAACAGGGCGGCGGCGCTTCAACAGGCGGCGGCGCTGGAAAATTTGACGCAACTGTCCGTTTCCATAGCGAATGAGATAACCATACAGTCCGGGGCTTGTGTAAATGTGCTGACCGCCACGGGCCTTGTCTCCTGTTACGACGAGACCGTACCGCTGGAAATGCGCCGGCAGGTTCTCCAGAAAAACCTGGCCATACTGATAAGCGGGGTACCCGCATTCATAGGGGCCTATGCGGTGTGGCCTTCCAACGCCTTTGACGGCGCGGACGCCCTGTACGCGGGTACGCCCGGAGCAACCGCAAGCGGCCAGCTTTCGTTCTTCGTTAAAAAGGGTCCGGGGGGCCTGGAGTTTCAGACCTACGACCGTCCCCAGGAACTCCTTGCCGCAATTCACGGGCCGGGGATGGTGCTTACCAATCCCGTCCTGTCCAGGGTAGACGGCGTGCAGAAGTATATGATAGATATTGGGACCCCCTTCGCTTTAGGGACGAATAAACCGGGCGTTTTGGCGGTTCAGGTAGCGCTGGACAACACCCAGGCCATAGCCGAACGGGTAAAACCCTACGGCACGGGGCGTATAGCGGTGTACAACGAAGCGGGCATCATAGCCGGTCATTACGATCCCGCCAAGGCCGGCGAGAACTTCCGTACCGCCGATGCGGAACTTCTGGGGCCCGCGGGGATCGCGGCGGTGGAAGCCTCCCTGAATGGCGGCGAGGGTACGGCCTTTACCTACCGGGGCAACGCCATAGCCGTCTATCCCTTTACCTCTATGGATTCGCCCATCTGGATTATGATGAGCTTTGTGCCCCTGGACGCGGTACTGGGGCCGGTCCATGGCCTCATGCGGTTCAGCCTTATCTTTGTGGCGGCGGCGGGAATAGTTGCGGCCCTTATCATCTCCATTATCGCCGACCGGTTCGCCAGGCGCATCGTGAGCGTTGGGGACATGGTGCGGACCATCGCCGGAGGTGACTTGACCCCACGGATAACCGTGCGGACCCATGACGAGATAGGCACGATGGGGGAGGACTTCAACGAGACCCTCCAAAAATTCAGCGGCATGATCCTGAACATCAAGGACAACGCGGCGCGGCTTTCCGAAATAGGGGCCGAGTTATCCGCTAATATGGCCCATACCGCCGCCCACACCGAGGAGATCAGTTCCGTCACGGGGGACGTTAAACAGCAGGCGGGCAACCAGTCCGAAAAGGTAACCCAGACCATCTCCACCATGCACGGGATAATCACCAATATAGAGGAACTTAATCAGCATATAGAGACCCAGGCGCAAAGTATAAACCAGTCCTCCGCCGCCATCGAAGAGATGCTGGCGAACATCGCCTCGGTTACCCAGACCCTGATCCAGAACGATGATAACGTGAAGAACCTCGCCGCCGCTTCCGACACGGGGCGGGTGGGCCTGCAAGACATATCCGCCGCCATACGGGAGATCGCCCGGGAGTCCGAGGGCCTGCTTGAGATAACGGCGGTGATGAACAATATCGCCAGCCAGACCAACCTGCTTTCGATGAACGCCGCCATTGAGGCCGCCCACGCGGGGGAAAGCGGGAAGGGTTTCGCGGTGGTAGCCGATGAAATCAGGAAACTGGCGGAGTCTTCCGGCAAACAGTCCAAGACCATCGCCACGGTACTCAAGAAGATAAAGGATTCGATAGATCGGATAGCAAAATCCACCGACGGGGTCCTTAACCGGTTTGAGGCGATTGATCAGCACGTCAGGACCGTGTCCGCGCAGGAAGCGAATATCCGCAGCTCTATGGAGGAGCAGGGGATGGGCAGCAAGCAGATTCTGGAGTACATATCCCATTTGAACGATATAACGCGGACCATCACGGACGACTGCGAACACATGCGGGCCCGGAGCGGCAATGTTATCGAAGAAAGCCGGAACCTTGAACAGTTGACGCGGGAAATTTCGCAAAACATGAACGGTATGTCCGACCGGGCGGATCAGATCAGCACCGCGGTACGGCGGGTCAACGATTTGAGCGGGGAGAACAAGCAGCATATCGACGTACTGGTCGGTGAGATCGACAGGTTTAAAACCACGGACAGCTAACCGCCTGCCACGCTGTTGCACGGAGGTATTTTATACGATTGATTCCGCTTTGGCGTTAAATGCTAAATTGCTGACAAAACGCGTCAGGATGTTGACAACTATTCCGAAAATATAGAATATATGGAATCCCGTATTTATGTTAATGCTTACAGGTGAGTAATGAAAACTAATGCCATACGTCCGGTTATTGAAATCATTAAAGATAAGTGTGTCAATTGCCACCGCTGTATCATGGTATGCCCCGCCAAGATGTGCAATAACGGTTCCGGCGATATTGTCGATCATCATCCCGAGTTATGTATCGGCTGCGGGGAATGTATCGACGCCTGTACCCACGGCGCCCGGCTTGGCATTGATGATTTTGATGTCTTTATGGAAGATCTCTCCAAAGGGCTGAACATCGTTGCTATTGTAGCGCCGAGTATTGTCGCCAGTTTTGAGGGTAAATACCGGGAAATGAATGGATTGCTAAAATCCATAGGCGTACAGGCCGTGTTTGACGTAAGTTTTGGGGCTGAACTTACGGTTAAGTCCTATGTTGCCTATATGAACGAGAAGAATCCTCCGCTCGTTATAGCCCAACCCTGCCCGACGCTGGTCTCCTTTATTGAGATGTACCGGCCTGAACTTATACCTTACCTGGCCCCGGCGGACAGCCCCATGCTGCATACCATGAAAATGATCAAAAAATTCTATCCCCAATACGCTCATCACAAGATCGCCGCCATAAGCCCCTGCTATTCCAAAAAAAGGGAATTTGACGAGGTAGGTATTGGGGACTATAACGTTACCTTTAACTCCATCCAAAAGTACCTTGATAAAAAAAAGACATCTATCAGACACTACCCCGCCGTAGATTACGACAATCCCCCCGCGGAACGGGCGGTCCTGTTCTCTTCCCCGGGCGGCCTTATGCGGACCGTGGAACGCTATGATAAGGATGTGAACAGCCATACGCGGAAAATCGAAGGGCCGGGTGATGTATACCACTATCTGGCCCATCTGGGAGACGCCATCAAAAAAGGAACCGCTCCGGTGTATAAATTAGTCGATTGTCTTAATTGCAGCATGGGTTGTAACGGCGGACCGGGTACGAATAACCACCGTAAACATCTGGACGATGTGGAGTACCTCGTGGAAAAGCGCTACCTGGAAGCGCGGAAAAGGTACCACGCCGCATCATTCTGGCAAAAACTCTTAGGCAGGAACAAACTTGAAAAGCTGCTAAACACGTACTGGGAAAAAGATCTCTACAAACGTTCCTATGTTGATCACTCCGACATATTCAGGAAGATGGTCGTCGCGCCCGCTAAGAGCGACATTCAGGCGACCTTTGTTAAAATGCATAAAAAAAATGAATCCGACCACTTCAACTGCGGTGCCTGCGGGTACAAGAGCTGCGAACAGATGGCAGTGGCAATTATCAACGGCCTCAACAAGCCGGAAAACTGCCGGTACTATGTAGAGATTGAAAAGAGTATACGCATGGAAGCGGAGACACAGCAGACGCTCAACAGGATATACGATCATACCTTGAATGAAATGCATAAGAGCATAGACGGTTTAAGCTCCCTGTCCGGCCAGATCGGCGAAACCGCAAACTATGTGCTCAGTTCTACCCAGGCGATTGAGAACATGGTCGAAAGCACCCGTTCCATCCATCGTACGCTTGGCCAAAATGCCGAAACGGTATTACAACTCACCGGTTCTTCTTCCGACGGGAAAAAACGTATCCAGAAGATAGTGGAATTGATAAGCGCCGTCTCCGAGCAATCAGATGCACTCATCGAAGTCTGTAATGTTATCGGTGATATTGCACAACAGACCGGTATTCTGGGAATGAACGCGGCAATCGAGGCCGCCCACGCGGGGGAAGCGGCGGGCAGGGGCTTTGCGGTGGTAGCGGGGGAAGTACGGAAACTAGCTGAAAATTCCGGGCGCCAGGCGGTAGAAATATCCAACAGCCTCACGAAGATTAAGGAGCTTATCGACAGTTCAAGGGACTCTTCCGCCCAAGCCAGGGAACAGTTTGATCTTATGGCATCCTTAATTGATAAGGTGAAAAACGAGGAACTGCGCATTAAAGATGCAATGGAGGTCCAGAACGAGGGGGGCAATCAGGTGATTCAGTCCTTAAACGAGATAAAGAATCTTATCGAAGAGGTCAAAAGCGCTTCCGCGACCCTCCTCTCATCGGGAAAGGCGGTTATTGAAGATATCAGTTCCCTTAAAAACGTATAAAGCGCCGTATAAGACAAGTAACGCGGGGTACGGCAAAGAAAAAAGGCCGCCGGCATAGCCGGTGGCCTTATCGATTCCAACAAAATCGCGGTCGCTTTCAAATATGTAATGCTGAAAACGGCCGCTTTCCCTATTTCGACAACAGACGGTTAAGCCGTTTTACAAAATCCGCAGGGTCTTTAAGTTTGAGCCCCTCCACAAGCAGGGCCTGATCGAGAAGTACCCCGGCGGCATCGGCTATACGCTCTTCATCGGCGGTGTTTTTAAGCGACACAATGATAGGATGATCGCCGTTGATCTCCAGGATAGGCTTGACATCGGGCATCTCAGTCTGCCCCATAGCTCTCAGCATCTGGGCCATCTGTATGGAAGGATCGTTCTCGTCCGCAACTATACACGAAGGCGAATCGTGGAGCCTGCGGGACAGTTTGACATCCTTAACGCGATCCCCCAGGGCCTTTTTTATCTTTTCGATAAGCGGCTTTATCTCTTTTTCCGCGGATTTATCCTTCTTTGCGTCCAACTCTTCATCGGCGCCGGCACGGTTTATGGCTTTAAGTTCCCAGGACTGACTTTCGGTTTTACCGTCGGCGCCGGGGACCTCCTTCCGGTAGCTGAACAGTGAAGGAATGACAATCTCGTCGATCTCATCATCCATGATAAGAACTTCTATCCCCTTTGCGGTATAGGCTTCCAGGAGCGGCGAAGCCTTGAGGGTTTGCTCACTGCCGCCCGTAATATAGTAGATATGCTTCTGATCGCTTTTCATGCGGGAAACATAACCGGCAAAACTTGTCCAGCCCTCCACCGTGCTGCTCTTAAAGCGGACAAGATCCTGTAAGGCATCACGGTTGGCATAATCCTGGTAAAGCCCTTCCTTGAGGGGACGGTTGTACTGGGAAATAAAGGTTTCCCATTTTTCTTTGGCCGCGTCCGAGCCGGAAGCCGCATTATCCGCAAGGGCCTTAAATTCCGACAGCAGCTTTTTAACCGAAGCATTTTTTATGTTGATAAGTATCTTATTCTGCTGGAGAATCTCGCGGCTTACGTTGAGGGGAAGATCCTCCGAGTCTATAACGCCGCGGACAAACCGGAGCCAGGTAGGCATAAGCTCTTTGTCATCATCGGTGATAAATATCCGCTTAACGTAGAGCTTAACGCCCGGTTTGTAATCCGCGTTGTACATATCAAAAGGCGCCTTGGCGGGAATATAGAAAAGCGTTATGTATTCAAGCGTACCCTCCGCCTTGGTATGCACATAGAACAGAGGTTCTTCGGAACTACCCCCAAATTGCTTTGAGGCTTCCTGCTTGTAAAAATCGATATAGTCGTCTTCTTTAAGTTCCGATTTACTCCTGCGCCAAAGAGCGGTTCCCGAATTGATACGGTCGGTCTTGGTCTTGCTGGATTTTTCCTTACCCTTATCGTCGTACTCTTTTTCATCGTAGGTAAGGTAGATAGGAAAGGCTACATGGTTGGAATAACGCTTGATAATATCCTCAATAGACCAGCGGTTGGTATACTCGACGCCTTCTTCGGTAAGGTGAAGGATCACCGTGGTACCCTGTGTATCGCGGGAAGACGCTTCAATCTCGAAACTATCCCTGCCTTCGCTCGTCCATTTCCAGGCGGTATCCTCCGCGGCTTTACGGCTGATCACCTCAATACGTTCGGCAACCATAAAAGCCGAATAGAAGCCGACACCGAACTGCCCAATCAGGTTGGAATCCTTTTTGGCGTCCGCGGTAAGTTTTTCAAGGAAAGCCTTTGTCCCGGAACGGGCAATAGTCCCCAGACTATCTATAAGGTCGGCCTCGTTCATACCTATACCATTGTCCGCAATGGTCAGGGTCTTGGCTTCCCTATCGAAAGAGATATCAATGCGCGGATCAAAGCTGATACCCTTGTAGGCATCGTCCGACACACTCAGGTATTTAAGTTTATCCAGGGCATCGGAAGCGTTGGAAATCAATTCCCTCAGAAATATCTCCCGGTTGGAATAGAGGGAATGTATGATGAGGTGCAGAAGCTGGCTGACCTCGGTTTGAAATTGATGTTGAGCCATTCGGCGCTCCTGTTTGTTGGTATAAATTTGCGGTTATTCGGAACTGCCGAATAACTGCATTTACGCTATGATAACAAAAACACTCCAGGTAGGCAAGATTTTTTCGCAATAACTTACAGATATTAACACGGGGACTACCATTTTTTTTCATTATTGGTTATACTAATTTTAATGTGAATTTTCCCGTAAGGGCGGATAAACCCCCGACGTATAAACTTGTTAAAGAGGCTCCTTTATGATCTATAACCCTGAATATGAATGTATGGATATTGAAACGCGAAAGCGTCTTCAATTGGCACGGCTCAAGAACCTTGTCGAAAAGCTCTATGCAAGTGTTTCTTTTTACCATACAAAAATGGATGAATTGGGGATTAAACCCCAAGATATTCATAGCCTGCAAGATATAGGGAATCTGCCTTTTACCACCAAGGACGACCTGCGAGAGACTTTTCCCTACGGTCTTCTGGCGTGCCCGAAAAGTTTTATCGAAGAAATACACATGTCGTCCGGTACGACCGGTATCCCCGTGGTGGACGCCTACACTAAAAAAGATATCGAGATATGGTGCGAATCTATGGCGCGTACCCTGGCCGGCGGCGGCTGTACCCGCGAAGACACGGTGCAGAACTGTTACGGTTACGGCCTCTTTACCGGCGGACCCGGCGCTCACTACGGTGCGCGTACCCTGGGGGCCAATGTCCTGCCTATGTCCTCCGGAAATACGGCCCGTCAGCTTATGGTCTTGCAGAATTTCGGGTCGACCATGCTTACCTGTACGCCTTCCTATGCCCTCTACATGGCGGAGGAAGCGGCGGAAGCGGGCATAGACCTCAAAAAACTGCCTATCAACAAGGGCTGCTTTGGGGCGGAACCCTGGAGCGAGAACATGCGCAAGGAGATCGAAGCCCGTTATGGCATGAAGGCCTACGATATTTACGGCCTTACCGAGATCATAGGGCCGGGCGTTTCGTTTGAATGTGAAGCTCAGGACGGCCTTCACATCAACGAAGACCTCTTTTACCCCGAGATCATAGACCCGGTAAGCGGCAAACAGCTTCCGGACGGTGAAAAAGGCGAGCTTGTCTTTACAACTCTTACCAAAGAGGGTACGCCCCTCATACGTTACCGTACCCGCGATATAACTTACTTTATACGCGAGCCTTGTTCCTGCGGCAGGACCACGGTCCGTATGCACCGGCTTTTTGGACGTACCGACGATATGCTCATCATCCGGGGCGTCAATGTCTTCCCCAGCCAGATCGAACAGGCTCTTATCGAAATTGAAGGCACCGAGCCGCAGTATCTTATCGTTCTTAACCGCGGCGAATCCCATCTGGACGAGGTAGAACTTCAGGTTGAGGTAAAGAAAAACTTCTTTAGCGATGAAACAAAAGATTTGGAAGGCTTGCGGTCTAAAATTGAAAATGTGATGAAGTCCAAGCTCCAGATCGGTATTAAAGTTAAACTTGTGGAACCAAGAACCATAGAAAGGTCCATAGGCAAGGCAAAGCGGGTTATAGATAACCGTAAAATTTAAGGAGTATACTATGGAGATCAAACAAATATCAGTTTTTCTGGAAAACACTACCGGCCGCCTTGGCGAGGTAACGCGGGTGCTTGCACAGGCCGGCATCAACCTCAGGGCTATTTCCATTGCCGATACCGCGGATTTCGGCATCTTACGGCTTATTGTGAATAACCATGAAAAGGCAGTTCAGGCCCTCAACGATGCGGGCTTCACGACCCGCCTTTCCAATGTAGCCGCGGTGGAAATTGATGATATTCCCGGCAGTCTCGCTAAGGTTATGGAACTTTTTCAGAAATCCCAGGTGAATATCGAATACCTCTACGCGTCCCTTGAAAGCAAGGCAGGCAAGGCGGTAGTCATCTTTAAGCTGGAAGATCATGACAAGGGCATACGGATAATCAAAGACAACGGCCTTTCTACGGTGGAAAGTTTTTAGCGTCTTTAATTAGTATCTTTATCTTTAATGGATAGGGTATAAAACTGTCGTATGATCCCTGTGATAAGGAAGAGGAAATTTAACGGAGAGGAAATTTATATGAAAATTTTAATGGCTTCAAGTGAATCGCTGCCTTTTGTAAAAACCGGCGGTCTTGCCGATATGGTATCCTCGCTTTCTATTGCCCTTGCCAAAAAAGGGCATGAGGTGAAGATAGTTATTCCGCGTTACTACAGCATTAACCGGGAAAATTTACGGCAGCTTGAAGGCGCTTTGGGTGTACCGATGGGAAGTGGAGAAGAGTGGTGCGCGGTTTATAAAGACACCCTTCCCGGTTCGCCGAAAGAGAATCCTGTCCTGGTTTATTTTATCGACCATGAAAAATTTTTCGGACGGGACGGTATCTATGGCGTTCCCTCAGAGCCGGATTTCCTTGACAATCCCTTTCGTTTTGCTTTTTTCTCAAGAGCGGTCTTTCAACTCTGCCGTAAGATATGCTGGTTCCCCAATATACTCCATGCCCATGACTGGCCTACCGCTATGGTTCCGGTCTTTCTTAAATACAGTGAGCGTTATTCCAAAGAATTTGCCAAAACCGCTTCAATTCTCACCGTACATAACTTGGGTTACCAGGGAATTTACCACAAGGATAACTTCAGCTATACCGGCCTGCCGTGGAATGTTTTCTATGAAGCCGGCTTTGAGGATTGGAGTATGATGAATCTGCTTAAAGCAGGCCTCTATTCGGCGGATAAACTCAATACCGTTTCTCCAACGTATGCTGAAGAAACCAAAACCCAGGCCCAAGGTTTCCGCCTTGACGGGGTACTTCGTTACCGCCAGGCTGATTATACCGGCATACTGAACGGCGTTGATACGGACATTTGGAACCCGGCATACGACAAGTTTCTGCCCGCTCCCTATTCGGTAGAAAATTTGGCCGGTAAACTCAAGGCCAAGGAAGTTCTGCAACAGGAATTCAACCTGCCGCAAAGCCCCAATACCCCTATCATCGGCATGGTAACCCGTTTAACCGGACAGAAAGGCGTGGGCGAACTGTTTGGTCCAAACTATGGTTCGGCCTATTCTATCTGTACCGCGATGGAACTCCAGTTCATACTGCTTGGTTCAGGCGAGGCATGGTGCGAGAATGAACTGCGCAGTTTGGAAAGCAGGCTTTCTAATTTAAAGGTACGCATAGGTTACAGCGAGGATATAAGCCATCTTATCGAGGCCGGCAGTGATTTTTTCCTTATGCCCAGCCGCTACGAGCCGAGCGGCCTCAACCAGATGTATTCGCAGCTTTACGGTACGCTTCCTATTGTCAGAAGGACCGGCGGCTTGGCCGATACCGTAGAGAACTACGATGAAAACACCGGCGAGGGTACCGGCTTCATGTTTGACGACCTTACCCCTTCTGCTATTTTCAATACGGTAGGATGGGCTATCTGGGCCTATTACAACCGGCGGCCCCAAATTGAAGCAATGCGGCTTGTCGGCATGAAGAAAGATTTTTCCTGGCAAAAATCCGCGTTAGACTACATCAATCTCTACGAACAGACTCTGCAACTCCAATTAGTGTAATGAAACGAGCGTGTTCCGGCCTGTTGCGCTGCTTCAGCGCAACAGGCTGCCGGAACGTTTGTGAACCACCATATATAAACAAACAAACAAAAAAGGCTGTAAAGCCGGTGAACACCCGCTTTACAGCCTTTGCTTGGGGCTAAATAAGCACCCCCACCTACGGATTAACTCCGCCGATAATCGTTAAACGTCCGTCAAGATACGGCAACAGAGGTATCGGACCGGTTTCAACCGGGGTTACCGTAGTGGTGGTAGTGGTACCGCCACTGATTGCCTGCTGCAGGGCATCCCGTATTGCCAGAGCAGGGCCGGTGCTTGGGGCCTGGAGAACCGCTTCCTCAATTATCTGTGCAAGATCCTTACTCACAGAACTTGTCGATACGGTATTGACAATGGTTCCTTCCTGGAAAGCCTTAATACCTTCGATAACCACGGTAGAAAGCAACGTACTGGTATTGAAGGGCTCGGTAGCTTTCTTCAGCACTTCATAGCCGTCGCCGCCGCCCAGAAGGTAATCATTGGTGCAGAAACGGTATGTCTTGTTAGGATCTATCGGGCTGCCACCGATGGTCAGATTGGTAATTCGACCGGCGCCGCTCGTGTAATCAATAGTATAACGCACATCGCTTGAGAATTGGGGGAAGCCACCCGCACCCTGATTTATAGTGGCGATAAAGTCAAACAGTTCAACAATTTCGCTTCCTTTAAGGGATACAAGGTACAGATTGTTTGCAAAGGGAAGCACGGTCAGGATATGTTCACGGGTAATATCCCCCTGGGGAAGCCCCGTCCTAATGTTACCGCCGTTCTGGAGGGCAAAGTCAATAGGCTGCTTTTTGATATCCCGGAAGTACCACACGTTAAGATCGGTGATCAAATTGCCGATTTCGGTCTCCTGATACCGCGTAAGACGGTTACCAAAGGGAAATTCGCCTTCGGCATAACCGATTACTTCTTTGAGGCTTGCATCCGCTTTTTCGATATAGGGAGCAAGCAGGGCCTGAATAGCCGTATCGGGCTTATAGGTCTGCACCCTCTCGTTGTTTATCTCAACAGGCTGCCATGTTGCATCAATAACACGCCCGTCCTGAACGTAGAGTTTAGCCATACCGACGTATTTACCCCATTCATTGGCCGTTACGATATAGGTATTGTCAACAAGATAGGGTTCGGTTATGTAGCTGTGGGAATGACCGTCAATAATAGCGTCAATTCCGGGGACGGCCTTGGCCAACTCCAGAGAGGTGATATGATCCGGCCCTTCTTTGACATCGCCCATGTGGACAATACCAAGTACCGCATGTACCTTTTCTTTATTCCACAGAATATCTACCACTTCACGCGTCGCTTCAATTTCGTCAATAAAAGTAAGGCTTGGATCAGGACTGGCAATAACTTTAGTACGGAGAGTGGTAATACCGAAGATACCAATTTTGATCCCCGCGTAGTTATAAACTATGTACTGGTGGCCGCCCAGATAGTTTCCGTCCTGGGTTTTAATGTTTGAACTCACAAAGGGGAAATTGGCAATTTCAATCTGTTTCTGGAGTTTTTCAAGACTGCCGTCGAATTCATGATTGCCAAACGTAGCAAAGTTATACCCCATGATGTCGTAGGCAAGAATATCCGGCTCGGCGTCAAACATATTGGAAAGGGCGGAACCGGTATTTATATCCCCGGCATCAAGAAGGTAGACCAACTGGTTGTTCGCGCGTACCTCTTTGATAAAAGATGCCCGTTCAGCCAACCCGCCTCTTCCGCCGCTGGGAAGAATAGCCCCGTGATGATCATTGGTGTGAAGAACCACTACTTCCCAGATAGGAGAGGGAACCGGGGGGGGTACGGGAGCAACCGGAGCCGGACTGGGCGCCGGAACTGGAGCAGGGGGGGGCACAACCGGAGCCGGACTGGGGGCAGGCTGGGGGGCTGGAGTAGGGGCAGGCGGAACCGGTGGTGTAGGAACTACAACAGGCTGCCTATACTTGGGGGTGTTAAATTCCTGTTCTGTAATAGGGCGGGCCCATACCGACAGGGAAACCAAAGACAACAATACCGCTATCGGCAAGAGTCTTACAATACGTTTCATTCTATTCCTCCGTAATTATATTAGTTTCCTAAGTATAATGCGCTTTTAAGAATTTGACAACTCATTTGAAAAGCAATTTAATGAAAACATATTTTCATTTTAAAATCAAGCTATTTCTTCTATAAAAATCTACAATTTTAAAAAAAATTACATTAAATCCGCCCCCGACAGGACGATGCAATTTTTTCTTTAAAAATATAATAATTCGAGCCCTTATTGACTGGCGGTTTATGATGTAAACAGGGTTAATATGAAAAACGCCCCATATAGAGGGCGGCCTTATGACAAAAAACACCGCCGGCAAAACGGGGATTCCCTCAAATCCCTCAGGCCCATCACCCCAAGGCCACATCCAGGATCATCATAAGGAGGAAGCCCGCCATGACCCCCATCGTACCGATGTTGGAATGGCTGCCCAGATTCGCCTCCGGGATCAGTTCCTCCACCACCACGTACATCATCGCCCCCGCGGCAAAGGCTAAAAGCCAGGGCATGTAGGGGGCTATAAGGGAGGCGAGAAAGACCGTTATGATCCCAAAGACCGGCTCAACCGCGCCGGATAAACAGCCGAGCAGGAAGGACTTCCCCGTACCCATTCCTTCATGTTTCAGGGGGATGGATATGGCCGCGCCTTCGGGGAAATTCTGGATTCCAATACCCAGGGCAAGGGCTATCGCCGAGGCATAGAGCCCTGAGTTTTCAGGGTGCTGGGCTGCCAGGGCAAAGGAAAGGCCGACGGCCATCCCTTCGGGGATATTGTGCAGGGTAACGGCCCAAACAAGCAGGGTCGTGCGCTTGGCCTGAGACGGGACGCCCTCCACGACATTGGAAGCCGGGTGCAGGTGAGGGATCAGCCTATCCAGGCTGTATAGAAACAGGATGCCCAGGAGGAATCCGCCGGCGGCGGGGATCCAGCCCGGCTGTCCCTGGGCTTCCGCTTCCTCTATGGCAGGAGCGAGAAGGCCCCACATGGAGGCCGCGATCATCACGCCCGCCGCAAAGCCGAGGAACCCCCTCTGCATCCCCCCTCCGGTAGTTTTGCGAAAGAAGAAAACCATCGCGGCGCCAAGGCTGGTCATCAGGAAAACAAATCCCGTACCGCCCGCTATCCAGAGCCATTGGTTTATGACATTCATGTAAATTCCTCCTTAATATTAGATTTTAAGTACCGTTATACCCATATACTTGGTATAGTGCAAGGCGCTTCCCCTTGTGTCAAGAGTTTCTGAAAAGGCACCAAGGGCGGCTCAAGGAACTACCCAGTATAAGCCGCCCAAGTTACATCGTTAAGTCCGTAAAACGTGCGGAGAGAAAAGCGCGCAGGTCTTCCGCTTTAAGAACAAGCTGTATACCCCGCTGGCCGGCGCTTACCGCAATTTTATCGAATAAAACAGCGGTCTCGTCAATAAACACGGGGTAAGGCTTCTTGAGGCATAGCGGGGAACAGCCTCCCCGTACATAGCCGGTAACTTCCCGCAGATCCTTCTGGGGAATAAGGGCGGCGTTCTTCTCCCCGGTAGTACGGGCGACTTTTTTCATATCCAACTCCGCGGCCGCAGGTATGCAGCAGACAAGGTATGCGCCGGAAGCGCCCTGTAGTACCAGGGTCTTAAAAACCTGTTCCACCGGTATATTCAGTAATTCAGCGGCATGTACCGCCGAAAGGTCCTCCGTATCCACCGGATACTCCTGTACCGAATAGCTGATTCCTGCGGTTTCCAGGGCGCGCATTGCAAGCGTCTTCTTTGTCTGTTCTTTTTTTTCTTTCATGTTTGATCTTAATGATACGAAAAAAAGCTGGCATTGTCCAAATATACATGAAAAAAAAACTGTCAATAACGAGCGATTCGTTCACCCCTAAAAGGCTTTAATTCACAGGCGAATCGTTCACCCCCTGCCGGTCAGTTCGGGAGTTTTTACGCCGGCAAAAAAGGCATCGTGAATAAGCCGTTTGGTAACCTGCGGCAGATGTGATTTTTTGTCTTTGTTCAGGAAGTCCAAGAATTTC
>JAISNI010000060.1 GCA_031276295.1 Treponema sp.
CCAGGGCTGGCAAAATGTGGTGGAGTAAAACACCACAAAGGCGCATCGCGCCGACTGGGGTTTTACGGAACCCGAGCCGCCCATCGGGCGGCGAAGCTCATACAGGGCTGTTAGACGCAGTGCGTTATTTTTCTTTACCTAATACTTTCCTTATGCTTTTTCGCCTTCTTATTATTTGCCGGCACTATCCGGCACTTTAGCCGTCATATTCCCTTCCGAGAATATTTTACACCATTTTTCATTATCATAACGCAATACATGCGGCATATTGGCATCTATTGTCTCATATATTCCGATAATTCTCAAAATATTTCTTATACTTAATCACTATAGATCATGCGGTTGATTAAGGCAACATATTTAAAATTACCCGGTAAATTAAAATAAATATTCTACTTCTATCACGTCGAAATAATGCATCATTTTAGCGAATATGCTTTTCTCAGATAAAATATGAGAAAAATTTTATACTGCTATCACGATTGAACAATGTAACATTTTAGCGATTATATTTTTGCAAAGGCAAAATAATTCCAAAAATATTTTACCTTATAAAAACACTAATGCAACTGATTTAGCCGGAGCATTGCGTCTAACGTTCCGGCTGTTTAGTACGTGCCTTTTTCCGTAAATCTTTATATTACAAGGAATTACGTGATTTTTTAAAATTATGACACAATTCCTTGAAACATAAAGAGGGTTAATGTGCGGGGCGTTGTTTTTATTCAGGATTGGATTGTTTATGCCGGTTGACCAGGATTCCTATGTCGTTCAGCCCAACGCCATTTCCAGGGCCGTCTATATTATGCCGACCATGGTGCGCCGGCTCATTTTTGTCGCCATTCTCAACGTACAGGTTTCAAAACCGAGTAACATGAAATTTTCCATGGATTTACATGATCTCGCCATACAATTCGGATTCCGTAAAACCAAACGGTATCCGCAATTAAAAACCGCTATAAATATTGCCAGCAAACAGGTCATCCGGTTTGAGAAAGAAGGCGGGGCCGTAACCGAATGGATTCCCTGGCTTACCTACTGCAATCTTGATCTTAACACCAGAACGCTTACCATACAAATTAACGAATACCTGCACGACTACGTTCTCAACATCCGCTATTCCGCGGGATTCTCCATCCTGCTCCTTTCCGATTATTTAAAACTCGAAAGCCAATACGCCTACCGCTGGTTTGAGATTATCTTTTCCCGTGCGGGCCACGTCAATAACGAGGGTCATTTTTTTGTCAGATACACCATCGAAGAAATCAAAACGCTTTTCGTGATTGGCGAAAAGAAATATCCCAGGGCAGGTGATTTCAGAAATAAAGTTATAGACAGCCCCCTTCAGGAAATCAACAACAAAAAAATCGGTTTCCACATATTCCCCGACTATTTCTATAAGCATAAAAAACTTGCCGGCGTTACCCTCCGGTGCCGTTTTTCAAAGCGTGAAAACGGTACTGAAACCATTGCCTATCTTATGAGCCGTTATCCCAAAGACTATTTTCAATGCCATGCCGAGGCTAAAAAACTGCTGTGCCGGAAGCAATTCAAATCGCAAAACATCCGGGACATGGCGTACATGCACAAGGCGCTCGAACTGCTCAGGGCGAAAGTCGAGGGCGTCCATGCATGAGGCGGGAACGGGCCTTGCAGCCAATACCACCGAAAGTTCCCTGGCGTACTTTTTCAGGTACTTCCTGGACTACACCCGCGATTCGGAGGGATTAAGCGAACTGATGGTCAACCCGGACGGATCCCTCTTTATTGAAAAAGACGGCTGCCTTACCGATCTTGAAACACGGGTTCCCCCCGAAAAGACCCTGTCTTTTATTAACCTGCTTGCCGGATACCGGGGATTCGTTGTTGACCGCGACCACCCGTCGGTTCCCATGCGCCTGCCCGGCACGCTCGGCGGCGGACGGGTCCAGGCCCTCATCCCGCCCGTTGTCCAGGGGCCGACATTCTCCATCCGCTTCCCGCCTAAAAAACGGAAAACCATAGATGAACTGGTCGATACCGGCACTTTTAACCGGGTAAAATACAAGAATCAGCGTATCAGAAATCATGAGGCCGCGGAATTACTCAAAGAAGCGATTGCAGAAAAAAAGACCGTCCTGTTTGCCGGGGCCACGAGTTCGGGAAAGACCACCATTTTGAACGCCTTTTACGGCGAATGTATTACCAATGAACGGCTTTTTGTTATCGAGGACGTGCCGGAACTCATTTTTGACGGTAATAAGAACACCGTCTACCTTATGACCCAGCACAATTACAGCACCCGCGACGCCGTTTTCGACACCATGCGTCTGCGCCCGGACCGCATCATCGTGGGAGAGATCCGGGACGGCAAAACGGCGATAGAACTGTGCAAGTGCTTTTTGACCGGCCATCCGGGCGGGGCCAGCAGCATCCACGCCGATTCGGCGCGGGGCGCGTTGAGCCGCCTTAAGGCGCTCATGCAGGAAGTGGTACAGGCCCCCGATGAAAATCTTATTAAAAACGCCGTTGACTACGTTGTTTTCGTAAACAGAAAAGTTAGCGGTAATAAAATTATGCGTGAAGTGGAAGAAATAATCGACGTATCGGCTGTCGATTTTGACTACCTATAGGAGGGTATCATGTATAAACGGGCATTACTTCTTTGCGTTTTGTTACTGGCGCTGGCGTCGGCGGTCTCCGCCTCGGGCGGGGAGACCATGCCCTGGGACGACGTGCTGACCCGCATCCAGAAGTCACTGGGGGGGAGAACCGCCATGACCATCGGCATCATCCTGGTTATCGGCGGCGGCATCGCCCTTGCCGTTACCGAAGGCCAGGCCCTCAAGAAACTGTTCTGGGTCATTATCGGATTGGGCATTGCGTTAAACGCCATGACCCTGGTAAACACCCTGTTCGGCGCCGGGGCCGGGCTGCTCTGGTAACGCCGTGGACGATCTTGAAGCGCCGGTGTTCCGGTCAATTCTGACGCCGCCCCTGACGTTCGGCATACCGAACAGCCTGTTTTTGTTTATTCTGGTATCCGGCCTGGTTGCCGTACTTTCCATGGGCCAGTGGTGGTTTATCGTTCCCATCGCCGTCTTCCTTGCCATCGCCAGGGTCATTACCGAAAAAGACGTTTTTAACATCGACATTATTCTTCGTTTAATCAAACTGCCGGAGGTACTGGATTAATGAACACGGCGTCCCTTGCGCATTACATCCCCTACGCCGCCCTCGTTGACGAAGGCATCGTACTGTGCAAGGACGGATCACTGTTACACACGTATCAGGTTGCAGCCTACGACCTTGCCTATCAGGATGCGTCGGTAACCGCGCTCTATATCCGCAACGTCGCCAATATCTTCAGATCAATCTGCGAACTGCCGTATGTCATTTATACCGACTGCCGGATGCAGGAGAGCCGTGAGCTCAACCGCTACTGCTGTGAAGACGCTCCCGGTCCGGTACAGGTTTTTGAACGGCGCCGGACGGATCTCCTGCCGTTCTTTAACGCTTCCCTCTACATTACGCTGCTCTGCAAACCTCCCGAACATACGTTTTCCCTGAGCAATGTTATTTTCGGGAACGGGGAAAAAACCGGCGACAAACACCTGCTTGCGGCGTCCCTGGCCGCCTTCAAAAAAGTGATTCAGGATGTCAGGAACATGCTGCGGGGCACCTACCAGGAAGTCAGATCCCTTGACAACGACGGGCTTCTGACATACCTCCACAGCACCTTTTCCGATTCCGATCATCCGGTAAAAGCCCCCGAAGAACCGTTCTTTTACCTGGACTGCTATTTAAGCGACGGTACCGTGTATCCGGACGTTATCGTGAAATACAACGATACCTACGTTGCCACGCTGAGTATCCATCTCTGGCCGGGAAAGACCTCGGCGGCGTTTCTGAGCCGGCTCATAGCGTTCCCCATGGTGTTCCGGGTCATATCCTCTTTCGAGTTTACGACCCGTGAAAAGGCCAAGGCCCGGATAAAGGCCGACCGGAAGACGCATTTCAAGAAACGCAAGGGCGTCGGGCAGTCGGCCTTTGACGCCGCAAGCAAAACGACGAGCGAACTTGAGGACACGGACATGCTTGCCCTTACCGGCGACGCTTCCCTTGCGCTTTCCCAACTGTCGGACGGCTATACCACCTACGGTTTTTTAACCTGTACGGTCATCCTCATGCATAAAGACTACCGGCAGTTACAGGACAACGTCGAAACCGTGCAGGCGTTCATTCAAAGGGAACATTTCATCTGCAAGGCCGAGACCTTCAATAACCCGCTGGCGTATCTCGGCGGCATACCGGGCAATTATACCTGTAACGCAAAACGGTACACCATATCCACCAGAAACCTTGCCCACTTTTTCCCGCTCTCTGTTCCTTGGGAAGGCAACGCGTATGACGATCATTTATACGAACTGTATAAATCATTATACGACGTTGCCATCACCGCGCCGTTCCTCAACGCCGTTACCAGTTTCGGGAAACGGCCCTTTAATCTTAATCTCAATTACAAGGAGTGCGGCCATACGCTCCTTGTAGGCCCCACGGGGATGGGGAAATCGGTACTGCTCAACATGATGGCCCTGGCGGCGCTCAAGTTTCCCCATTCCCAGGTAATCTCGTTTGACAAGGGCGCAAGCTGTAAAAACGTCTGTCAGAAATGCGGCGGGATTTTTCTTGCCTTTGACGACACCGAAGCGTCGTTAAAGCTCAATCCCTTTTTCGACATCGACAGCCCCGACAAGATTGCGCAGATAACCAATCTGTTACTCTCGTACCTGAAAGCGAAGGGGCTTACGCTTACCCCCAGCGACGATCAAAAAGTTCACGACGCGGTAGCGGCCCTGGGGGCCATGCCGGTGGAAAACCGGGGCTTCGAGACCTTTTCCAACGCCGTCCAGAACAGCGACATACGGCTTGCGTTTCAGTCGTTCATAGACGGGGAGCACGCCAACCTGTTTAAGAACGGCGAAGACGCCATTCAGTACAACCGCTGGATAGCGTTTGAAATGGAATGGCTCATGGCCAACAAACCGGCGGAGATCGTTGAATTTGTCCTCAATTATCTCTTTATCGTCATTAACCGTTTTCTTGACGGCACGTTCAAGTTCATCCCGCTGGATGAAGCCTGGGTCTACGTCAGGAACCCGGCGTTCCGCAGTATTATTGAAGACATCCTGCGGACCTGGCGGAAGAAGCACGCCTATGCGGTGCTGACAACCCAGAACGTCAACGACGCTTATACCAGCCCCATTTACGCGACGATTCTCAACGCCTGTTTTACCCGGCTCCTGACCCACAACCCGCGGGCCTCGAAAACCGAGAACGTTGCATTCTATCAGGACCTCGGCATGTCGCCCGGCGACCTGTACGTGCTTGAACAGGTTGCGCAGCCCAACAAGGATTATTTCTTCATTAATCCCCACGGCAAGCAGCTGTTTGATCTCAACCTGTCCGGTGAAGAACTGGATTTACTTAAGAAACCGTAAGGAGGACGTTATGAACTGTCGAAGTACCCTGCTGTTGTGTGGTTTGCTCTGGGCCGTGCCGCACGCCGTCTTTGCCGGCGGCGCCTGGGAGCTTGCCACGGGGAACATACCGGTCATTCAGAACGCCAATCTGGCCCCCGAAGATATGGCGGGCCGCATTGAAGCCGCCATAGACCGGGCGCAACAGATAACGACGGCCATGGAGCAGCTGCTGACGCTCAACCAGAGTTTACAGTACCAGGTCCGGGCGGCGCAGGCCCTCTCGGAGGGGTCCTGGGACAGCTTCGTTGAATTTTTCAACTACCAGACCGCCGCCATGATGGGCTTTAATTCCACCGTTGCAAACCTGAACAACATCACGGGCATGTTTGCAAAAGAGGATGTTTTTACCAGCGATTCGTACAAAGAATTAGTACTGCACTCGAACAACATCAACCGTTCGATGCAGGCCGCCAACGACATGGTACGGTCTACCGACAGCCTCGTCAAGGCGACCGAATACAACGCGATGGTCATGCAGCAGGGGCTGCGGGACGTTGCGGGGGCCGACAACGTCCTTAAATCCCTCCAGGGCCAGGCGAAGATCTTCTCCGCCATCGGCTCCGAAAGCCGGGCGGCGACCCAGCTTATGTACACCCAGCAGCGGTATCTGCTTACCCTCGTGCAGAACGCGGAGGATACGGCAGCTTTTGAAAGAGAGAAAATCAAAATGCTTACGGAAGCCCCCGATCCCCTTGACCCTACCAACCCTTACGGCCGGACCGAAGCTTCGGACCGGATCAAGGAAACCTTCGGCGGCGGGGGGCTTATCAACGGCGCCGAACGCAGTCCGTTCCTGCCCTCCGCGGCTCCCTAGGCGGACGGCATGATAGCGGAACTTCTCTGGCAGTTTATCAGCGCCATCTCGGACAACATCAACCGCGTTACGCCGTATCTTGATACGCTCTTTCACGGCCTTATCCTGCTCAACATTACCTGGCTCGGTATCGAAACGGCCATGGGAAAATACGAATTCCCCCAGCTCGTGGAAAAAATACTGATCCTGGGCTTCAGTATCTTCATTATTAAACACCTCCCCTATTTCAGCAAAACCTTTTTAGATTCCCTGGTCCGGTTAAGCGGCATGGACAGTTCCATCCTGGAAAATCCCGCCGTCCTTTTCCAGTTCGCCCAGGAGGAGATCCTCGATCCGGTTAACCGGGCCGTCAGCGCGTATATGGGCGCTTCCAAAAACGCCTTCGACGCCGTGGCGCGTTTTTTCAACAGCATCGGGTTTTATATCCAGTACGGCATGTTCATTGCCGAGGTGTATATCTGTTTCGCCATCATCGTCGTGCAAATCGTACTCAACTATATCCTTTACTACATCGTGCTCTTTTTCGGCATGGTTCTTGCGCCGTTCACCATTTTCAAGCCCCTTGAGTTCATCGGGAAAAACGTGTTTAAGGCCGTCCTTACCCAGGCGTTAACCGTTGCGGTTATCGTCTTTGTGGCCACCATCGGCCTTACCGTTTTTCAAAAGCTTTTGCTGACCAACGCCATCGACCGGCTCAGTATGAAAGGGATCCCGCAGATCATGGGAAACATGTGGGTCCTCTTTGCCTGTATCCTGATTTACTGTTTCATCTGCCTCATGTCCCCGACCCTTGTTATGAGCATTATCTCCGGCGCCCCCACGCTCGGGGCGTCGGGCCTCATTTCGACGGTGGCCGCCATCGGCGGCGCGGCCATGGGGATAGGAAGCTTAATCGCCGGCGGTTCGGCGGGCATACCGGCGGTTTCCCCGCCGGCGCCGCAGACGGCGGCCCCTGGCGGGACGCCGGCTCCCGCCGCGGCCGCGGCCAGCCAGTTTGCGCCGCGGGTTACGGCAGGTTCCGTCCCCGCCGTCAATACCATGCGGCAGGACCGGGGCGCGCTGCCGGCCCCGGCTTCCGCCCCAAGCCCGTTCCTGCCCCCGCCCCCGCGGCCGCAGCTTGAGGATAAAACCCGCGTTCCGGTTCCCCAGGCTCCGGCTAACGAGTCGGATAAGGCGTTCAGTTACCGGGTGCTGTCATGACGCCGAAATGGGGTAAGGCCGGGGAAACGGTCAAAAAAATAAGCGCCGCACAGTATTACGAACTTGCCCGGCGGACCTGGGACGAGCGCACCGCCCACACCGTTGGCAGGATACGGTTTTTGCAGGCCGTTATTCTGCTGCTCCTTGCCGTCCTTTGTACCGAGACCTGGTATATCCTTACCTCGATCAGCAAGCCCAGGATGATCCCCTACGTCGTTGAAATTGCGGATAACGAAGTCCGCTTCGCCGGTTTTATTCAAAACCGGCAGCTTAAAGCAAGCGACGCGGAAATCATCTTTTATCTCAAACGGTTCATCACCGGCCTCTTCACGATCACAAGCGATCCGGTGCTCCTCAAAGACCGGCTTGCGGACGTGTATAATTTTACCGGCCCCGCGGCCCAGATCCAGGTAACCGAGTTTATCCTGGAAAACCGGCCGGTGGAAAAAGCGGCGGCGGGGATCCGTATCGATATCCGTTTTTCCCTGTTTGAAAAACTCTCCGAGCATACCTGGCGCTGCGAGTGGCTTGAGGAGACCAGGGAAAAGGGCATCCTCAAGGGCCAGGCCATTAAATCCGGAACCTTTACCTACACCCAGGAGTACCCGCAGGACGACCTGCAGGCCGAGACTAATCCTTCAGGCGTATTCTTTACCGAGTACTTCGTTACGGAGCGGAGGTAGCCATGCGGAAAAACCTGCCGCCCGTCCTGGTGAGCGTGCTGCTCTTGTGCGCATGCGCCGCGCCCGAACCCTTTACCATTCCCCCCGTCCCCAACCCGAGCAGGCCGGGCAGGGAAACGGCGGAGGACGGCGAAGCCGTCGTCCCCCGGCTCTCGGTCGAGGTTCCCGAATTTGAACTGCCCGTTGAAGGGCCTCCGGCGGAAAACCCGCCGCCCCGCGAAGGGACCGGCCTGGTCACGTCCCAAAACTTTACCCTGGAGGTAAAACCGAAACGGGAGTTCTACCGCGGCGGGGCCGTGGTGTATCCCTACCTTGTCAATCACGTGTACCAGATCTTTACCGCCGTCGAACAGCTTACCAACATCCAGCTTGAACCGGGGGAAGAACTGGTGTCCCCGCCCGCTTCCGGCAATACCGACGTGTTTGAAGTGCAGTTTTCCTACTCCCAGGAAAACGGAAAACAGCGGGCGCAGATCTACGTCATGCCCTTCCTTGCCGGCAAGACGACCACCCTCTTTATCAACACCAATAAGCGAACCTATTCGTTTATGCTGTATTCCTATCAGGCGACCTTTATGCCCCTCGTGTCCTTTACCTACCCCCTGCAGATGCAGGAGGCGGTACGGCGGCATATTGAAAACAGCAGCAGCGACATTCCCATTGCCGGGACCATTACCGATCTTGATTTCAATTACGACATTATCCCCCATTCACCCTATAAGCCGCGCTGGATGCCGTCCCTCGTGTTTAACGACGGGATAAAAACCTACATCTATTTCCCGTCCGCCGGAAGGGCCTCGTATGCGCCGGTCCTGTTTGAACTCAACGCAAAAAAAGAACGGGTCATTGTCAATTACCGCGTTAAGGGCACGTACTATATCGTTGACCGGGTGCTGTCCAGCGCGGAACTCATACTCGATGTTAATGAAGGCAACGTCATTACCATTAAAAGGAAGGACTAATGAGCGGCAGCGGACAAACGCCGGAAGCGGAAGCGCCGGTTCAAAAGGCTAAACTGTCCAACCGGGATCCTTCGCTCCTTTTGGAACGGATGCCGAGGATCAATAAAAAATTTATCCGGGTAACCATGGCCGTCTTTGCCGGCGTCTGCATGATAGCCGTCATTCTGGCCTACCAGCCGAGGCGGGAACGGGCCGCCAAAGCCGGTGACGGCGTGGATGAAAACGGCGGCGTCGTCATCAGGCGGCCGGGGGACCTTACCGTGACCGCCGAGGATTACCTGCCCCCGTCGTATGACGACGGGCAGGTTCCGCCGGAAGCGGAAGCGGCAGGGACGGTCCCGGACGGAACGCCGGCCGCGGGGGATTACCAAACCTATGACCGGCGGCCCCGGTCCGAGGTACAGGTCCGGGAAAGCCCCCTGGGAGGCGGGCCGCTTATCGGGCAGGACGGGCAGCCCGGCACAACTGACGGCGGCGGCTACCGTTCCCCCAGGGAACGCAGGTCCATTTTCTATAACGCCCTCCCCGTGGCCATCACCGCCGTCAGCCGGGAGGCGGCCCAGGCGGTTTCGGGCGGCCAGGGCCAAAACGGAAGCCAGGGCTACGCCCCCAGCCTTAACACCGCCGTCCTCGAACAGGCGTATGCCTCCGATTACCAGAAACAAAATATGAATTCCGCCAAAGAGGAGTACCTCCGGAACGCGCAGTCCCAGCAGGATTTTTCAAGCTACCTCGAAACCATGTACCTCCCGCCCTTCGATCCGCTGCACGAAATAAAGGCGGGAACCTTCATCCCCATAACGCTTGTCAGTTCCATCCATTCCGATTTACCCGGCCCCATCGAAGCCCAGGTCATAGAGAACGTCTACGACAGCTATGCCGGCAGGAACGTCCTCATTCCCCGGGGAACCCGCATGCACGGGGATTACAGTTCCTCCGTCGCCTTCGGCCAGGACCGGGTGCTGATCGTCTGGCAGCGCATGACGCTTCCGGACGGCGTAAGCGTCAACCTCCAGGGCATGCAGGGCGTTGACCTCCGCGGCATGTCGGGCCTGGCCGACATGGTGGATTACCACCTCAAAGAGCTTATGATTGCCGTCGGCGTTTCGACGGCATGGGATCTCGGCAAGGCCGCCGCCGTCTCGGCCATGTCCACCGTTGACGTGCTCAAAAGCATTAACGACGTACTGACCGCCCAGGGATCGGCTTCGGTTTCCGCCAACAGCGCCATGCAGCAGATCGTAACGAACTACGCCGCCAAAATCTTAAACCAGCAGCCGACCATCGTTATCAGAGAGGGAATCAGGGGAAACGTCTTTGTTTCCAAAGATATTATTTTGCCGGCATACGGCGTTTTTTAGTACAAGGAGCCTGCCATGAAGAAAGTAGTTGTGTTCGTTCTTGCCGCGTATCTCGTTTCCTGCGACGCCTCGTCCATACTGCCGGACCGCCCGGACGGGGATGACGAGGGCGCCAAAATCCTGTCCTTCGCCGTGCTGCAGAGCGAAAACGCCGCCGCCGTTACGAAGGACTATTACGGCCTTATCTCGGGCAATCAGATTTTCCTCACCCTGCCGTACATCGTCGTTGCGCAGAACAAGCTGGTAAAACCGCAGGTGATCCTGGCGCCCGGTTACCAGATAAACCCCCAGGGCAGCTACCACGTCTATGACAACATGGGCCTTACCGTGACGAACCCCGGCAAAGGCACCATGTTCATGTACACCCTGCACGTCTCCATAGACCAGGCTACCGTCAACGCCATCCAGCTTAACCGGCCCTTCTATATTAAAGACAACGGCTCGAAGGTTGACCTTACGGGGTACACCATTGCCGTATCCTACGCCGACGCCGCCAACGGAACCATCACGGTCAACTTCGACACCGAACAGTACGGCCTTAACGGCCCGGCGGTACTGGACGAGATATTCACCAAAAAAATCGGGTTCTACGACGTAACCGTCCCGTTCGACGCCGTGTCCGACGTCAGCAGCGCCGTGAACGGGGCCTACCTCCCGTATACCGTGAGCATGACGGCCGGCGTCGAAACCGTGTTTCAGGTGGAGGCCGTGCGGCGGCTCCGCTCGGACACGTCCTTCGCGTCGCTTGCGTATACCTTCAAACGGGCGCACGCGGTTACGCCGGACCCGGCTTTTTTAAGCCGGACGATGGCGGTTACTAATAATAACAATTACGTCAACACCCATTATAATGTTTTTTTTACCAACGGCGTTCATCTTTTTACAATATCGGGTCAATTTGGGTCAGCTCTTTACTATAGCGCCAACACGGTCGCCCTTATTGCCGCCAACCAGGCGGCTTATAACAAAACCGCCGTCATACGCGGCCCCGCCGTTACCGAAACCCTGTCCGGTTATACGGCGCCGCTGCAGTTTGCCGCAGTCTCCCCTTACGGCGGTTCAGGTTACAACGAGGACGTTACCTTCGAATATCGATATCGCGAATACTCAACAATAACAGACAACAACACTTATACTGTCAATATTACAGCTATAAGCGTACCCTACACCGTCCACGACTACGGCTACCGGGTGTACGAGACGGTAACCGTTACCTACCCGCCCGGCGTGACGGTGGCTTCGGTAACGCCGTACAGTATTATCCAGAACTACACCTACGCAGACAACGTCCTCACCTTCAATTTCAAAAGCTACACCGACCAGTTCTCCGGAGACGCCGCCCGGCTCCGCATCCGGGCGGAGGACGGGACGGAGGTTATTGAATACCTCTGTATTCAATAAAGGAAACGCCGTGAAACCCCTGGCCCTTTCCCTTATCGTCATGCTGCTTGTGTCATGCGCCTCAAACAGGCAGTTTTACTACCACGGCGAGGATCCGTTCAGCGAGCAGCTTGACGAATACTATAACAGCCAGAAAAAGCACAAGCGGAACCTCATCATCTCCGCCGCTTCCTTCGGGGGCGGTTTCCTTATGGGCACTTACTTTATGACCGCCCGGTCAATGGATTTCGGCGATCCCGTCTTTAACCAGATCGGCATCTATACGGCGTACATCGGCTCCGCCGCCGCCCTGGGGTTCGGCATTTATTCGTTTATCAAGTGGTCCCGCAATATGGACCTCTACCTTGAAACGCTTAAACTCCAAACCCAGTACTACAACATCATACGCCCGTGAAACGGGATTACCGGGGCCTTGCGCTTGCCCTCGCCGTTACCCTGGCCGTGCCGCTGCCGCGGCCGCGGCGCATGTTCGTGGTTAACCTGACCGGGTCAACGCCGCGGGGGCTGTACGCCCTCTCTTCCCGGAGGCCCGCCGTTAACGACTACGTCGTCATCGAATCCGGCAGGCTTGCCTTTTCAGGCGGCCTCCGCGGCGATCTGCTCCTGGTAAAGCGGCTTGCCTATGCGGACGGTGAAGCCGTCCGTATCTCAAAGGACGCGTTAACCGTTGCCGGACGGGTGTACGCGAAACACCGGCCCGAAGGCGTGGCGTATGACGCGGCCCTTGCGGCCGGCGAAGGCATCCTCCTGGGGGACCATCCGCGTTCCTTCGACAGCCGCTACTTCGGGCCGGTTAAGTTAAGCGGCTGCATCCGGGCGGTCCCCCTGCTCCTGCTTGATGCGCCGTGAAAGAAACCCGCTTCCGGGACCTGGTGATCCGCGAGGCCGGATCGCACGCCCATATGCTATGCGGCGGCCGCTGCAGAACGGTCCTGAAAGGCTGCCGCCAAATTAAACGGGCAAAAGACATTTGCGCCCTTATGGCGGCCAAAGAAGTTGATTTTGCCGTTCTTGACGAACGGTTCTTTGCCGTCCTGTCCCTGTACCTCTGCGAGGAACGGGACTGTAACGCCGAACTGCTCTATGCGGAATTAAGGAGGTTACCATGACGTTCATTCTTGCCGAAAAACCAAGCGTGGCCGAAGCTTTCGCCCGCGCCCTGGGCGCCGTCCGGAAGGACGGCTACTACCAGGATGCGGACTACACCGTCACCAACTGTATCGGACATTTGCTGTCGCTCTATGACGCCCAGGACTATGACGAAAAATATAAAAAATGGAACGCCGCCGATCTCCCCATCGTGCCGGAGACCTTTAAGCACAAGCCGTCTGAAAAGACGGCCCGGCAGCTTGCGCTGGTGAAAAACCTGCTTGCAAAAACCTATGACCGGTACGTCATCGCCACCGACGCCGGCAGGGAGGGCGAACTTATTGCCCGGCTCGTTTTTCAGTATGCCGGCATTACCGGCTGCGACAGAGTGTTCCGTTTCTGGACCTCAAGCGCCTTAACCAAAGAGGTGATCCGGGACAGCCTTGAAAACGTAAAGCCGGCGTCCGCTTACGACGATCTGTATTATGCGGGGCTGTACCGGCAGTTGTCCGACTGGCTGGTCGGCATTAATTTTTCACGGTTCTTCTCGGTAAAGCTCAACAATAAATTTATCTTCGGGCGGGTCCAGACCCCGGTACTCAATATGATCGTTACACGGGAAAAAGCAATCAGGGCGTTCACGAAATCCTTTTTTTACCGGCTCCGGGTTACCGTTGCCGGCGGGGACGCGGCATTTTACTCCCACCTGGTCTGCCCGGACGGAGATGTCAATACCGATGACCGGGCCGCCCTTGAGAGCCTCAAAGACAGGGCTCCGGGAACGTCCGTGGTCAGGGACGTTGCCATCGAACGGAAAACGCAGCACCCGCCCCGGCTCTTCGACCTGACCGAACTGCAGAAAACGGCCAACGCCCGGTTCGGCTACACCTCCCAAAAAACCCTGGAACTGGCCCAGACCCTCTATGAAAAGTATCAGTGCCTTTCCTATCCCCGGACCGCTTCACGGTATGTAAGCCGCATTAATTACGATCTCTTTGTCCAATGCCTTGACACCCTCGGCATTGCCCACGGCGATGTCGATGTACAAAACACGAACGTCTTTAACGACGAGGCTATGGAGCGCAACAAGGAAGACCACCATGCCCTGCTGCTGCTCAAGACGATCCCGGAAGCGGCCGCGGAGGAGGAAAAAAATATTTTTAACCTGGTGCTGCACAATATGACGAATGTGGTGAAAGACCCTTACGTCTATGAAGCGATCACCGTAACCCATACCAGGGATGATCTTACCTTTATGGCCAAGGGCATAAAGGTAATCAATCCGGGGTGGAAAGACGGCGGCGCTGACGACGGGGAAGACGAAGAGGAAGAACAGGCCCAGGCGTTGCCGGATTTGCGGAAGGACGATACGGTTGTCATTAAAGATGCCGCGGTTACCCAGCACGAGCGGAAACCGCCCAGGTCCTTTACCGAGGCGGCATTGCTGACGGCCATGAAAAAGTACGGCCTTGGAACCGTGGCCACGCGGGACACTATTATCGAGGGCCTTATCAAAAATGAATACTGTTTCCGCAAGGGAAAAAACGTCCTGCCTTCGGACAAGGCGTTTTTCTTTATCGATACCGTCATGGGCCTTGGCCATGACGGGCTTCAAAAGTACCTGGATGTCGCCAATACCAAGGAATGGGAGGACATGCTTGAAAACGAACCCGCCGCGTTTTTCGAGCGCATGAAAGCTTTTATTGCCGATACTATCGGGACCCTCAAGGAACAAACAACCGCCATGCAGGTCTTTCAAAATACGGCGGGTTCGTGCCCGGTATGCGGCGCGCCGGTCATACCGGGGAAGCACAGTTACTATTGCGCCAACTATAAAACAACCGGGTGCGATTTTTCCATCGGACGGGTTATCTGCGGGGCCGCCGTGACCGAAGCCGATATTAAGGCCCTGCTTGCGGGCAAAAAATCGGGCCTTAAAAGCATGCAGTCAAAGGCCGGTAAGGCGTTTAAGGCGTATGTACAACTCGACAAGGATCACAAGATCCGGTTCGAGTTCAAAGATCCAAAGAAGGAGGCGAAAAAGTGAAGTACCCTCCGGGGTTTGTGGTATGTACCCGCGCAAGCGGGCAGTTTATCCGCTGTTAGTATAGCACGGCTTCGGAGGGTTTTTTATATGCCCGGCTTTGCCGGGACACTAAAACGGAGGAGGCAGCAATATGATGAATCACTTTACCGGAGTAGGACGGCTCACCGCAGACGCCGAATTAAACCATACCCCAGGCGGAACGGCGGCGTTGAAATTCGCGCTGTGCATTAACGATTCCTACAAAAAAGACGGCGAATGGCAGGAACGCCCCTATTTCTTTAACTGTATCGTATGGGGGAATTACGCCTCGGCCATGCACGAATATCTTACTAAAGGACGGCTCGTCGGTGTCGAAGGCAAATTAACCCACAATCCCTGGAAAGACGGAAACGGTACGACCCATAACGA
The DNA here is from genome assembly GCA_031276295.1 of Treponema sp. Taxonomy (GTDB): domain Bacteria; phylum Spirochaetota; class Spirochaetia; order Treponematales; family Breznakiellaceae; genus JAISNI01. Next base: position 15,488 of record JAISNI010000060.1, read on the forward strand.
TTGTTCCATCGTGGTTTTCCGTATCCACCTGTTCCATAAACCGGAACCCGCGGAAGCCGGAGACGAAACCGGCCTGCCGAATGATCCGCCGAACCCGCCGCCGGAAGACGGCGAACCCGGTGAAGCCGTCCCGTATGAAAACCTGCCTTTTTAGGAGTAAAATAAAGCCCGGTGTCCCCTATGGGGCGCCGGGCCGCCCCCGGCAGGGGCTGGGCGGCGGAATGCCGGAGGAAGGAAAAGCGGCAGTAAACCAGGAGGATTATGATGAGGTTGTATATGATTTTTGCCCAAAAAGCGGAGAACGGCGGTCCGCTCTTTGAAGCGGAAAATGATGATGTAGCCAAGCGGAATTTTATGGATTTGATTAAAGAAACGCAATACTCGGAAGAATTCGCGCTGTATCGTGTTGGTGAGGTTAATTATGAGTCTATGGTTATTACGCCTTCGGCTCCGCGGCTCGTGGTTTTTGGCGCCGGTGAAAATTTCGTCGAAGACGAGGTAGGAGCTTTCCATGTCTAGCTGATAGCGGCGGAAATTATCAGCATAGAACCGGAGAAAACGGGAAAGTGAAAATAAGCAAAATACAACTCTTATTCGGCATTATGGCGTTTATACCAACCGCGGTTATACTGTTTGTATTGGGGGGAATTGACGCTGTTTCGGGAACCAATCTTGTTGATCCATTTTCTGAATTTGTCCGGCGGCTAAAGAAAAAACTGCTGCGGGAGGAGGCGGAAAAATGATAATTCGATCTTGGAGTTGGAGGATAAAACAATGATACGAGTAAAAAAAGGCATATCCTGTGAAACCATCGGAGAACTCAAAAAAGCCATTGCCGGTATCCCGGATGATACCAGGTTTACCACTTTACATGATGAGCATAAATACGTGATTGAGACCTGGAAGCTGCAAAAAGATTCGGATTATTGTACATATGCAGAAGAAAAATTGAATGCGGAAGACGAAGGCATAAAACCCAATTTTATGCGCATAAGCATTACGGAAGATGCACTTTAGATTGAAAAGGGAAAAACCGCTCCGCGGTTTTATATACCTGGGGGGATCCGGGATCCCCCCAGACCCCCCCTTGAAAACTGCCCGGCTTCGCCGGGCAGTTATGAACGCTCGACAAGCGACGGTATTATGCCGTATACTATGCAGTAACAGGAGGCTATTATGTCAACTTATAACACAGTTCCGGACCACGCCAGGTTTTTGATCAACACAATCACCGGTTCCCATGTCTGTCTCGATGAAGATCCCGCAGCAGGGCTGCCTATTATGGAAGATACTACGCATGTCTTGAATACGTTAAGACAGTCGGTCTCTCTTGAAAAAAAACGTGTCATCTATAAAGACGCTGCCGGTATCTTTAAGGAAATTGTGCACGAAAATAATAAAGCGATCCGCGTAAGACAGATCCATCCGGGATATGAGTTTCACGATTAACCGGAACAAGTACCTATGATTTCATATTTATTTGTTACATTCATCACAATAATAACCCATATCATATTTCGGTATATTTTTCTCGTATATATTTTCAAGAATATAATTATCATATAAAAACCAATCTCCTACAAATGCCTTACAATTAGGACAAGTATTTGCGAGATATTTTTCATTAGCGGTTTTACTATAACGCATTTCTAATAATACACCTTTTGATTTAGCAAAATTAATTTCTTTCTCATTGAATTCACTGGGTTTTTCAAAACCATTACTCCCATTATTTGATGATATATAACAAATTTTCATAGGTCTACCACACTTATAACACTTTTTATCTAATACCACCAGCTCTTTCTTTATCTTATAATTTCCACAATTTGGACATTTTGGATTAAAGCAAAAATCAACAATGGAAGGATTATTCAATTTTTCATCTATATTTTCCAAATTGTCTTCAGAATCCAAGTTAATTTGGATTAGAATAATGTTATTTGCTTTATAATAATCAATAGCATTGTCATCCGGTTTATGTGTTACAACAATTTCAATAACTACAAATACGTTTCCTTTTTCATTGAACAATGCTATATCCGGCCTGCATATATTCATATCATATTCATCCTTTACATCAAAGACTTTTTTTAATAAATTCCCTTCATGTTTTTTATGACAATAATTACATTTCCATATCATATTCATTACAGTTTTATTTCTAATATTCTCTTTAATTTTTTCCAATAGCATTTTTTTGAAAGAATAATGCAATACGCCTTCCGGTGTACAATTTTCAGTTAAATGATAATGAGCAAAATGAGGTCTTTTCGAACCTTTTCCAACTTTACCACTCTTTCTCAAAATTAATTCATTTTTACAAATAGGACAGTAATACCTGTTTGTTTTTTCAGCATCATTTGCCTTCACAAGTATCCCATTTTCATTAAAAGCCGTAACATATAATAGTTGCTTTTTCATTGTATTTCCAAATTACTATTTTATTTTCACTTTGTCAATAACTACACTAATTGCGGCGTAAATACGATCAGATCCATAAGTAAGAAAACTTGAAACAATTTTTAAAGTAACAGTTAGGAGGGGGAAGCCTCCCCCTCGCTCCGAACCTTCGGTTCTCCGCTACCCCCTCTACGGGGGTTCCCCCCGTAACGCCCCCAATAAGGAAAAAACCGCTCCGCGGTTTTATTGAACCTGGGGGGATCCGGGATCCCCCCAGACCCCCGGCTCCATCCATCACAGCAAAGCCTCCGGCTTTGCCGTGCCCCCTTTGGCACGGTCCCTGCAACGGAATACCACGCTTCAAAGCCGGCAGGGACCGTGCCAACCCTGGGGAACCGGAGGTTCCCCAGGGCCGGGGAAGCCGCATACATCTTTGTTCGATAACGCCTTCCTTCAAAGCAAATCCCCGGAAAGAGGAAGATTCAAATGTATATGCTTCGTCACGCCAAGCGGGGGGGTAGGGTGTTTGCCCGGAAGATGTGAGGGCAACCACCCCACCCCCCCGCCTCCGGCGGTTGCATTGGTTGGGGGGGACCGGTTTTGAAAGGCTATCGCCGCCCTCATATCTTGAGCGGGCCGGAAGCGGCCAAAGGAGTAATAAGATGGAAAGAATTTTGGCAAGGGTAACGATTAGCGGGGCTATGAGAGGTTGCGGCTGGAGGTACACCTATTATGTCAAACAACCAAACGGCGCCTGGAAATACAGCGGCCCGGCCACAGCCGGTATGTACCCCAACAGAGCCAACTACCGGTATTCGGAAAAATTTGAAGCTATGGCGGAAGCCCAGGGTATACGGATCTGCTCCGGACGGCCCCGGCGTGATTTTTAACCGCCCTGACGATGGGGAGGCGGCCCCTCCCCGAAACCCCCTCCGGGGGTCGGCGATAGCCAAAGGAGTATTACCATGACCGAGAACGCAAAGCAAATCCTTGATAACCTGGTACAGGAAATCACTGCGGAAAAAGCAGTAACCTTTATCCGGGAACGCTTATTTTGTGATGACCTTACCCTCCCCTGTAAAACATGGTCCCGCCTCAATCAGTTTATAACGTTCCTTTCCGGGACATGCGATGCCAGAGGATTCCGGCAGTGGCAAAAAGCCGGACGGTCCGTGAAAAAAGGCGCTAAGGCCCTGTATATCATTGTGCCCATGATATACAAAATCAAAATCAATCCGGAAGACAAGGACAGCGCCGTTGAGGAAAAAACAACCGGCTTTAAGGCTATGCCCGTTTTCCGGGTGGAGGATACCGAAGGGGCCGAGCTGGATTATGAAATCAGGATCAAGGCATTTAATCCCGATTCCCTCCCCCTGATTGATGTCGCCAGGTCCCTGGGGGTCAGTGTTTCCGCAGGTTTTACCGGCAATGCCGCAGGCTTTTTCCGCCCCTCGGCAAATGCGATTGTCATGGGGAGCAACGACGGCCAAACGTTCCTCCATGAGCTTTCCCACGCCGTCGATTATGTGTTGCCGGATCGTAACGCCAACCGGAATTTCCAGGAGATCACGGCGGAGCTTTCATCCGCGTTCCTGGGATCCCTTTACGGCGTTCCCGTCAACATTGATAATACCACAGCCTATATCCGGAGCTGGGCCGGAAGCGGCCACGTTGCATTTAAAATTGTAGAAGCCCTGGGACGGGTTGAGGAGATTTATCACTACATTGAGGCCGTAAAAACAAAGGCGGCCGCTTAATAAAATGCCCGGCCCCCCCTGGGGCCGGAAAGGAATATACCATGCGCATCACGGGTCCGCAAGATACATATACCCTGTTGAAGGATTACCGCGGAAGAAGGCAGGAGCATTTTATCGTCATTACGCTGGATGCTTCCCACAATGTAATTAAACGGCACGTCGTTACCAAAGGTTTGGTGAACCGTACTATCGTACATCCCAGGGAAGTATTGTATCATGCCGTCAGGGACTTTGCCGTTGCCCTCATTGTTGCCCATAATCACCCCTCCGGAAGCCCGTATCCTTCCAGGGAAGATGACGCCATCACGGAACGGTTGAGTAAGGCCGCCGGCATACTCGGTTTTCATCTGCTGGACCATATCATCGTTACCAAAGACGATTACTATTCTTTCCGGCAAAACGGATTTTCGTTAGACGCCGATTAGCGGTTCCGGCTTCTGCATGGCTACGCAGAAGCCGGAACCGCCGGCGCGGCCCATGGCCGCCGCCGCCCACGTTTCCGTAAGACCGCTTCCCTGGGAAGCGGTCTTACGGAAACGCCCCCGGCACCCCGCCCGGACTATTGCTCTATGCCACAGCAGTAAAAGATTGAATGTTTTTTATCCACGTACCATACGCTTGCCAACCTGGTTATAGATACCTAAAAAAAGTTGTAAAAAGCGCTTGACAATTAGGACTAAATGCCCTATAATATAAGTATAAGATGATTAAAACCATCTTACCACCCTGTATAGGGTGAAACCAAAAAGCCACCTACGGGGCGGCGAGGGAAAAGTAAAATGAGTGAAAAGACCTATTACTATTGGGGCAGGGTAAAATCAGAAGACAACAAGGTTGCGGTTTTGAGTACTATAAAATATCACGGGACCGAATGTGTTGACATGGACGGTTTTACCTATCATCTTACCAACGAGGATCACGCCAACAGGTGCTGGAAAGTTTTCGACTTTGAAAAAGAGGTGGGAAAGGTTATGTCGAAAGACGAGGCCGAAGAACTTGCTGATTTTGTGGACCTTGCGGATATAAAAAGATAACTAGCTCGGTCCCGTATGGGGCTGATATAAATAAGCCACCTGCGGGGCGGCGAAGGAAAAGCAAATGATCTTGATTAGGGTAAAGCATTACTACGATGGAATTGGCAGCAATGCCGGGGATGTATGGAGCCAAGTCAATGAGGAAGAATGGGCCGAAACGGATTGCCGGGCTTACGTTGAAGAGGAAGAGGCCGAAAGATATGTATTGGATCACAATGAGGCGGAGCGGCCCTCTTACTACATGGTAGACAGCCTTCCGGATTGGACGGACGGCGGCTGGTACGATTATGACAAATGCGAAAGCCGGAATAAAGACGGTGCTGCCTGTGATCAGGGATGCGATTATTGCCCTTATGAGGGATCGTGTTATCAGTTACAACGGGATCAACAGGTTGACTGGATTAGGGATAACGGAGTAGAGATCTAAATTCCCCCAAAACCTGCCACCCCGGCCCCGCCTGGTGCGGGGCCTTTACGGAGACTGTATGTATGAAACGCCGACCCCGGAACAGCTAAAAGCATTCATGCAAAAAAACAGCTTAACCGGCGTGGATATTGCTGCCCTTACAGGGGTTAACGCAAGAACGGTACGGCGATGGGTTGCCCCTGCCGGGCAAAAAGGGGCAGCCCCTATCCCCTGGGCGGCATGGGCTATGCTTCAGCTTTTGACCGGGAACATAAAAAAGGGGGAATTACTAAAAATAGTCAATCAGTGGAAAGAAAGAAAGCTGGGATTAAAACTTTTTGAACGGGGAAAGGCCGGGCGGCCTCCGAATTACCCTAAAGAGGGATGAATTAGGAAAAGTAACATAAATGCATAACGTATCTGAAATGTTAAAAGACTTGGATATTTCCGGTTTCCGGCGTACCGGCATATTTAAGGACGATGTTAATCGTTTTTGCGATTATGCGCATGTACAAACCGATAATCCTTATCTGATTGCCCTCCGCCTGGCGTTTGGGGATACCGTCACGGTCCATACTTTGACCGGAGGAGTATGCAATAAAATCAGAAATACCAGTATCGAACATCTTCCCAACGGCCGCCCCGAGTTTTTAAAAAAGCCGTTTTTGCTGGAAGCAAAAGGAGAAACGCTATTGCATACCATTCATACCATCGGGGGGTATATAGATAACGGCGTCCTGATAATTATATCTTATTTTATCGATGGCAGTTTCCTTGTTCAGCGTGAGCAAAATTCTTTTTCCGGTATGGCCATAGAGGATATAAATTTCCGTAATTCGACCGGGGAAGAACCTGCCGGGGACAAGAAAAACCGTGATACGCTTCCGTTCATCACGGTTTTGGCGCTTATGCTTGAGGCCGAGCGGACGCCGCTATCGGTGGACGGTGGAAGCAGGAAAAGCAAAAAGCGCAGCAGGGATAAAAGAGAAAATAACAGTTCCGGATGGGTAGAACGCAGAATATATATAAACGCTGCATATCTCCGGAAAACAAATGCGGACGGACAGCATGTTTTTTTGGATAAGGAAGGAAAGCAATTAAAAAACGTACACATACAAGGATTCTTGCGCAACCAGCCATACGGCCCCCAACACAAGCTCCGAAAATGGATATATGTCGAAGGATTCGAATCATCACGTTGGACATACGGCAAGGACACCAGAATCACCGTTGCCATTAAAGAATAAAAACAGGAGCCCTCCGACGGAGGGCTCCTGTTTTGTCTAAAACACACTACATCATGTCTGGATTTATAGTATCGGTTCACCGGAAAAAAACTTAAGCTTTTTTTGTTATTCATGGCTATGGACCGCTCATGTTCCCTGCCTTCCCATCCGGAATATCGAAGATGTTCTCCGAACCCCGGAAGCAAAAACTGCCGGCGCCGCCCATGGCGGAGATCACGGAAAATGGAAAAACCACTGACGTGGTTTTTGCTATATACACGCAAGTTACGGGCCAGGTCTCCGGAGAAGGCCCGGAAGAGCGGCCCGGAGCAGAGCGGAACGCCGCCGGATGACCCGGCGGCGCCGTCTGATTAGTCGGTTACCTCCTCCGGCGATTC
>JAISNI010000185.1 GCA_031276295.1 Treponema sp.
AAAGGCGTATGCTTACTATATGACACGTAAAATCTATCTTGAAACGACTATGTTCAATTATTACTTCGATCAGGATCGTATTTTACATCCTTCTACAGTTTCGGTTTTTGAAGCTATAGGCCGGAGGGGAACGCGCAGGTGCCAGGCACTAAATTTTCCCGCTTCCTCCTTGTCAAGCCGGTCTCTCTCTGATAAAGTCTAACCATGAAACGTTTGCGGTGCTGTGCCGCCTTATTTGCGGCCGTTCTCTGTTTTTCCCTTCCGGGAAACGTTGCGGCGGATGATTCGGAGGAAACGGCAGGCGCCGGGGGCATGGAGGATCCTGCCGCTCTTATCGGCTTAACCCTGGAAGAGCTCCTGCGGCGGTTTGGAACCCCCTTGTCGGTGTATGCGGTTCGCGGGGTTGAGGAATGGCAGGACGACGTGGTCTTTGTCTATAACGAAGCGGATTTTTATGTATACAAGGACCGGGTTTGGCAGATGAGCCTTAAATCGGCCTACGGCATCGGGATAGGGGACACGCGGTCGGCCGCGCTGCTGGCGATGCAGGGCGCCGTGGAACAGTCCGCATCGTCGTACCTTCAATGTTCCCTGCAGAACAAGCCCTGGAATACTAAGCTCAGGGTCAATTTTGACAAGGCTGGGCTTGTTTCGCTCATTTTTGTTTACCGTTCGGATTTTTAGGAAGCCGGGGGAGTTTGTATGGCAAAGATATGCCTTTGTTTGACCGCAAAGACTATTAAAAGGAATCTGGAGATTCTGGAAAAAAACCGCAAGTGGACGGACATAGCCGAGCTCAGGGTGGACTGCCTTGATCCGGACGAGCGTTTCCTGATACGGCATTTTCCCGAAAAGGCCGGCATACCGGTTATCCTGACCATCAGGCGCGATATTGACGGCGGCCAATATACCGGCGGGGAGGGCGCCCGGGTCAGCCTTTTCTCTAAAGGGCTTGCCTTTGCCGATGTGGATCCCCGCAGGAATTTTGCCTATATCGATCTGGAAGAAGACCTCAACGTATCGAGCCTTGAGGATGCGGCGCGTACCTTTGGTACCAGGATCATCCGTTCCTTCCATAATTTGAACGGCATAGAAGAGAATATTCCCGCAAAGCTGCGGGGCCTGCGCCGTGTCGGTAACGAATTGGTGAAGGCTGCCATGATGCCCAATTCACTTGAGGACGTGGTCAAAATATACCGGGCGGCCAAGGAAACCGCAGATATGGAGAAGATCCTTCTGTGTATGGGGCATCTCGGGGTGAACACCCGTATACTGGCGGAAAAGCTCGGTTCCGGTATCAGCTACACCTGCGCCCTTGGGGAATCCGATTCCCCGCAGGCGGCGCCCGGCCAGCTTGACGTGCGGGAATTGGCGGAACTCTACCACTTCCGTACAATTACCGCCGATACCCGCGTTTTTGCGGTGGTCGGGTATCCCCTGACGGCTACCAGCAGCCCGGCCTTTTTCAATACGGTTTTCGGGCTGGAAGAGGTGAACGCCGTGTATGTCCCTATCCCCGCGGATTCAATCGACAGCTTTATAGAGCTGGCAGGGGAAATAGGGATTGAAGGGGCGTCCATCACGGTGCCCCACAAGGAGTCGATACTCAGTCATCTCAGCTATAAATCGCCGGAGGTTAAGAATATAGGCGCGTGCAATACCATTCTCAAGGAGGCCCATAGCTGGAAAGGCTATAATACCGATGCTATGGGTTTTTCGGACGCCCTGTTGGAATTTATAGACAAGAAAAATTTGAAGGGAAAGCGGGTAACTATTATCGGGGCGGGGGGATCGGCGCGCGCCGTCGCCGCGGAGGTATACCGGCTGGGGGCCAAGGCCCTTATCCTTAACCGTACCGCAATCCGCGCCCGCCGGCTTGCCTTAACCTACGATTTTGCCTGGAGCGCGCTGGACGAAAAGGGCACGGATATGGTGATGAAGTACGCGGACATAATCATCCAGACTACGTCTGTCGGCATGGAACCGAATGTCGATGCGGACCCGCTGGAATTCTATACTTTTTCAGGCAAAGAAACGGTCATGGACCTTATCTATAAGCCTGAAAAGACCAAATTCCTTAAACGGGCGCTCCACGCCGGCTGCAAAATAATGAACGGGTATGATATGCTTATACGGCAGGCGCGTTACCAGTATGTTTACTTTATGGGCAGGGAATTCCCCGCCCAGCTTGTTTCCAGGGTACGATTGTAACAGGCCGGCAGGAGTTTTTGCAGGAGTTTTTATGGAACAGCAGGAGATAAAAGAGATGGTCGGCAGGGCGGCGGTGGAGGCTCTGGTAAGGCCGGGCATGAAGTTAGGGCTGGGTACGGGCTCGACGGCTATTCACGCGGTGCGCCATGTAGGCGTCTTGCTGCAGCAAAAAAAATTGAAGAACATTCTGGCGGTTCCGACAAGTTTTCAGGGCGTTATCGAATGTGAAAAATGGGGCATACCGCTTTACAACCTGAATTCACGCGAGATAGGCGGCAGGCTCGATCTTACCATAGACGGCGCGGACGAGGTTGATCCCGATAATTGCTGTGTTAAAGGCGGGGGAGGGGCGCTTCTCCTTGAAAAGATAGCCGCGTATGCTTCGGCGGCCTACTGCATTGTCGTCGACGAATCCAAACTGGTAGACAACCTGGCCCTCAAATTCCCCCTGCCCGTGGAGCTGATACACGAAGCCCGTGTTCCGGCTATGCGGGCGCTGGAAAGCCTCGGCGCGGAAGCGGTTCTGCGGGAAGCGGTGCGGAAAGCGGGGCCGGTTATCACCGATCACGGTAATTTCATTGCCGATATACGCTTCCGTACACCGGTGGATCCCCGGGCGCTGGAAGCTGAGATCAACCGTATCCCCGGGGTTGTGGAGAACGGGTTTTTTACCCGGCTGCGCCCGGAGGTCTTTATCGGCCATGCCGACGGGAAACTTGAGGTCAGGCGTTAATGCCCGTTGAAAAGCACATCAATTTTTTTGAACTGGAAAAAGCCGCGGCCCTGCCGGGATGCCCGCTCTGCCGTATCATAGCCGACCGCGCCCAGCGTTACCTCAACATTATGCTGTTCGAGCATGTGGGCGATCGCGGCTTCCGCGCCCTGCACAGAAAGGCCGGCGGTTTCTGCGCCTCTCATTCCCGCAGCCTTGAATCGTACCGGGACGGCCTTGCCGTGGCCATTCTGGGCAGGGATATTCTGGTTGACCGCCTGGAATGTTTTAAGAAGCGGAAGCCCTGGAAGCCGCAGGGCCGCTGTCCGCTCTGCGAGGAACAGGACGATATTGAGCATGAGTACCTCGGCTTTCTGGTCCAGGTACCCGATACCTGTCCCGATAAGGACGATGCCGAGCTCAAGGGAATATTTCTCGCGTCCGACGGCCTGTGCGCTCCCCATTATGAACGGCTTCAGCGCGGTTTTAAGCGTGTTCCCTCCTGGCTTCTTGAGTTTCAGAACCGTAAGTACGAGGAACTTCTGCGGCGGACCGATGTTTTTATTGAACTTTCCGCCTACGGCAGGCAGGATGAATTCCGCAAACTGGACGAAAAGGATCAGCTTGTCTGGAAGGAACTGGCGGTGAACCTTCGCGGAGGCGGGTAGAAGTTTCTGCTTTATAATGATAATGCGCCCGTCCCGTCATAAATGTTGCCAATTCCCTTTCAATTCCATTCTAATTCCATTGACAAGTATAAACCGGTTCTCTATACTGGAGTGGTTCCGTACTCAGTTATGGCTATGAAATAAAATGCGGGGTTATTGATGGCTAATCAACTGCAATTAGCGTTTGTAAATTTTTCAAAAAATTCATACATCGTAATTGAAGGGAAGCAGAATGCCGACAGATTTTTCATCATTCAACAGGGTAAAGTAAGAATATCCAAAGAAGTTGAAGTGGTGGTGGAAGAAAAGGGAAACGTTCTGGGTCCGGGAGATTTTTTCGGGGTCGTGTCGACTATGTCCTCCCATAGTCATATAGAAACAGCCCAGGCCATAACCGATGTAAAACTCATCTCCGTTCAAAAAGATCAGTACAGCCAGATGATTCAAAATAACGCTTCGGTGGCCAGAAAGCTGATCCTTGAATTTTCCAAACGGCTCAGGTATCTGGACGAGGCGCTTTCACGAATTACCCTTAAAAGTACGGCGGAAAACGATTCTTCCCAGCTTTTTAAGGTTGCCGAGTACTATGCCAGACAAAGCCAGTACAATCAAGCCTATTATGCGTACCGTCAGTATCTGAAGTACTGTCCGCGCGGCGAAAATGTCAATACGGCCAGGGATAGAATGATGAAGATAGCCCCCTACGCCCGGTCGGTTAAGGTGGATTATAAAACCGAGGAATTAAACCGCTCCTATGCCCAAAATTGTATGCTTTTTTCGGAGGGGGAACCGGGGGACGAGCTTTTTATCATTCAGAAGGGTTCGGTTAAGATCACAAAAATAGTCAACAACAATGAGGTGCTTCTTGCCGTCCTTAAAACCGGCGATATTTTTGGGGAAATGGCCTTGTTGGAATCAAAACCCCGGGCTGCAAGCGCGGTAGCTTACGAGGACTGTTCGGTGCTGGCGGTAAACCAGGCGAACTTTGATCGGATGATAAATACCCAGCCCCAGATGATTGCGCGGCTTACCACCCTGCTTGCCGAGCGTATCTGGTTCATCTATAAGCAACTGGCAAATACCCTGATTAGCGATCCTCAGGGGCGTATCTGGGACGCTCTCCTTATGCAGCTTGAAAAAAACCGTGTAAACATCACTTCCGCATCCTATACATTTGATTTTGGCCCCAAAGAGCTTATCAATATGGTAGGATTACCCCAGGAAGACGGTAAATTCATCCTGAATAAGGTGAGAGAAAACAAGAAGATACAGGTCGTAAAAGACAAGATCCACGTACTGGACTGTACGGAAATTATCAAGCAGGCTGAATTCTACAAAAAAATGCAGAAGATTGAAAAACAGCGGCGCGAATCTTCACAATGGTAGCGGGAACCTTCAGGGCATTTGGGGATAGTGATAAATTCCATTCATAAAAAAAGCGCGATATATTTACGGTAACCCGCAAGGCTCGCCGGTACGCTGTCATTCCGTAACCGCGCTTTTTATAGAGGTTTTGAAGGGAAAAAGCCGTTAAAAGATTCCGATAGTAAGTTAAGAGGGTTAAAATGATGAAAAGCCGCATCTGTATCATAGTATTGGGAATTATGCTTGCCTTACCGCTTTGGTCTCAGAATCAGAACCGGCGGGAAAGTGAAGACGAGGATGGAACCGCCCCCGCGGCCTTGCCCAGGACCTTTCAGGATATTTCCCTGGGTATGAACCTTGATACGCTGAAAAAAGCCCTTGCCGGAAACACGCTTTTCTATTTTCGCGGCGATATGGACGTTTCCTTTCTGCCCGGCAGGGAAGAGAGCCTGGTAGAAACTACCGGTTTTTCCTTTATCAAACGGGCTTTTTTCCAGTTAAGGGACGGGAATGTTTTTATCATGGCCTTTAGCCTCGATCCCGCCCTTATCGATCACTATTCGGTCTTTACGGCATTCATTAAAAAATACGGCGAACCTGCTTCGATTGATCCTTCACAGGCGGTGTGGGAATCCGGTGAAACAAGGATAGCCATAGAGAGGCCCCTGACGGTTAAGTATATCGACAAGCAGGTCTTCGGGGAGTTGATAGGGGAATCGGGGGTGAGGAAATCCGGCGAGGTTCGTCTGAGGGAGGAATTTCTCAATGGATTTTAGGACAGGCCGCCTGAAGAATCGTTTTATCGTGGCGGTTCTGGCCTTTTTTGTTTGGGGGATACCCCTTGGCTGTACCGAGGGGAAACGTAAACCGGATGCCGGAAGCCCTGCGGGGAGCGAAATTTTTGAACACGGGGACCTTACCATAACGAGGGCGGACGGGACTTCCGTCAAAATACGGGCGGAACTGGCCAAAAGTAACACGCAGCAGGAGCAGGGACTGATGTACCGGGAAAGCCTGGCCGACGGGGAGGGTATGCTTTTTGTTTACGCAAACGACCGGATCATGCACTTCTGGATGAAGAACACCCGTATCGACCTTTCCATCGCGTTTATCGCCGGCGACGGGAGGATATTTGAAATACGGGATATGCGGAAGGGTGATCTGAGCGGCGTTACTTCCACCCGTTCGGCCCGCTATGCCCTGGAGGTTCCGCGGGGCTGGTTTACGCGGGAACGCATAAGGCCGGGGGACAGGCTTGTTATAGAGAAGTGGTGATATGCTGACAGCCTTCCCGTAAACTTTTAGTTGAAAAATAAAAAATAATACGCTATTCTTAATCTATCGGTTCAATATGTACGCTTAAACAAGAAGGTTTCCTTGTATAAAATTTTTAGCCGGCGTGCTCAACGCATAGTGTTCACCGACGCACCGCTCGAGGCACGGCACTTCAATTCGGGTCAGGTACAACCGGAACACATCGTCCTTGCCCTGCTTAAGGAAGGCGCGGGGATTGCCTGCCAAGCCCTGCGTTTTCTACGCATAGATATTGTGGATTTCAGGCGCACCCTGGAAAACGGAATCTCCCCCGGGGTGACTACAATCACCGGTGATATTCCCTTTTCAAAGAGGTCCAACGATTTGTTGGAGAAAGCATCCAAGGAACGCCTTAATATGGGTAACGATTCTATCGGAACCGAACACATCATGTTTGCGGCTATGCAGGAGTCTTATTCCGGCGTGCAGCTTTACCTTAAACAGTGGGCCGTGGACGCCGATATGTTCAGGGTTGTGGTTCAGACTACGTTTAGCCGTCCCCGTAATCCACCGGAAGGGGGTGAACTATTAAACGGCGGGGAGTGGGTATCGGTTTATCCCGCAACCGACTATCAGCCGCGGCGCGGCAATGAAAAACGGGCGGATACGCCGGCGGAATTTCCCGGTATGCGCAAGACGGCCCATGTTTCTCGCATTAAAACGGCGGTTTATCCAACCCTTACCCCGACGCTGGATGAATTCTCCCGCGATCTTACCGCCCTCGCCCGGTCGGGAAAGCAGGACCCGGTGATAGGACGGAAGCGGGAAATAGAGCGGGCATTGCGCATCCTTGCAAGGCGGACCAAGAATAACCCTATCCTGATAGGCGAGCCCGGAGTGGGCAAAACCGCTATTGTGGAAGGTCTGGTCCGGCTTTTTGCAGGGGAAGATATACCCGAGGCCCTTGCGGGAAAGCGTATACTTTCCCTGGATATGGGGTCGGTGGTAGCAGGCACTAAATACCGGGGGGAATTTGAAGAACGCATCAAAAAAATGCTCCGGGAAATACAGCAGACCGGAAACATCATCCTTTTTATAGACGAAATCCATACAATAATCGGAGCGGGAGGGGCCGAGGGTACTATGGACGCTTCCAATATGCTCAAACCCGCCCTGTCCAGGGGGGAGATTCAGTGCATAGGGGCGACGACCCTCCATGAATACCGAAAGCATTTTGAAAAAGACGGCGCGCTGGAACGCCGCTTCCAGGCGATTCTGATAGAGGAGCCTGATCTGGAGGAGACGGTTGAAATCCTCATGGGGATCAAGCACCGCTATGAGGAACATCACCGTGTAAGCTACACCGAAGACGCTGTCCGGAGTGCGGCGAAACTGGCGGAACGTTACCTAACGGGCCGTTTTATGCCCGACAAGGCTATCGATCTGCTCGACGAAGCGGGGGCCATGAAAAAACTCGATCAGGGGAAGACGCCCCCCGAACTCTGCGGTATAGAAGCCGATATAGCGGAGATGATTGAACAGAAGGGCCTTTTGGTTTCCGCCCAGGATTATGAACATGCCGCGGAACTGCGGGATCAGGTACACCGGCTCCGTTCAAGGCTGAATTCGGTCAAGATAGCCTGGGAACAGGCCGCCAAAAAAGAACAGGCCGTTGTGGACGAAGGGGACATACGCAGGGTTCTCGCGGAAATTACCGGGATACCTCTTATCCACCTTGAGGAACAGGAATCAAAACGCCTGCTCAGTATGGAAGAGGAACTCCACCGATCCCTTGTAGGGCAGGATGATGCGGTAAACCGCATTGCCTCGGCCATCAGGAGATCGCGGGTGGGCATTTCCTCCCCGCACCGTCCCCTGGGATCGTTCATCTTTCTGGGGCCGACTGGCGTCGGCAAAACCCTTCTTGCAAAACGCCTTTCCTCGTACCTTTTCAACACCGATGACGCGTTAATCCGTATCGACATGTCGGATTTTATGGAAAAGCACAACACCTCGCGGCTTGTAGGCGCCCCTCCCGGCTACGTAGGGTACGAAGAGGGGGGAAGCCTTACCGAACAGATACGGAGGAACCCCTACCGGGTTGTTCTGTTTGATGAAATTGAAAAGGCCCACCGCGATTTTTTCAACCTGCTCTTACAGGTACTGGAGGAAGGAGAACTGCGGGACAATCTGGGGCATACGGTGAGTTTCCGCAATACCGTTATTGTAATGACCAGCAATGCGGGGGTAAGGGAAATTTCCTACGATAACCGGCTTGGTTTTGGCGCCGGTTCCGGCATTATGAATCAGAAAGATATCGAGGCTATGGCCCTTTCGGAATTGCGGCGTATATTTAATCCCGAGTTCATTAACCGCCTGGACGATGTGGTGGTATTTCATCCCCTGACTATGAAGCAGGTTGAACATATTCTCAACCTGGAACTTGAGGAGCTTTCCTCCCGTTTAACCGAGCAGGGTTATCATTTCCGTATTCTGCCGGCGGCAAAGAAGGTCCTTATCGGGAAAGGCTGGGACCCCAAGTACGGCGCAAGACCTATGAGACGCGCCATCCAAAAGGAAGTGGAGGATCCGCTTTCCAGATTGCTCCTGGAAAAGGATTACCCAAAGGGGACCGTGTTTACCGCTTCGGCCCTTAAAGGCAGGCTTTCTTTTAAGCCGGTCCCGCCCGGCGCCCGCGTTTGAAAGAGTCTCGATACACTCGATATACTTGATATACTTGATATATGAGGAGAATTATATGATAGAGCTTCCTCTGGCCGGAACCGGCAGGAAGATAGGCATTGCCCCTACAAAGATAATCGCCGTCGGCCTTAACTACCGCGAACACGTCAAGGAAAGCGTTTCAGGCCGGAAACTGCCGGACGCTCTCCCTTCGGAACCGGTACTGTTTGCCAAGACCCCCAATGTGCTTATAGGGCCCGGCGAGGCAATTGTTATTCCGGCTTTGATAGACGGGTACCATTTTGAGGATGCAAGGGTCGATCCCGAAGCGGAACTGGCGGTTATTATCGGCAAACGGGGACGGCGCATACCGGAAGAACAGGCCTTCGATTATGTGCTGGGTTATACCTGTTTTAACGATGTCAGCCAGCGTAACTTCCAGTACCTGGATACTTCCGGCTGGTTCCGGGGTAAATCCCTGGATACCTTCGGCCCCATAGGCCCCGTTGTGGTTTCCCGCCAGGATATAGGCGATCCTCAGAAACTCAATCTCTATTCCAGGATCAACGGCGCGCTTAAGCAGTCGGGAAATACGGCGGACATGATTTTCAGCATCCCGCGCCTGATTGCCTTTATCTCCAAACATTTTACCCTGGAAGAAGGGGACCTTATAGCTACCGGTACGCCGAAAGGCATCAGCCCCCTGCACCCCGGCGATGTTGTCGAGGTAGAAATTGAGGGAATAGGCATACTGCGGAATCCCGTCGAGGCGGAAAGAATTTAGCGGAATAACCGCGGGCAAAAGCGGACGAGGAAGATGAAAGCGGCGGCGCGAATTGGTTATGGAAGAAGAGTAAACCACGAACCTCACGAACCGGCATTCTGTTATCCTTCACCGTCCATAAGGTTCGTGGTTCACCTTCTTTCAATTTTCCATTTTTTAATTCCGGGGCGGTCCGGACGGGTGGTTAAATCACCGTTCCCGGGTATATCACCGTATTCTTAGGTATGACAATGATGCCGTCTACAATATAGTAATGGCCGTAGTTGTTGTCGGAACGATTGATATCGTCGATGCCGATACGGCTGTTTTCCCCAATGCGGGCATTTTTATCGATGATGGCCCCTTTGATAATAACGCCCCTGCCTATGCCTATATTGGGAATACGCGCTTCCTGATTCTGCTGTTTTTGGGTTTCCGTCTCGTATAAGTCGGCGCCCATACAGATAACCCCGTTAAGACTGGCCCCGGATTCAATAATGGTCCTGACGCCGACAATCGAATTGGTGATGTTCGCATTGGTGATAATACAGCCTTCCGCCGCGATGGATTGATGCATGTTGCTGAAATTCATCTTGGAGGGGGGCAGGTTGCGTTTATGCGTGTAAATAGGCGCAACTTCATCATAAAAATCAAAGCGCGGTTTAAGGGTTGTCAATTCCAGATTGGCTTCGTAAAAATTCCGAATGGTTCCTATATCTTCCCAGTAACCGTCAAATATATAAGCGTTGACTTTCAGCCGGTGTATGGCGGCGGGGATTATCTCTTTGCCGAAATCGGTCAGTTCATTGGCAAGACAGCTTTCCATAGCCGCCGAATTGAATACATAGATGCCCATAGATGCAAGATAGGCGTCTCCCTTACCGTTGTTTTTATCCTTTTTCAACTCCGGCGGCATTTTGTAATCGGAAATATCCCTGGTCGGACCGGGTTTCTCAAGGAACTCGGTAATGGTATTTTTTTTATCCGCCTTCAGAATGCCAAGCTGGCTTGCCGCTTCTCTGCCGACCGAGGTACACGCAATAGTGATGGCCGCACCGGATTCCTTATGCTGATTTAAAAGATCACGCAGATCCATTCGGTAAAGCTGATCGCCTGAGAGAATAAGATAATGGGAGGGATTTTGGGTTCTAAAATGGATAAAGTTTTTCCGTACCGCATCGGCGGTACCTTCGTACCAGCCTGAATGTTCAAAGGTCTGTTCCGCCGCGAGTATTTCGACAAAACCGCGGGAGAAGGCGTCGAATTCATAGGTCTGGGAAAGATGCAGATGCAGGGAAGCCGAGTTGAATTGGGTAAGAATATATATCCGTTTTAAATCGGCGTTAATACAGTTAGAGATAGGAATGTCTACCAGTCTGTACTTTCCTCCGAAAGGAACCGCCGGTTTTGCCCTTGCCTGGGTGAGAGGAAACAAACGGGTTCCTTTACCGCCGCCTAAAACAATTGAAAGAACTTCAGCCATATTGTACCTCCAAATTTTCTTTATTTACGTACAGTTCCTTATTCAAAAAAAAATAACTTTTGAACCCATCAAGTATTTATAATATAAGACGAATTTTTATATCTGTCGATAGATTTTTTTTTATTTACCCAATAAATATTAAACCGGGACGGGTTGTACCTGGGTAAGAGGGATGTTCACAAATTCCTTTTAAACGGTTATCATATAAAGTATGGATACATCCGGCACAGCCGCTCTTGATGCCATACTTAAAAGTCCCGAGTTTGCCCCGAATATCGTGCAGGTGCGGGTTCTCCCCGCAGCCGGGGGGGATTTCTCGCCCTTCCCGCCGGATATGGACGGGCGTCTTGCGGACGCGCTGCGGCGGGCCGGCATAGAGCGGATCTATACGCACCAGGCTGAAGTCTGGGACGCGCTGAGGCGGGGCCGCAATGTTGCGGTGGTAACGCCTACGGCTTCGGGGAAGACGCTCTGCTACAACCTTCCCGTTATGCAGGCCGTCCTTGAAGACGAAAAGGCCCGCGCGCTGTACCTGTTCCCGACCAAGGCGCTTTCCCACGATCAGCAGGCAGAGTTGAACGAGCTTGCAGGGGGCGGCCTCTCCGCCGCCTTACAGGCCGGTATCGTTACCTACGACGGGGATACGCCCGAAAGCCTCCGGGTAAAGGTACGGGAACGGGGACGCATCGTTATTTCCAATCCCGACATGCTCCATGCGGGGATACTTCCCAATCATACGAAATGGATGCAGTTTTTTTCCAATCTTAAATACATAGTTATTGACGAAGCCCACGCGTACCGGGGCGTTTTGGGCAGCCACGTTGCAAACGTGCTGCGCCGCCTCAAGCGCATAGCGGCATTTTACCGGTCGCGGCCCCGCTTCATCCTCTGCTCCGCGACCATTGCAAACCCCGGGGAGCTTGCCGAACTGCTGACGGGCGAGGAGGTATTCCTGGTAGACAGGAACGGCGCGCCGAGGGGGGAGAAGCGTATCGTCCTTTACAACCCGCCCCTGGTCGATACGGTGCAGGGTATACGGCGCAGCTCTGCCGGCGAGAGCCGACGCTGGATGCTTGCCTTTTTAAAGGCGGGGATAAAGACCATACTCTTTGCCCATTCCCGGGTAAAAACCGAGGTTCTTGCGGCCTATGTAAACGGGGATCTTGCCAATATATATACGGATAATTCCCGTATACGGGTTGAAGCCTACCGGGGCGGTTTTCTTCCCAACGAACGGCGCGAAATAGAAAAGGGCCTGCGGGAAGGCGGTATACAGGGGGTGGTTTCTACAAACGCCCTGGAACTGGGCATAGACATAGGCGGCCTTGATGCTTCGGTTGTCGCGGGCTTCCCCGGTTCCTTCAATTCTTTCTGGCAGCAGTCGGGCAGGGCGGGAAGAAGGGGAGGCGTTTCCGTGTCGGTTTTTATCGCGTCCATGTCGCCGCTCGATCAGTTCATTATGAACGACCCGGAATGGTTCTTCAGGAAAACATCCGAGGAAGCGCGTATCAATCCTGACAACCTCTATATCTTTACGGATCATGTAAAATGCGCCGCGTTTGAGCTTCCCTTTAGGGATGAAGCTCTAGCCCCCGGAACGTACCGTCCGGATGGGGAATCCCCGGCGCATGAACCTGCCTGCCGGGGGGCCGGTAAAGCGCCCTTCGGCCCGGAAACCCTTGACGCGCTCTCCTTGCTGGAAGAAGACGGTATAGTCCGCCATACAGGGGGGAAGTGGTACTGGGCGAACCGTCCCTACCCCGCGGAGGGGATAAGCCTCCGTTCCGCCGCGGCGGATAACGTCGTGATCATTGATACGACAAAAGGCGGTAACACCGTTATAGGCGAGATGGACAGGCCCAGCGCCAGGGAGCTTATCTTTAAGAATGCGGTTTATATACACCGGGGCAGGCAGTACCTTGTCGAGTCCCTGGATATTCCGAACAGGAAATGCCTTGTACGGGAGGCGGATGTCAACTATTTTACCGACGGCATAGTGAAAACCGATATAAAAATACTTTCCGAGGACGAGCGTTTTTTAATCGGCGGGCGTAAGGTAAATGATCGTGTTTCGATAGATGATGATACCGGGGAGCGCCCCGGAAGCGTTCCCGGCGGGGACGCCGTTCTCCGCGCGGAGGGTGTGCTCTGCGACGCGCTTATCCGTTCACAGGTTACCAAATTCAAGAAGATACGGTTCCATACCCACGAGAACATCGGTTACGGTGATATCGATCTTGCGGAAGAGGAAATGCATACCAGGGCTCTTGTCCTGCTTTTCGGAGGGGAAAGCGGGGGCGGTACGACCCTGTCGAGTTTAAACGAAGAAGAAAAAGCCCTAATACTCAGGAGCGCGGGGACCCTGATAAGAACCATAGCCCCGGTTTACCTCCTCTGCGATCCGAGGGACCTCGGCATTGCTGGGCATTCACGCGATCCCCATTTCGGCGTGCCGTGCCTCTATATCTACGATAAGTATCCGGGCGGTACCGGTCTTGCCGAAGCCCTGATCCGTCGTATCGGGGAACTGTTCCATTCGGTTTACGCGGTTATCGAACGCTGCCCCTGCAAAAAAGGCTGTCCTTCATGCGTAGGGCCGGAGGGGGACAAGCCGGGGACCAGGGCCTTTCTTGAAGCTCTGCTGGGGAAAGGGAATTCCGCGTGGGCCTAAATTTAGGGGAACGTTTACGGCGGATACGAGAATCCGGCGCGGCGGTAAAAGAGGGGAGGGCGGAAAGTTCCGCGGGCGGTCCGCGCCTGGAGGTGCGGGGAGAAACGGGGCGTGCGCCGTACCCGGCGGAAGATGTCTTTCCAGCCCAAGATACCCTTCCGGGCTGGGAATCCGCCGGGTATAAGGTCTGTAAGTCCTCCGCGGTTCTTGAGGAAACACTGTATTTTCCCCGTGTCTTTCCCCGCTCCCTGGCCGTCCTCGTACCGGACGCCTATCCTTCGGATGCCTGCCGCCCGCCTGACGCTTCGGAATCGCAACGCCTTAAACCGGAGGATCTGCTCTTCTTTGACCTTGAAACAACCGGCCTTTCGGGCGGATCGGGCACCGCCGCCTTTCTTGCGGCCTTTGGCCGCCTCGTCCTGCCGGAGAGCATACCCTTGTTACGGGAAAGCGCGGGCGCCCATCCCGCGTCTTGTTCCCCCGCGCCGGATAAGGCCGGGTACGGGGCTTTCCGCCTCCGTGTCGACCAGTACCTGCTCCTGGATTATCCGGGGGAAGACGCTTTTCTTGAAGAAGTATGCGCGGAATTCGGGAGAAGCGGCGGGGAGGGAACCGGAGGAAGGCGGCCCCTGGTTGTAAGTTATAACGGAAAAAGTTTTGACGCGCAGATACTTAAAAACCGCTGTATCCTCAACGGGATACAGCCGCCTGAATTCTTACACGCGGATCTGCTTCACGCGGCGCGGCGGCTCTGGAAGCGTATGCTGCCCGGTTGTTCCCAGGGGAGCGTTGAAACGCTTGTTCTGGGGCTTGACAGAAGCGGAGACACAAGCGGCGCCCTGGCCCCCGATATATGGTTTAATTTCCTTAAAACAGGAGAAACAGGCGATCTTTTAGGTATCTGCGCTCATAATAAAAAGGATGTCCGCGGCCTTGCCTGTCTTATGGCCGCGCTCGCGGCTATCGCGTCGGATCCGCTTGAAAACGGCGCGCGTTTCCGCTGCGACATTGAAGCCCTGGCCCTGCGCTGGAGGGAATGTACACGGCCTTGCCGCCGCGCCCGGTTTCTTTTAGGGGAAGACGAACGGCGGACGGGATGCGCCTTGCTGCGTCATGCCGTATCCTTAAACTTTCCCGCCGCTATTTTGGCATTGGGCAGGGATTTATTTAAACAAAATTGTTACGATACAGGCAGGGTCTTGTTGCTCGGCCTGGCGGATGGTAATTACCCCGACGGCATAAAAGCCGCCGCTCTGCGGACCCTGGCCGTTGACGCGGAATGGCGGTTGAAAAACAGAAGCCTGGCCCTGGATTATACGGAAAGGGCGCTTGCCCTTGAGGGGATAGGAGAGGGCCCCCGGGCCGCTTTTACGCGGCGCAGAACAAGACTGGTAAGAAGCGCGGGATAACAGGAGCGTAACATGAAAAACAAACAAACGGTGATCGTGATCAGGCTGATGACTATTATGGAGTAATACCCCAGGAATGGGTATACGCAGTATCGACGATTCAAAGGCCGGAATTAAAAAATTCCTCAAACGGAACCCCCGTACCTGTTTTGTCGCCCATGTTGCGGGCCCCGGAAACGGGGAGCTTGCCGGTGTTATTTAAACGGCCATGACGGACGCCGGGGCTCTATTTACTAAGCCGAACTTCTGCATCACTCAATTTTCAAAAATACCTTACAACAGAATAGATACGGCACGGCGTAAGGCCCGCTATTTGATCATACAAATCACTTCGTCGCCGTGGGCGCCTTTTACTTCCTGCATCACCGGATCCACGATCAAATCCATATCTTCAAGGGGGATTGCGCCAAGGAGGATATCCACCGTGCCGGGCAGCACCAGTGCCGGACACGCCGTCATGCGGTCCTGCCAATGAATTTCCACCGGCTCCGTTACCTGATAGGTATGTTTTGTGCCGTCCGCAAGTTCCGCTCCGCGCAGTCCTTTGATCGTAAGCCCTAACGTTTGCCGCAGTTCCTCGCTGATAATCAGTGTTCCCGCTCCGGTATCGACCAATGCCCGTACCCTTGTTCCGCGGACTTCCTGCTCCGTGATAAGCCCCCGCTGCACAATATTCGCATCGGTGGCGTTTTTTAAAGTGATTTCCGTGTAAACTATTCCCATATACATTTCCTCTCTTATATTTTTATTTACTAAGCCGAACTTCGAGTTTTCCGGTAAAATCATTTTAACTTGTGAAAATCGAAAATTCAAGCACAGAGGATACAGAGCTCACAGATAATTTAAGAGATTTTCTCTCAAAACCTCCGTGAACTCCGTGCTCTATTGCCTGCGTATACAGCCACGGGCGTCTTTGTCCGGTCCGCCTTACATCAAACTTACCGGATCGACATCCACCTCCAGATATACCTTCTGATCCTTGCCCGTGTCGTAACGTTTCAGCATCTCCGCGGCGCAGGCGTGGAGGCTTCCCATGGTTTTACCGCGCACGATGATCTGAAAGCGGTAGTTGTTGGCGATAAGACCTATGGGACATTCCGCGGGGCCCAGCATATCGGCGTCGCGGGGGAGCAGGGGCCCGGCAAAATCCGCGAGGCGCTTAACGGCCTTGTCCGCACGGGCGGCATCGGTGGAACGTACCGTAAAGCGGATAAGCCGGGAATAAGGCGGAAAGCCCAGCATATCCCGCTGTTTAAGTTCCGCCTTAAAAAAGCCTTCTATGTCCAGGGCGCAGGCCCTTGTTATGGCGGGATCCTCGGGGCGCAGGGTCTGGACTATAACCGTGCCGTCGGGGAAATAGCGGCCCGAGCGGCCCGCTACCTGGACGATTAGGGAGAAGGTCCTCTCGGCCGCCCGGAAATCCGGGATATGAAGGCCGGTGTCCGCAAGCACTACCCCCACGAGGCGCACGCCCGGAAAGTTAAGCCCCTTGGCTACCATCTGGGTACCCAGCAGCAGATCGATTTCTCCCCGTTTAAAACGCACAAGGGTCTCTTCAAGGCTCCCCTTTTTCTGCGTACTGTCGGCATCGGCCCGCAGTATGCGCAATTCGGGGAAGGTCCGGCGTACCTCCTCCTCGATCATCTCCGTGCCGAAACCGGAATAACCGGCCTCAAGGGACCCGCACTGGGGGCAGGCTTTCGGGGGTTCGGTCTGATACCCGCAATAGTGGCAGATCGCGCGGTTGCGGCCCTTATGCCAGGTGAGCGAGACGGAACAGTTCTTGCAGACAAGTTCAAAACCGCAGGATCGGCAATGGTAAAAATAGGCAAAGCCCCGGCGGTTTAAAAAGAGAATGGTCTGCCTCCCCATGCGGGCGGTTTTCCATATCTCGTCTTTTAGTTCTTTTGACAGGCACCCGTCGGTATTCTCAAGGCTTACAATCCGTATCTCGGGAGGGCTGCCCCCGGAAAGCCTTCTGGTCAGATTGAGGCGCGTAATGCCCTTTTCCTGCATCAGCTTCCATGCCTCCGCCGAGGGGGTTGCGCTGCCCATGACGAGGCTTGCACCCTCGACGGAACACCGCCGCATGGCAACCTGCCGCGCGTGGTAACGCGGCGTATTGCCGGATTTATACGAGCCGTCGTGTTCTTCATCAATGATGATAAGCCCAAGGTTACGGACCGGGGCAAAGACGGCGCTGCGCGGGCCCGCGACGATACGGACATCTCCGTTTTTGATCCGCATCCACTCGGTCAGCCTCATGCTCCGGCTCATCCCCGAATGTAAGGTCGCCGCGATATGCCCGAAACGTTTGCCTATGGCTTCCGCCGTCTGGTGGGTCAGGGATATTTCCGGTACCAAGTAGATGACGGACAGCCCTCTTTTTATCATGTACTCCGCCGCACGGAGGAATACCTCGGTCTTGCCGGAACCGGTTATGCCGTACAGGTAGAACATAGGCGGAAGCGGGATTGAAGGCGGCGCGGCGGCCTTCGCCCCCGGAAGCGGAGCCTTTTGCGGGGCAGGCGGACTAATCTCCCCATGCTCCCCGCGCTCCGCGGTTATGGTATCAAGGGCTTGCCGTTGTTCTTCCGAAAGGAGAAGCGGCTTTTCCGCAATATCCTCCCCGCCGCCGGGAAGCGAAGAAGAGGCGCCGGCCCGCTTGCCCGAGGGGAGCATGGCGGCAAGGGCTTCCCCCCGGCCGCACAGGTAGTAACGGGATATCCATTCGGAAAGGGTAATGTTCCGCCCGTCAAAGAGCGGCCGGGCATCGACGACGCGGCGTACCGCCTTCAGTTTTTTTTCCTCGATACCGGGCGGGAGGCTCTCGTACTCTTCTATCACATACCCCATTTTTTCGCTCCGCCCAAAGGGAACCATAACCCGCTTGCCAATCTGCGCTTCGCCTTTGGTATCCCCGCGGTAACTGAAAATACGATCCAGCGGCAGATCAAAGACCACGCCAAGATAGGGCTTGCCGTTTTCGGGCGCCATTACATCCGTACCGACAGCCTTTTTTTCCGCTCTTTTTTTTGAAACCGCCATCACCGCCCTCCGCCGTTCTCTAATATCATTCTTCCGGTTCCCCCAGTTTTGCCTGTAATTGCTGCAGATCCTTCCAGACCGGCGCTTTAAGGGCGGTATTGAGCATCACCTCCGCCGGGTGGTAGGTAACCAGGAGGGGTATGCCCAGGCAGGAGAAGAAACGTCCGCGCATATCTTCCCGTGAGGGAAGGGAGCTTTCCTTTGAACCGCCCAGACCTTTGAGCCGCGCGCCGGCGGACGCGCCGAGCGCAAGAACGGCGCGCGGTTTAAGGCAGGAGAGTTCCCGTTTAAGGAAAGCCTCACAGGACAAACGTTCCGCTTCATCTATGGCATGACCGGGCGAGGGGAGGCATTTTACCAGATAGGTGATAAAACAATTCTTTTCGCGGAAAAGCCCTATGGCTTTGAGCATCCGGTCAAGCAGGGCCCCCGTTTCACCCGCAAAAACACGGCCTTCCCGATCATCCTCCGGCCCGGGACAGTCGGCGGCAACGAGAACCAGGGGCTTTTCCGCCCCCGTACCGCTTAAAGCCTGTTTCCTGTGTTTCGAGAGGGGGCAGGCGCCGCAGTCCTTAATCTCCACCGCCAGCGCGGAAATTTTTTCCTCACCCGCCGCAGGTTCCGGGGACAGCCGTCCTGTTTCCGAATCCTCCGGTAGACGGCCGTTGCAAGACGGGGCGGGATCGTCGGTATACCGGCATACGGCGCGGGGCGCGCGATACCCGCCAGAGAGATAATCCTCGGCAATGTTGAGGAAGCCGTTCAGGGTGTTTTTTTGTTCCGCTGTCATAGCCACTATTCAAACGCATGAGGGGACAGGTGTGCAAGGGGTCTCCCTCCAAAAGCGGGGGAGGATAGGACCAGCGCACGGTAAAAGCTCCGGTTTCCGGCAGTTGTATCTCCTTCCGATTTTTTACCTCCCGGCCAAAACAAGTATTGATCTTTTGGGAAAAATGGATATACTAAAAACATCATTGACATACAGCGGGAAAA
>JAISNI010000113.1 GCA_031276295.1 Treponema sp.
ACTTTCTGAATCCGAATGATGTTTTGTCGCTTGAACGTTCTATCACCGGGTCGAGCGCCATGGCTTCTACCGCCTGCATGGCTCTGTCCGTCATCGGGGGGATTCCCAGAGGGCGTTTCTTTCCGTTGCTCTTGGTGATGTACACCCGCTTTAATGGCGATGCCCGGTATCCCTTCTTTTCCGGCTTGCTTGCCGTCCGGTATTTCTTCGCCGGACTGTCCCATTTCTCTCCGTCAATTCCCGCGGTTCTCTTTCCTCGGATGCCGGTTACTTTCCGTATTGCCCACAATTTCGCGTAATACGAGTGAGTGAGCATCCGTTGTAGTTCCCGTACCAGTTTCCGGTTCCCCGCCGCCTGTGCCTTTACAATTCGAGTTTGGGCTTTATTGATGAATGCTTCCACCTTGAACCAGTCTATCGTTTCCCCTTTAAGGGATGCTGAGTTCCGGTTTTCCTTTCCCGCTCCATCCACGTTCGCAGTCCTCACGGTATACACCTCTCCCTTGTTCATAAAGTTTCTTCCCGCTTTGTAAATAGAGACCACGGCACAAGTCTGCCTCCTTTCGGAGCGCCTCAAATCTTGAAAGGCTATACGTCCCCTTACAGGCCGTCATTCGCTTTTTGTGCCTTTCCTCTGCCCGCTGGTTCCCCCGTGGGGCCTGCATCGGGTTTACCATGTTCCGCTTGAATACCAATTCAGTGCGTTGTAGGGTCTGTCTTTAGCCCGGGGCTGCGCGTCCATTTTATCCGTCTCGGCGCAACAAGCCGGATACGAGCCCTTACTTTTTAGTCCAAGCGTGTCACTCCCCTTTCGCTTGTCAAACTTAACGAGCCTTGCGACAGTTCGTTTAATCTGCCCGTGACGTACCTTTTATGCTGGCGTTACCGGAGTGGGGGTGTCCGTTTACCGCGTTGTCCCCGCCGCTTGGCACCTGTCCGTTACCAGACACACACCGGCAGGTAGCATTACCCCAAATGGAAGGGGTAGACCGAAGGATATGTTTCTTTTCCTCACCTCCTTTTCCATATCTTAGTCAGCTATATCATGCGACTTCGTGTCGCACTACGCCTCAGTTCTCATTCCTTTCCTCCATCACCCGTACAAAATCGATTGGATTGACGATTTTTATTTCATCAATCTTCTTGTTCGTTAAACCATTGTCAGTTATAAAATATTCGCATTGACTTTCTATCGCACAGCAATATGCAATGCGTCATTTGACCGTATTTTATTTTGTTCAATTTGCCTGCCTCTTCCTAAAATATTTTTATATGATTTGCATTTATACTTTGCTATATTTTCCCACAATAGAATTTCTGTTCTCGACATTTGGATTATTGCTATTTTCAAGATAAGACCTATACGACCATACAAAATCATATTTTCCCTGTCTAATTTCGTCTTGATATATTTTGCTGTGGTTTCAAGTTGATTGGAGGGCCGGGTCCATACTCCGTCGAACCTTTGGTTCGCGCTTGCTCCGAAAAATTTACCAAATAGATTCTCATAATGAATATGATAACATAAATTTTTATTCGTGCATTCGGGGTATTAAACCCCGAATGCAATACCTTATGAGAACAACAACCTCGCCCCTTCAGGGAGAGGTTGTTGATTTTTGTCTATATTTTTATGTATAAGATTGTATACATACATTCTACCCCCATCTCGCAACTTCCCTGTTCTACCTAACGGATATGTAATTCCGCAAGAACCGCAAAAAAAGGGATGCCCTTAAAAATTAAGAACATCCCCTCTAACCTGAAAGTCCGCGGGATTCCGCTGCTATGGGGGAATCATGCGTCTACATTATTGAAAGCGTCTATTTAATGGTATCCTTGTTCTCTATCGTGGCTACCGTTACGCCGGTATCAACCGCTTTCTGAACCGCTTTCCCATTGTAGGCATCCACCGCGGCCTGAACCCCCAGATACCCCATCTGATAGGGGTTCTGCACCATAGTTGCCTGTAGAGCGCCCCGTTCAATGAGGGCCTTGGTATCGGCGGACCAGTCGAAACCGACGAATTTAATGACGCCCGCTTTTCCCGCCTGTTCAATGGCATTGCCCGCGCCTACGGTAGAACCTTCGTTGGTCGCATAGATGCCGGCCAAGTCGGGATTTGCGGTCATAAAGTCGGTGGCAATATTAAGGGCCTTGGTTTTGTCTCCGTCGGAATATTGCGTTCCCACTATCGTGATGTTGGGATATTTCTTCGTTATCTGATCCCTAAAATCGTTCTCCCTAATCATAGCGGTGGCGGCGCCCGGCTGGGCGTTAATGATGGCGATTTTCCCCCGCTCGTTGATCAGTTTTGCCAACTGGTCCGCGGCGGTACGTCCGGCGGCGCCGTTGTCGGTGGATAAGAACGCATCATAGTTTGAGGTGCTGACAGCCGAGTCTATGATGATGACCTTTATCCCCGCAGCCTTTGCACGGTCAACTCCCGGCGAAAGGGCGTCCCTGTCCAACGGGGCAAGCAGAATCGCATCCATTTTCTTGGTGATGGCGTCTTCAACCATTTGAAGCTGAATGTTGGCATCCACTTTTCCGGGAGGCGCGTTAAAACTCAAGTCTATATTACCAAGTTCCTTTGCCTTATCCTCGGTACCCGCTTTGACTTTTAACCAATGCTCATCAATGGAATCCATCGCAATAAAAATTACCTTGATCTTCCCATCGGAAGCCTGCTGGCCGCCGCCCCTCGCCCAAATAGGTAAAATACCTATCAGCGCAACCAGAAACACCGCAATTAACACAATCTTCTTCTTCATTTCTTCCTCCTGTATATTTTAAGATCCCTGTAAAGGAACCCTATTGAGAACACATTAATCTTTCCGTTTAATTCTGTCGAAGAACACAGAACCGACAATAACAACGCCTATGACGATCTTTTGAATAAAGGGAGATATACCGATCAGGTTAAGGCCGTTTCTCAGTATACCTATGACAAAAGCCCCGATAAAAGTTCCCGCTATAGAGCCCTCTCCACCCATAGTACTGGTTCCGCCGATAACCGAGGACGCTACCGCGTCAAGTTCATAACCGTCTCCCGCCGCGGGCTGCGCGGAAATAATGCGGGCCGCCATGAGGAGCCCCGCAAAGGCAGCCAGCAATCCCGAAAATACATAGACCAGAATGATCGTTTTTTTTGTCTTTACCCCGGATAGCCGCGCCGCTTCAAAATTGCTGCCCACCGCGTATACATGCCGGCCCAGCTTGGTCTTCGCTAAAATAAAACCAAAGATCAGAACCAGCAGAACCATAACAATCACCGGGTTGGGAATGCCCAAGGTGTAGTCCGTCCCCCAGCGGGTAAAACCTTTGGGTAAGCCGCTGATGGGGATACCCTGAGTCAGGGTAAGGCTTATGCCGCGGACAACCGTCATGGTCCCTAATGTTGCGATAAAAGGAGGAATATTCCCAAAGGCCACTAAAGATCCGCTTACCGAACCCGAAGCAAGGCCGGTTGCCAGCCCTAAAAGAATAGCAAGAGGTACCGGCAGATTCGCCCGCATAACCAGGCCCGCCATCATAGCCGAGAGTGCGATATTGGAACCGATTGACAGGTCTATACCCCCCGTGATAAGCACATAGGTTTGACCAATAGCTATAATGGCAATCACCGCGGTTTGAGTTGCTACCGTTAAAAGGTTGTTAACCGAAAAGAAATAAGGGCTTGCAATACTAAAAGCCACGCCCAGCAAGAAAAGTCCGCTAAAAGTCGAAAGGAGCTGTTTCTGGGATCGGGATAGATTCAGATGCAGCCTCCGGCTAACTTCCGCATTACCCATTACCGCCCCCTGAATACTGCGTCGCATGTTTAAGAATCTCCTCCTGATTTGTATTCCGGGTAATAAGTTCGGCGGTGATCCTGCCGTTGCACATAACCATAATACGATCCGACATGCCCAACACCTCCGGTAATTCGGAAGAAACAAACATCACCCCGATGCCGTTCCTCTTTAAATCGTTAATGATATTGTATATTTCAATCTTGGACGCCACATCAATACCGCGGGTAGGCTCATCAAAGATAACCACCCGCGCGTTCCGCATAAGCCACTTTCCGACAACTACCTTTTGCTGATTGCCGCCCGACAGATTCTTCACGTACTGATCCTCGCCGGGGGTTTTTATTTTAAGGCTCTGAATCATTTCCCTTGACTTTTTCAGTTCCAGGCTGCGGATAATAATACCCAACCTGGAAATAATATCGAGGCTGGGTAAAGTGATGTTCTCCGCCACCGTCATCTTGACGCACAGGCCGTCCCGCTTCCTGTCCTCCGGCGCGCAGAAAAGACCTTGAGCAATGGCCTCACTGGGGGCGTGGATATTCACCGGTTTGCCGTTGAGGCGTATCTCGCCCTCACTCATCTTATCCGCTCCAGAAATTGCCCGTACCAGCTCGGTACGGCCGGCCCCCATAAGGCCGGCAAACGCGAGTATCTCCCCTTTGTACAGGTTGAAAGACGCATTTTTTACCCCAACCCCATAAGGAGAGGAAAGATTCTTTACCTCAAGAACCGCTTCCCTCCGTTCCATCTCTATGCGGGGGAATTTTTCGGTCAGGGTCCGACCAACCATCAGGCTGATGATTTCCGGCAGATTCGTTTCGGCAAAGTTCAATGTTTTTACATACCGTCCGTCCCGCAGGATAGTAACCCTGTCCACAATACGGGAAAGCTCCTCCAATCGGTGTGAAATATAGATGATTCCCCGGCCTTCAGCCTTCAACATGGCGATAACCTTGAAGAGATCCTCTATTTCTTTTTCGGAAAGCGCCGATGTAGGTTCATCCATGATAATGATCCTGGCATTCATGGAGAGGGTTTTGCATATCTCCACCATCTGCTGCTTTGAAACCGGCAGTTTGCGTACCGGTATCATCGGATCGATATCCAGATTCAACGTTTTTAAGTATTGCTTGACCGCTTCGTTCTGTTTCTTTTCGTTTAAGATCCCGGAAACCGTGAATTCCCGGTTTAAAAATATATTTTCCGCCACCGTAAGGTGGGGGCACAGGTTCAACTCCTGATGAATGATCCCGATCCCCAGGTGTTGGGCGGATTGAGGGGTGAGGTCTCCCGTGATCTTAGTCCCATTGACGTAAAAATCCCCCGAGTCCCTGGTGTATACCCCGGAAATGATCTTCATCAATGTCGATTTACCGGCGCCGTTCTCCCCCAACAACGCGTGGACTTCTCCTGACCGTAAATCGAACCGCACGTCATCAAGGGCCGCGACACCGGAAAAAGACTTTGAAATATGCTCTACCCTGACTAAATCAACCGTCATAAACACCTTTTTATCTTACTTTGTCTGTAAACAATGAATATTATGTCATGGTAATTCAGGTGTTCTGTATTGTCAAGCAAATTTTCAACACAAATATATATTTATATATTGAACGGCGGCGGCGATTCCGCTATCCCCGCCGCCGATAAATCCTTTATCTGTTAAAACAACTTGAGCCTGTTAAAACAGCAGTGCGGCAACCTGCCGGTAAAAATCGCTGTTCAGGCGGATATAATCGGACACGGCCTGTATAACGCGGTGGTTAAGGCTTGTTTCAAGTTCCCCCTCCCAACTTGCTTGGTACACCACAAGCCCCTTACGGAGAAAGCTGAGCGATAGTACAGGCCGGACGAGTGTTGACGGAAATTCCTCGGCAATAAGTGTGATGGTAAAGGCATATTCCGCCTGTTTGAGGGGCGCTTCGGTTTCTTCGAGCAGCAGGGGAACGCCGTTCTGCTGCAAGCCTTCCCGCAAGGCCCGTGTGAGGGCGTTCCGGTTGGCCGGGGACAGGGGGCTGCCGTCAAAGCCCAACGCGGCGGCGGGCGGCGCTTCAAACGGCGGGATTGTTTCAGCGGTATTTTTGAGGGGAAACCGCGAGAGGACGTACACCACGTACTCTTCTTGGCCGTTACGGTAGTATACTTCGGTGTAATAGTCTTGGGGTTCTTCCCGTGTTATAAGACCGCGGGTGTTGATGAATACCCGCCGCGTATAGTTTTCCCTGTCCGTAACGGCTGTCCCGTGCGTGAGGGCTTCGGCGGTATCCGTCGTCTGGGTCCGGACGGAAAAGCCGTGGTACTCCGCCGCGCGGAGGCCGGCGTTCCGGTGCGCGTCGTCGCGGGCCTCCGCTTTGGAAGGGAACCTGCGGGATATACCGACGATGAAAAGTTCCTCTTCCGTGTTTGCGGGCGGACGGTTAACCCAGGCCTGGCGCACCGGCGGTTCGGTATACACCGGACCGGCGGAAGCGCATGAGTACAGAGCACACACGAGCGCGGCCATACCTACCCATCCGATAGATGCCTTCATTCCTTCCCCCTTCATTCCCGTTTACCGTTTCGCTTGCAGGGCTTCGTTCATAGCCTGAAGCGCCCGATCCTTATCGAATTCCGCGTTCTTAAGCGCCTCGTCTTCAATCGCGCGCGTCAGGGCTTCTTCCGCACGCTGCTTGGGATACTTTACGCGGGTATAGTAGTTGCCGTCCCCGCCCCTCCCGCGCCGGTCAATCTCCGCTCCGCTTATCACCACCGCGGACAGTTGCTCGCTCATGTTCTCGTAAAAACCGGTAAAGGATTCCCGGCGGCTGTTTTGAACGCTCCGGCTATAATCGGCAGCCATACGCTTGATATCGGTTTCAAGCTGCGCCGCCAGATCCGCCCGCGCCCTATCCGCGGACGCCTGCATCTCGATTGACGTGTTCGCCATTGCCGCGCTTCCAACCCCATAGTAGAACTGATCCTGGTCGGCCATACCGCTAACCCACTCCGGCTGGCCCGCGCAGGACCAGACCAGAACCGCGGCTACGGAGAACGCCGCATACGTTTGAATGATTGCCCTTAATCCCGTCCGGGCATTTTTTTTGGTCATACTATAACTCCTTATAAAAACATTGGTTTTCCGCGTAAACGCGGGGTTATCCCTATTCCCAGCCCCCTGCGCTGCCTGTTATATTGCTGTTCAGATTAACGTCCGGCCCCGCGGTGGAATTGCGCTTTTTGTCGCCGCTGTAAACATAGGCTACTTTTCCGTTTTTTGCCGAATTAGTTGCGTCAATAGTACCGCCTCCGGTCTTGGTGAAGGAACCGCTGCCCACATACACGCCGCCGCCGTAGGAGTAGGAGTAGGAGGCCGTATTCCCGCTTATGGTTCCGCCGGACATGGTGAAGGAACCGCTGCCCACATACACGCCGCCGCCGTAGGAGGAGGAGTAGGAGGAGGAGGAGGAGGAGGAGGTCGTATTCCCGCTTATGGTTCCGCCGGACATGGTGAAGGAACCGCCGCCCACATACACGCCGCTATATTTGGCTCCGGTTACCGTTGAACCGGTCTTCATGGTAAGGTTCCCACCGGTGCTTACCTGTACAAGCGGATAAGCCTTACCGTTACCGTCCAGGGTGATGTTGGCGTCCAGCACCAGGTTTATCTTGTCTCCAAGGGTAAAAAGCGCCGCCGTCCCGGTATTCGAAACGATACGGTTAGAATCGTCCCCTTTTAGTATTATTGTTTTGGCCGTACCAGCGGTAAAGGCAATGCCGCCGGATGTAATATTGCCGGTTAGGGTAATAGCGTATGTATCACTGACATCGGTATTAATGGCGGTAAGCGCGGCAGAAAATTCCGCAGTCGTGCCAACGGAAAACCAAGCCGGCATCTTTATCGACTGCGGTACGCTTAGGGGTGATTTTCCCCCCTTGTTTACCGCCTCTATCCATACATAATAAACGGTTCGTATAGTTAGACCGGTGATAGTTGCCGATGTTTCGGTAATACCGCTCTGGACGGGCTGGCCGGGCGGCGTTTCGGCGATGCTACAGTAAACATTGTAAGAATCCGCAAGATCGGAGGCGTTCCAGTTGACGGTTAAGGTTCCGTTTTCCACGGTTAAAGACACATTATCCGGCGCTTCCAGGCTGAGCTTCTTCTGCGCCATGCCGCTTAAGGATGATGTCCCCAGCCTGTTCACCGCCTGTAGCCATACATAATAGGTGGTGTCGTTGGTTAAACCGGTGATAGTTGCCGATACTCCGGTAATATCGCTCTGTGCGGGCTGTGCGGGCGGCGTTTCGGTGGTACTACAGTACAGGTTGTAGGACTCGACCATAGCATCCTCGTTCCAGCCAGCCGTTAGGCTGCCGCTGCCCGCGGTTAAAACAGGGGCCGCGGGCGTGATGGGCTTAACCCCCGGTCCTTCCAGGGGCACGGAACACGCGGCAAGCGCAATAACCGCACACACGGTGGCCGGAGCGAATAATTTTTTCATAGTTTCCCCCTAAAACCGGTAACGGTAACCGGCCGTTACCTTATGATTCACCGCCTCAAAGTTGGTCCTGAGCGCCCAGGCAAGGCTTAGATAGTGGTGATCTTTACCAAAATAGATGCCGCTTGTTACGTCCAGGACGGGGATTGTATATTCGTTGTCCTCGCCGTTTCCCTCGTAATAGGCCATCATATAACCGCCCCCCGCCCCGGCATACCAGGCCGCGGACCAGTCTGCCAGGGTAACGTGCGCAAAGCCGTTCAGATGTGCAAAGGGATAAAGCGAATAGTAACGTACATTGCCGTAGCCCTCGTAGCCGTGAATAAGGCCGAAATCGCAGCCCGCGTCAAAAAACGTATGGGGGAAGATGGACGCCGTACCGCTTACCGAGGCTAAAGCCCAGGGCGCGGTAAAGGACGAACCTACGGATGCGCCCAGGCTGAAAAAACGGGCATCGTTGGAAAAAAATGCCTGCTGCCGTGCGATACCGGTCAACTTTTCCGCCAAGGTTTGCATAACCCCCCTGCCGTCGTTCAGGTTCTGGTAATTTACCGATTCACCTGCCTCCTGAATGCCGGTAACAAGGTTTATAACCGCCGCGTTAAACATAGTGCCGCCCCCCAGTTTACGCGCGGTTACGGAAAGCACCCGGTTCGGGTTGGCCCCCTTGCCCGGTTTCGCCGCCTGATTTTCCGCGGTAGCCTTGCTATCCCGCTGGGTCCTGTACTCAATGCGCACCTGCTCCAGGCTTGAGGTACGCGGATAGACCGCGTATTTCCCGCTCCTTATGATGTGGATTGCCAGGAGCTGGGCCAGCAGGTCCGCAACCTGGGAATCCGCTCCGTCCTCTAACTGAACCGGCACCACCGCCAGAGGGGGGAGTCTGGAATTCTTTTTCCTGGCGGCGGCAATGACGTTCTTAGCCATCTCAGGCAGCCTCCCCTGTATTTCTTCAATCCTGGCGTAGGTCTGTATATCCCCGGCTATCTGCCGCAGATCGTCTATTTTAAGGATGGAGATAAGGAGCAGGTTCTGTTCCCCCAGCCTGGTCATCTTGCCGGAAAGCACGTATTGAGCGCCGACTTCTCTACCCAGCGCCGCGACATTTGCAGGGTCGGTCATGCCCGATTCCCGCTGGAAACGCTGTTCCCTGTTTATGGCCTCCTTAATACTGGTACGGGGTACAAGCTTAAACATCCTTTTGATGTCGGTATACGAAAATAGCTCGGCTATGGTCTCCCCCTCTTCGCCCTGGCCGCCGGTAAAGGGGAGAATCGCCAGGGTATCCCTCGCCTCAGCCATATCTATGACGAACAGCGCAAGAAGGGGCAGAAATATTTTTTTCATGTGATGCCTCCTGTTTTGTAGAGAAACAAATATAAAATATCTTACTATTTATTATATAGCATTTTTGGAAGATAATAGAATTTTTGGAAGGATTTTTCAACAAATTGAGGATGTTATTGTATTCTATGCGTTTCCCCGTCATTAAACCGTTGAGCGCACGGGCGCTTGGTGGTATCATTTTAATTATATTTGAATGCTTACCTTTCCCTTATCTTTTCCTGCGGCAGCCATTTACGGAGGCAGCGGTTTAACGCGTCGAATTCTATGGGCTTGGCGAGAAAATCGGTGAACTGGTGTTCCCTGAACATCTGCCGGGCGCCGTGGATGGCATTCGCCGTCAGTGCGATGATCGGAACCGTTTCATACACGCCGCCCGATGCGCGTATACGCCGCGTTGTTTCCAGGCCGTCTATCTCGGGCATCATGTGATCCATAAAGATAAGGTCGTAGACAGTGCCGCAGGCAAGTTCCAGAGCGTCTTTTCCGCTCTGGGCCAGATCAGGCTTGATGCCGAAGCTCTCCAGCATGGCGGCGCAGACCTCTAGGTTGATCTCTATGTCGTCTACCACAAGGACTCTGGCATCCGCGGCGGAGAATCCTGTGATCGTTTCATCTTCCTTCTCTTTGGTCAGAGCAACGGCAGGGGTATAGGGCAGCCGTATGGAAAAAGTAGAGCCCGCTCCATACTCGCTTTCAAGCCAAAGACTGCCGCCCATAAGACCGCATATCCGGTAACAGATGGCCAGCCCCAGGCCCGTACCGATTATATTCCGGTTCTTGCGGATATCAAGCTGTTCAAAGGGCTTGAAGAGTTTGTCCATATCCTCCTTGCGTATGCCTATCCCCGTATCCTTTATATCGAAACGCAGAATGTTGACCGGCGGATCCTTACCGGTATCTACTTCAAGGGAGGCGAAAAAATCAACATGGCCTTCATGGGTATACTTTAAGGCGTTGGAGAGGATATTGGTCAGAACCTGCCGTGTACGGTTTTCATCGCAGTAGACAATATCCGGCAGGCTCGGATCAATTGAAAAATTCAGGGCAAGATTCTTTCCTCTGTAGAGGATGCTGAACATAGAGTTAAGATTATCCAGAAGGGCGCGGAGGTTGAAATTGGAATTGATAATATCCAGCTTGCCGGCTTCGATTTTGGAAAAGTCCAGAATATCGTTGATGATGATAAGGAGGGATTGGGCGGATTTTTTCATATCCCTCAAATACTTACCCTGTTCCGCGGTCAGGTCTGTCCGGGCAAGTATCTCATTCAGGCCCAGAATGGCGTTCATAGGCGTTCTGATCTCGTGGGACATAACCGCAAGGAAATCGGATTTGGCGCTGTTGGCGGCTTCGGCCCGCTGCTTTTCCCGCATAAAATCGGTCAGATCGATGAATACCATCATGATCCCCGCATGTATGCCCGCGCCTTCGCCCTTGGCGCTCCCTATACTCATAAGTTTAATCGAATAGAAACGGTTTTCGCCGGATTGGGAAAGGTTTATCCATTTATTGATGTTCTGCGTCTCCTGGGTGGTTCTGGTGGTTTTTACCAGAATTTTCAATTCCTCCATATCCTCCGCGCCCAGGTAGGGGGCAAAAATATCGTCATAGGTACGGTTTCTAAAGTAATCAATATTCGGCGTGCCGGTAAGGGTCAGGAACATCCTGGTACTCAGTACCAGCCGTTCCGTATCATCAAAAAGCAGGATGATATTGGGGCAGCTTTCCAGGAGCATGTGCGTATAGGCTTTCTGTTTGGCATTATCGGCCGCCAGGGCCTGGCCGAGGGCTTCCTTGGCGTCCACGGTCCTGGTAACATTGACCAGGAAATTCTCCGTAATCCGCAGTTTTCGGGATAGCTTGGAGTTTTGCAGTTTGAGTTCTCTAATTTCTTCTTCCGGGGACGGCACAGGGCTTTTCCTTTCCGTGGATTATCCCCGGATTAAAGGATACAGAGGATAAGCGTATTATTATGGAAGCGGTTAATTGCCGTTTCCTCCTTTGCGGCGGATTGTTTTATCAGGGTAGGGCATATCTCTCCGCCCGAATAGGCCATCAGGAAGGGAAGTTTCCCTCCGATTTCCTCCTGCACAAGTTTTATCTCCGCGAACAGCTCACTCCCCAGCGTCATACTCCGTGAAATGCAGGAGTATATCAGCATACCTGATGAATTACCGATCCCGCTCAGGGCTTCCTGTACCGCCTTGCGGCTGGTAAGGAGTACATCGTCCTTATCGAAAACCCCGAGGTAGAGGGTTGATCCCTCCGGCATGGCGCCGGCGCATATCGCATACCGATCTTCATTAAGGCCGATAAAAACCTTTGACACGGGCGGCGTACCGTCATTGTAATCCACCATAAAAGGCAGGGATGTCATAGCATAGCTGGTTTCGCTGGCCTTGGTAAGCCCCATGCTTTCAAAATATTCCGATACCGGCCGTCCGTTTACTTCCTTGAGGATATGCCCCGCGGAAGCGGTGATAAGCGCCGGTCTATCGAAAAATTTATTTTCCGATATGGCGGCCAGGAAGAACCTGGGCTTACAATCGCCGTATACGAGGATCATAGCCATACGGTCGCGGTATTTTTCGCCATTATAGAGGAGGTAACATTCGCTGAAAGTTACGGTATCATCCACCGCAAGCGTGCCGAAACACGGCGCCCCGCCTGAGACATCGGTCAGTACATTGACGTACTCATCCCCGGAGTTTTCCGGCATGAAGGGAGCGTAAACAAAGATAAGGCTGGGCTTCATGTCTGCCCGGTCGGATACCGCGGAGGTATAGGCTTCCCGGATCGTGCCGGCAACCGAATCCTTTTCGGAGGGGAAAGGCCCCCGGAGCGAGGAGGTAAGAAGGGTTTTAAAGCTGAGATCATCACTGGTAAGCACCATAAGGGTAAGAAGCAGGTTGGCGGATACACCGGCAAGCCCCTGCGTAGAGCTTATGGTTCCGCAGACTTCAAAGGGCAGGACGCCGCAGATAGCCTTGACCGTACCCGCATTGGCAAATTCGTAGTGGCAGGCTATGATTCCTACCGTATTTTTAAGCAGCGTATTATCCATATCAAGCTGGGTTTTAATATCATTGATAGCGGCGTCCAAATCATCAATATTCTCCGTAGAAGCGGTTAAAACTCGAAGCATCTTAATTCTCCTTATATGATACAGTTACTTTTATAGTATAACAATTTTTTGTATGAGACACCAGATAGGTAAAATAGGCAAAATAGGTAAGAAATGAGGAACTGGAACCGGACATCGGCAATGCCTCCAAACCGTTTTTAAAAGTGCGGCCCGGCGCCTTTTTTATTTGACTTAGGTTATGGTTTCCCTTAAAATAATAATATACGCTTCCAATCAGGGGCGGAGGCGGAAACGCCGTTTCTATCATTATACTTATCAAAGGGGTATTCCATGAGCCGGAATTTCGATCCTGATGCTTTATCTGAATTTGCCCGTCATTATGGGTTTCATTATGATGTCTGCGATCCCGAGACTTTGGTGCGGGATGTATATATTGATATGGAGCGGGGCCTTAAAGGGCAAAGTTCCAGCCTGGCTATGATTCCGGCTTATATCAGCCCTGTTTCGCAGGTACCGCCGGGGAAGACGGTTATTGCCCTGGATGCGGGCGGAACTAACCTGCGGGTTGCGCTTGTTAAGTTTGACGAACAGGGGCGGGCGCAGAGCGAGGCGCAGGAAAAGGTTCCAATGCCGGGTACGCAGGGCAGGGTAGGGAAGAAAGAGTTCTTTGACAGGATTGCCGATATAGCGGCCCCCCTTATTGAACGGTCGTCCGGCGTTGAGGGGATAGGGTTCTGCTTTTCCTATCCCATGAATATAACCGAGGACGCCGACGGGGTTCTGTTGGCTTTCAGCAAGGAGGTTGACGCGCCGGATGTGATAGGATCTGCCATTGGGAAGGGGCTCCGCGAGGCGCTGGAACAGCGCAAGATAAAAACGCCCGAACACATTGTGCTGTTAAACGATACGGTAGCGACGCTGCTTTCCGGGCTTGCCTCTATTCCAAGCGACGGCGAGGGCGGTAAGGCTGTGGATACATACGGAGCCAAGGCCGGTCCCGTTATCGGCTTTATCCTTGGGACAGGGTTCAACACCGCGTACCCTGAAAAGAGCATACCCAAGATAGGCTTTTCGTCCGAAACGCCTCAGATCGTGGTCTGCGAGACCGGTAATTTTGTCCACCGTTATATGGGCATACTCGACAAGGAATACGATGCGACGACAAAGAATCCGGGTGCTTATACCCTGGAAAAAGTTTCGGCAGGAGCATACCTGGGGCCCCTGACCCTGCATATTCTTAAACAGGCGGTGAAGGACGGCCTCCTCCGTTTCGACAAATCCGATGAGCTCCTTGCCATGCCCATCCTGCAAACCAAGGACCTCAATCACTTCCTCCATGCGCCCCTTTCAGGCGGGGGCGTCTTGGGTTCGCTCTTTGGGCCTCTTGAACAGGATGCCATCATGTCGCTTTGTTACCTTGCCTCGATAGTTACCGAACGCGGGGCCATGCTCGCGGCCGCCGTGGTGGCCGCCGCGGTAAAAAAGTCGGGCGGCGGCTTTGAGCCTTCCAGCCCGGTCCGCATTGCCGTGGAGGGTACCACCTACATGATCTACAAAGGTATGAGGACGGCGTTGGAATCGTACCTCCATACCATGCTGGTAAACGATAAGCCGATTTTCTACGTGATTGCGCCGGTAGAGCAGGCCAGTCTTTTCGGCGCGGCGGTAGCGGCATTATCCAGATAGGCCGGTTTAATACCCCGTCGAGCCTCCGTGTCGAGTTCTGCTCCGCGGAGGCTTATTTTTCCAGTAACGCGTTCAGATAGGGTGAGATATGGTGAAGATCCTGTATGGCGGATCTGTCTTGCCGCTGTTTCCGGGCGCCGAGGAGCCGGTTGAGTTCATGCAGTTCCGGGCGGTATTCAAAGTGCATATTGTCGTACTGTTCCCACTTGCCGCCCCAGATAAAACCTTCATCTTCAAAGGCTTTTATCACTGCTGCCGGAGGTTGCCAGCGTGATTCCAGGGGAACCAGCATCCAGTCTTTGTTGTATGATCGTTCCCAAAACCAGTATATGCTTTTACCGTTTAGGTTTTTAGGCTGTATGTCTACCGCCAAGCCCCAGCTATGGTAGCTCATATTGCCGCTTCCCTGTACATCCCTCCAGTTATAGCCCCCGACCGAGCCTATGCCCTTGACGAAGGCTGCGGTTTCGGGATCCGAGAGCGCCGCCTTCCGTACCGCGGTTTCTACCCTTGCAATGCGGGCCGCTATATCCCGGTGTATGGTGAGGGAATATCCCAGAAAACTTGATCTTACCAGGTTGCTTTCAATTTCCCGCCTTGTCCTGCCGCCGTAGAGCAGAGCCTGAAAGCCGTAGTAGTGCTCTCCACGGTTGCCCCGCAGTTCCCGGCTATCCCGAAGGTAGATCTCTTTGATTCTTTCCTGGCTGATAAGCTCCGGTGCGGGAACTTCATCCGGATAGGGGCTAAAATCGAAGGGGGCATAGTTCTTGCCGCCGTTAAGCAGCGAAGCGGGGAGCAGCCTGCCTTCCGCCCAGAAAAAGGTTTCGTCTTCTATCCGTATGCTCCAGTCGTCTTGCAAAAACGAAACGTCCTTGATCTTTTCGGGGAAGCTGTTCAGGTAGCTTTTCAGGATCAGTTCGGGAGAGACGCCCGGAACCTTTGGGGCCGTATCCGTGCCGCCGCCTAAGGGGGACGGGGTTTCGCCTGAAATGAGGAGGGGGAGGCAGAGAAAAAGTACAAACAGTAAAGGGACGGAGGGCCGCCGCATTATGAAGATACGCATGATAATACAGACAAAAAATAACCCAATACGGGCATTCGGTCAATTGCATAAAAATCCACAGGGTGTAACAGGCTGCTAGAAAAACTCCTACAGATACTTCTCTTCTCTTTCCGCCGCAAGGGCTTCTTCCGCAAGGGAGGAGGCGTTTTCGTATCCGGCGGAGGGAATGGCCCGCCGGCCTTTGCCCGTAACAAGACGTTCCCGTGCCGTTTTTCTTTTCTCCAGGGCCAGGGCCGCCGCGGCCTTAACCGCCCGGGCAAGCGTTACGGTTAGTTTGCAGCGTTCGGCAATGTCCTCGGCCTGGGCTGAGGCCGTACTCTCAAGGCTCCCGTAGACCCGCATGATCTCCGCGGCCCGTTTGGGGCCTATGCCCTCCACCGATTCCAGCGCCGGTAAGAAAAGGTCTTTGGAGCGGAGTTTCTGGTTAAGACCGGTAGCAAAACGGTGGGTCTCGTCCCGGATAAATTGAAGTACCTTGAGGGCTTCGGATCGCTTTGAAAGCCGTATGGGGCTGGCCGTATAGGGCAGGTATATCTCTTCGTCCTGTTTTGCCAGCCCCGCCAGCCCGCAGTCAATACCCAGGCTGTCAAGTACGCCTTTTGCGGCGTTTACCTGGCCTATACCGCCGTCAATCAGGATGAGGTCGGGCAGTTCCTTTTCTTCCCGTACAAGCCTTGAATAACGGCGCCGTACCGCTTCCCGCATGGCGGCAAAATCGTCAACAATACCCACAACGGTCCGTAGCTTAAAGTAGCGGTAGTTCTTTTTGTCCGGCATACCGTTCTTAAATGAGATAAGCGAGGCAACCGGATGCCGGCCGTCGAGTTGGGCGATGTCAAAACCCTCAATCCGCAGGGGGCTGGTCTTGAGCCCCAGAATCCGGGCCAATTCATCCAGGGCAGGCCCCGCCCCCCGTTCTTTAAGCCGCCTGCGCAGATCCTCCAGCGCGTTCTGGTGCGCCATGGCCAGCGCCGCTTCATGGCGTTTTTCCGCCGGAAGCCGTATGTCCGGCACAGAGGCAAAGTTCGTTTCAAACCATTTTTTTAACAGGACAGGCGGACTCTGAAGCGAGGAGGAGTTGGCTTGATCGGGAAGATCGGCGGTTTCCCCGATGCCCGGCCCCTTCTCAGGCGATCCTGAGACCGGGAAGGCAGCCGCGCCCTGCCGCATGAGTTCCGTTACCATACTTTCGCGCGCTCGTATCATGCGTCCCTGTATATAGATCTGCGCGGGGGGCGGCCTGTCCGCGGAGTAATAGCTTATAAAGAAAGTTTCCAGGGAATCGGTTTCGTCCGCCGCGGATCTTGTACGGAAAAGTTCGCTGCCGGTCATTCTGCCGCCGCGCATGGAAATAACCGCAAAGGTGGTCAGTATCCCTTCGGCAGCCCAGGCAATGTAGTCCCTGCCTTCCGGGTCGAAATCCACAACGGAATTTCCCCCCGAAATATCCTCGACAGCCCTGATCGTGTTCCGTATCAGGGCGGCGCGTTCAAATTGCAGGGCCGCGGCGGCCTTGTTCATGTCGGCCCTCAGATCGCCGATAACGGCTTTTTTGGCGTCGGAAATTCCTTCCGCCTTGCTATCCTCAAGCAGCTTCCGTATACGCTCGATATGAATTCGGTACTCTTCCGCGCTGATCTTCCCGCAGCAGGGCGCCAGACAGCGGTCTATGTGGTAGTACATGCAGGGGCTCGTCCGTTTGCGGAAGACCTTACATTTCCGCAGGGGAAAGAGCTTGCCGGCCAGTTCCAGGATAGAATCCACGGCCTGTACCTGGGGGAAAGGCCCAAAGTAGAGGCTCCCGTCATTGATGATATGCCGGGTCTTAAATACGCGGGGAAAAACATCGGATGTAACCCGTATCACCGGATAGGATTTGCCATCTTTTAAATTTATGTTATACTTAGGGGAATGTTGTTTGATGAGCGTGTTTTCCAGGAGCAGCGCGTCATATTCGCTGGCAACGATGATGGTTTCTATGCTGCGGGTATGGGTAAGCAGGGCGGTAGTCTTGAGATCCTTCCCTCCTGCGAAGTAGGAAGAAAGCCGGTTCCTCAGTATTTTGGCCTTGCCGACGTAAATGATACAGTTTTCCTCATCACGCATGATATAAACACCCGGTTCCAGCGGGGCTTCACGGGCAGCGGCCTTGAGATCATTGTTAATTTGTCCAAAACGTTCATGGTTCATTGGTTTTTTATGCCGATAAGATAGGGGGCGTTTATATGCCGAAAATCAGTCGTACCTCCGGTTGGAATATATGAAAAAAGAAAGCATCATACTTATATTTTATACTATTTTTCTCATTTCCGGTAGTCTCTGGGCAATAGGGGAGAAGACACTTACCCTCGGCGCCGATTCAGGCTGGGGAAATGTGAACCGGCGTGAAGGCGTAACCGAGGCGGGCGCGGTCAGGCCGTATCCGGTACTGCTTCTCTCGTCGGCCCGTCCGGTGCGGGGAGCGGATATGGATGTATCGCTGTCCTTTGACGAGGGGGACGCCGGGTTTTTCAAGGATAGCGTCGGTAACTACGAGGTACAGGCCGGCCCCCTTCTCTTTGCCGCGGGACGGCAGACGGCCATAGCCGGCGGTGGGGCAGCTATGTTTTCCCGTACCCTGACGATGCCGCCGCCTGTCCGTATTGACGTTACTGGTG
Organism: Treponema sp.; assembly: GCA_031276295.1. Taxonomy (GTDB): domain Bacteria; phylum Spirochaetota; class Spirochaetia; order Treponematales; family Breznakiellaceae; genus JAISNI01. The sequence continues at coordinate 18,114 of JAISNI010000113.1, forward strand.
GGGAGTTTTCAGTTGTTGGGGATACCCCGGACATGGGGATTTCCGGTTTTGGGGGCCGCGGGTCCCTCAGCCTTATCCCCCGCAAGGGCGCTCTTCTGTCGCCGGGTAATCTTGTAGGGGATTTCACCCTGGAATTCTGGCTTTTCCCGGCAAATATGGAAAACGGCGAACAGATACTTGCATGGACCGCGTCAAAAATGCGGGATGACGGGGAAATGATTGTACAGCGTATCCAGCTTACCGCTTCCAGGAATAGGCTTCAATGGACCTTCGACAATTTTTTTGCCCCTCTGGACGGGAAACAGGGCCTGAGTATTACCCTTGACGGGGTAAGCCCCTTGGTTCCCCGGACGTGGAGCCATCATCTTATCTGTTTCGATTCGTCAACCGGCCTGCTGGAGTACCTGATTAACGGTAAAATCGAAGATATAGTCTACGCAACCGAGACAGCCGCCGAAGGATCGGAAGTTCAGCTTCCCCTTATTGGGGAGGATAGCATCCTGGTTCTGGGCGGCCGTTTTACCGGCATCCTTGACGAGTTCAGGATACATAACCGTTTTCTAGAAAAACCGGTTCTGGACAAGTACCCCGTACTGAGCGGACGTATAGAGACAAAGCCTCTAAACCTGGGCGAAGACAATAGCCGGGTGCTTCGTGTGGACGTTTCAGGCGGCAGGCTTTCCTACGGCGGCAATACGGTTAAAAACTATTACGGCGGGACAGGGCCCTTCCGTTTTGAGGACGATTCGGAACTGCGTTTGTTTATCCGCATGGGGGATTCCCCTTTTGTATGGACGGATGCCGACTGGCGGCCCGTCAACCCCGGCGTCAATCTGAACGAAGCCCTCCGGGGCCGTTATGTTCAGATTGCCGTGGAATTTTTCCCTTCGGGCGGCGGGGACTCCACCCCTTATCTTGAGGAACTGCGTATCACCTATATGCCCGATATACCGCCCCTGCCGCCGACCCGGCTTACGGCTATTGCACGAGACGGGGCGGTAGAATTAAACTGGAAACCGAGTGTCGATGTCGATGTTGCCGGGTACCTTGTATATTTCGGGACTTCACGCGGTAATTACTTCGGGACTTCCTCTAGGCATGGGGCGTCCCCCATCAATGTAGGCAAACGGAATTCTTTTTATATAGACGGATTAGAAAACGGTACTCTCTACTACTTTGCAGTGGCCGCTTATGATCGCAGAAATGCCCGGATTGGGGCGCTGGTAGTTGAAGAGCCTCCGTCGGGAACTTCTCCCGATGCCCTTCACGCCGGGGAATTCTCCCGCGAGGTAAGTGCGCGGCCTTTAAGGACAGTTGAATGAATCCTCTGGAAGATATACTGGAACGGGCTAAGGGCTCCGCGAGGGTTGGCGATCATGAAGCCGCCGAGCGGTTGTTGAAAAATTATCTTACCAAGGCACGGGATAGCCGGGAAGCCCACCTGCTTCTGGGTATAACGTTGGCAAAGGCCGGAAAACTTACCGATGCGGCTGATGAATTCACCTTTCTTCTTGCCAAAAATCCGCAGGATATGGAAGCCCTTAACAATATCGCCGTGATTTACCGCCGGCAGGGTAAGCTCCAGGATGCCTTGGCCATGCTGATCGAAGCAGTGGATGTCGATCCTACCAAGGTTGATCTTCACTACAATATCGGAAATATTCACAAGCAGCTTGGCAACTTCAAGGCCGCGTCAATGGCCTTTGCCAAGGTTCTGGAACTGGACCCTTCGTATGTTCCCGCCTACAATAATCTCGGCACTATTTACGATGAACTCCATGAGAGGGACAAGGCGTATAACATATTCCGTAAGGGCCTGACCCTTGATATAAACAATCCGATGCTGCACTTTAACTATGGCCGCGCCCTGGAAGCTAACGGCCGTTTTGGGGATGCTATCCGTGAATACCAGGCCGCCCTGAGGAGTAAGCCCGGCTGGCTTGAGCCTCTGAACAATCTGGGTATTGTGTACTTCAAGCAGGGCCACCATAACAAGGCGATAAGCACATTCACCCGCATCCTGGGCAGCGATCCCTGTAATGCCGAAGCGCACAATAATATGGGTGTGGTATTGGCGGATCAGGGCAGAACCAAGGAAGCCGTGCAGAATTACCGGCAGGCCTTGGAAGCGGATCCCAAGTACACGAAAGCGGTGATCAACCTTGAGCGCGTACTGGAAGATTCAGGGGATTTTGCCGATGCGGTGGTGGAACTTGAGAAGCTCGTTAAACTCACCCCGAACAGCGCGGAGGTGAGAACCCGTCTTGCCCAGCTCTACATGAAGATGGAACGCTATCCCGAGGCCATTGAAGAGGCCGAGTCCGCCCTGGAATGGGAGCCTAACAATATACAGGCCATGAGGGTAAAGGGCGCCGCACAACGGATAACCGGCAATGACAAGGAGGCTCAGGCTATCTTTGAACGGATTCTGGCCCTGGATCCGGGGAACTATAGCTTCTATCTTGATCTGGCGGATATTCATTTTAAGCGTAAGGAGTACAAAGAAGCCGAGGATCGTATCCTGACCTATCTTTCCCTCCGCCCCAACGACCGCAATGCTAAAATGCTCCTGGCTAGGCTCTATACGGAAATGAATAACCGGACCCACGCCTTGCAGATATATGAAGAACTGGCCAAGATCGATCCCAACGATACGGATGTCCTTGCCGCTACCGCGGAACTTCACAAACAGGCCGGTTCTCTGGATAAGGCGCTCCGTACCTCCGACAAAATCGTGAACCTCCAGGGGCAGCGGGCTACCCCTGATGATCTTTCTGAACTGAACAAATCTCTGGAATTCTATGAAAGTACCATCAATGCCGCATATTCTTCTTCCGTAAAGGATGCCTGGGAGCGTAATCTCAAGCTGATGAAGGAGGCTCTGAGGGAGGAAGATGCTGAGGGTGAGGATATAGACTTCTTTCTTGGAGCAGGCGGTAAGGATAATGCCCCTGACGAGGAGATAGAGGCTCTGTTTATAGAGGATAGCGAAGCGGGTGAAGAACTTGCCGTTGATAACGATATGTTTATTCCTGATGCGGATGCCTATCCTCTCTTTGATGAACTCCTTCAGCCCGATACTTCCTTTGAGGCGCTTCCTGAAAATGATTCGATCCCTATGCCTGTAAGTCCGCCCTATAGTCCCGAACCCGCCCCTCCGCCCCGCGCGGAGCCGTCTCCTCGGCAGGCGCTTGACGAGGAACCTCCTGCTGAGGAGCCGGAGCCGCCGCCTCAAGAGGATGCCTTGCAAGCTCCCCAGCCGGAGCCGCTCCCTGAGGAGCCGGAGCCGCTCCCTGAGGATCCGCAATCTCCCCAACCGGCGCCTCCTCCTCAGTATCCGCCGCCGCCGTATCCCCAGCCGTTGCCCCTTCCTCAGTATTTACCGCCGCAGTATCCTCAACCGGCGCTGCCTCCCCAGTATCCGCCGTCGTATCCCCAACCGGCGCTGCCTCCCCGAAACCCGCCGCCGCTGCCTCAATCGACATCGCCGCTCCCGCCTGAAATACCGGATATTTTTGAGGAAGAGGGCGAACTTCCCCGCGGTCTTGCCGAGGGCGAGAAACCTGAAGACCTTTCAATTGATGACGGATGGCAGAGCAGCGATGTAATAATGACCGAAGAGGGGGAAGAGTTCTTATTCACGGAAAGCTCTGAAGACGAGTTTGCGGAGGAGGGCACTGAGGAAGAAGCCCTGAGTATGGAAAGCCCTGAGGACGAGTTTGCGGAGGAGGGTCTTGAGGAAGAGCCCCTGGGCACGGAAAGTTCTGAAGACGAGTTTACGGAGGAGGTAGATATACCTGAAGCTGACGGCGATATGTCTGATGAATCTTTGGATGATCTTTTTACCAATGCCCTTCAACTTGAAGATGACGATCTTGAAGAACCTCTTTTCGATGAAGAAACCTTTGAAGATCTTATGCAATCCCCGAGGGGAGATGAATTGAGTGATGAGCTTTCCCCGGAGGAAAAAGTTTTTTTAGAAGAACCTCTGTATGAGGAAGCACAGGAAAAGACCGTTCATACCGATATAATTCCGGAAGAGAAAAGCACCGTTCCTCCTTATATGACTAAATCTCATGTGATCTCATTGTTGAATTATTTTAAGGATCTTGCGGAGGCTCTGCCTGAAAGGGAGAAGGCCTCTTTCAGGCAAAGTGATATCCTGCTTAAGATGGAGTATATTACAGACATTCTAAAAGGCAATACCGGCATTTATAATGAAATCGAGAAGCGTTTACCCCGGAAAGAAGAATTGACAGAAAAGAAACCGGCTGGTATTGTAGATACTTTGAGATACCTTGAAACATTGGTAAGTAGTTTACCTGACAGGGAACTTTCCACGCAGATTACCCGCATGACAGGAAAGGTAATATCTGATATAAAAAGAGAAACGTGGGGTGAGGAAAAGTATGATTGACGGATTTGATACCGGGGCTAGAGGCGGGAACGATTTTGGTGTGAACGATACGGAAACGGGCAGGAAAATAGAAGAGTATATCAAAAGTATGCCAAGTCTTCCTACTACGGTAACGAAGGTTTTGGAGATATGCAATAATCCTAAGACCAGTCCTGCCGATTTGAACCGTGTTATTTCTCTGGACCCCGTTTTGGTAGGCCGGGTACTCAAATTAATCAATTCCGCATACTACGGTATGGGGCAGCCGATAACCAATCTTGTCAGGGCTATCATCATGCTGGGGATCAATACCGTCAAGAATCTGGCCTTGTCTACCACAATTGTGGGGAACCTTTCCAGCCGCAAGGATCCCAAAGGTATCAATATAGAAGGGTTTTGGCGTCATTCCCTGTGTGTAGGGGTGGCGGCAAAGATGCTTGCCAAGAAGAGGGGTGTTGATCCCAGGCAGCATGAAGAGTATTTTACCGCAGGTCTGCTTCACGATATAGGCAAAATTCCCCTTAATTCCGTGATAACAAGGGAGTACCTGCTTACCATAGCTACGGCGGACAGGGAGAAGATACCCCTTGCCCGCGCGGAGGAGCAGAATCTCAATCTCAATCACTGCCAGGCCGGTTCCCTTATCGTCAGGGCATGGAAACTTGAAGGTTCAGTCGGGGACATTATCACCTATCATCATGATTGGGCTTCTTATAAGGGCCCGAACCGGGATATACTCTACAGCATAGTATTGGCCAACTATTTTGCCAGCCTTATGGAGATAGGTTTTTCCGGTGATCGTTACCCGGATAAGCTGAATGCGGTAGTCTGGGATAGTCTTGGTTTAAAGCGGAATATATTTGATGAAATTGAAGAAACGGTTAATGGAGAGATAGCAAAAGCCAAAGTATTCCTCAAAATTTAGGAAATGCCATGTTAAGTGTTTGCTTTTGGGGTGTGCGGGGTTCTATACCCTGTCCGGGACCTCATACCGTTGTTTTTGGAGGGAATACCTCCTGTCTGGAGATCCGCGCCGATGAACGGCTCGTGATCATCGATCTTGGCACAGGTATAAAGCCTTTGGGCGACTGGCTTATGGCGAATGAACTTAAAAAAGGACCCATTGATACAGACATCTTTCTTACCCATACGCATTGGGATCATATCATGGGGTTCCCCATGTTTACCCCTCTCTTTCTGCCTACAACTAAACTTCGTATACGGGGGCCGGTTTCCTACGATGATGATCCTCTGGAAGAGATACTTCGCCACCAGTTGGATCACAAGTACTGGCCCATACGCCTTAATGAACTTTCCGCCCGGATAGAATACGATCAGCTCAAGGAAACGCGGCTTGATCTCGGCGGGGGGCTTATCATCAAAAGCAAGTATCTCAACCATCCGGTGCGCTGTCTGGGGTACCGGATCGAGTTTGGCGGAAAATCTATAGTTACCGCCTATGACCACGAACCTTTTTACAATCTTTTTACAACCGATCCCAACAATCCCGATTACGATGAAGCTGCCGCCGAGGAGGGGGCGCTTACCGTCGCGGGGGAAAACGAGAGATTGCTTCAATTTTTTAAAGACGCCGATGTGCTTATCCACGATTGCCAGTACACCGCCGAGGAGTATGCGAACGGGAAAGAAGGGTGGGGTCATACCTCTTATGAATACGCCATTAATGCGGCTAACAAGGCGAGGGTAAAGAAACTTATCCTTTTTCACCACGATCCTAATCGTACCGATGACAAACTTACCGCTCTGGAAGCAGAATACCGGGGGCGTATAAAGGGTAAGACATCCATGCAGATAATAATGGCCAACGAAGGCTTAAAAATTGAGGCATAAAAAAAAGCTCAAACCTTGCCCATGAGGTTTGAGCCTATAAGAACCGCCTTATAGCGAGCGGGAAACAGCCTCAAGGCTGTAACTCGCTCCCCCGTCGGGATTTAAAAAAGCCCGGGCTGGAAGGATAAGGCAATGCCGTTGGTGCGGACCGTTACCCAATTCCCCTTCAGTGGGATGAATTTTTTATCAATATAGAAATAGTAGTAATCAACTAACTGCGGATCCATAGGATCGTATACCCGTACTTCACCGGTATTACCATTGACTTCAATCTTAAAGGGAACGGCGTTGACAAGATCATCCATAGAGAAGAGGTCCAACATCCAATCAAGATCGATGCTTTCAATCAGTTCCATATAGGAATTGGAATAGCTCTTGTAGACCTGCCCGCTCAGTCCCTTGTAAATGGTTAAATTTTTGGGATTACCATTCCTTGCAGACGGAGTTGTGGGATTCTGATCGTAGTTGAGCCAGAGCAGATACGAATTCCCGCTACCCCAGGAAGCACGGTTACTTACAGTATCCCCGTAGATATGGATACCGAATCCGCCGTGGCCGTCCTCCACCCCGCCTTCATACCTAACATTGAACTCGTAGGCCATCGCGCCGGATTGGGGCGCCCGAATAGTTGCTTTGGCAAGCGGGGCTTTTGCATCATTTTGATATACCCTGTTTCCACTTTCTCTCCACGTACCGGAGACAAACTGGTACTGGAACTGGTTTTGGGCAAATAACGACGCAGCAAGGCCAAGCGTCAACAGCAGAAAGACAAAACGTTTCATGAAAGTACTCCTTTCCAAGTATTACCCCCTTACAGGGGAATTGTAACTATAATAACACACTTAGTATAACATATCTATTTTTTTATGTGTACTGTTTTTTTCATTTTTTTGTTAAAAATTCCTTAATTGGCTGCATCCGTCCCTAAAACAGGCTGTTTGCAGTTGCTCAGGAAAACCTACTAACTTAATGTATTATTTAAATGTTTTCTTGTCAATACCAAATAGCTATGAAAAGTTGAGTTAAAGACGAATAATATATATCTTCAACTTGACACATATCCGCAGAAAGATATAGATTATTGGGCGGTTTCTAAAAGCTGCCTGCTTTTGGAGGCCTTCATTTTTTTAAGGAGAAAATTATTTGTCCGAGATAAAAACCGATGCGTCCCAGGTACATACACCCAAGGCTGAAATTCCTGAAGGGGGCCTGCCCCAAGGACAGAGCGACGCCGCAAGCCGGCTGGGTACGGATAGCGTGGGCAAGCTGCTGCTGCGCTTCTCCCTGCCGGCAATTACCGGTATGCTGGTCAACGCCCTATACAATGTTGTCGACCGTATTTTTGTAGGCAGGGGGGTGAACGAGACCGCCTTGGGCGGGCTCTCGCTGGTTCTGCCCCTTATGACTATCAGTATGGCCTTTGCCATGCTCTTCGGCGTAGGTTCCGCAAACATGATCTCCATGAGGCTGGGCCAAGGGAAACGAGCGGAAGCAGAAAACGCGCTGAATCACTGCTTTTTTCTGCTTGCCGGTATAGGCGCTCTTATGATAGCGGCGGGGCTTATCTTTATCGATCCCCTGCTCTCGATTCTAGGCGCGCAGGATGGCAGCGAAAGCCTGGGATATGCCCGCAGTTACCTGCGTATCATTCTCTTTGGACAGATATTTTCAATGGTGGGCTTCGGCTTTTCCCACTGTACGCGCGCCCAAGGCTTCCCTCACGTTACCATGATCAGCATGATAATCGGCGCCGGTATGAACATGGTCCTCGACCCTGTATTCATTTTTCTGTTCGGTTGGGGCGTTGAAGGCGCAGCCTGGGCAACGATAATTTCCCAACTGGTTTCCGCAATCTGGATTGTCTCCTTCAGTTTGAGTAAGAAAGCGGTCATAAAGCTGCGGTTCTCAACTTTTAAACCCAATATGGGCATAGTTTTGCAGATCATGGCCTTTGGCTCCGCCCAATTTCTGCTTCAATTTATTATGAGCGGGGTACAACTCCTCTACAATACCAGTATGGGCTGGTACGGGGCCGGAGCCCTCAATGTAGAAAATGGGGGTGATGTTGCCCTTTCCGGTATGAATATAGTGGGTTCCATTCTTATGATGATATTTATGCCGGTTTTCGGTATAAACCAGGGCGCCCAGCCTATACTCGGCTATAACTACGGTGCAAAACGTTTTGACCGGGTAATAAGCGCATACATGAGGGCAATAGCGGCGGCCACCGGTATCTGCGTTTTAGGCTTTGCCCTGACCCAGCTTATTCCGATTGCCCTGGTGAATATCTTTGCGCCGGAGGGGAGTGAGGCGCTCCTCCGTTTTGCACCCTGGGCTATGCGGGTTATGACTATCTTCCTGCCGCTTAACGGCTTCCAGATCGTTTCCGCAAATCTCTTTGTTGTTACCGGACGCCCGAAAATCTCTATTTTTCTAACTACGCTCCGGCAGTTTATCGCGCTTATTCCCTGTATGCTGATCTTCGGCCGTATCTGGGGGCTTTGGGGCGTAGTAGCGGCCGGGCCGGTAGCCGATGGATTTTCCTTCCTGCTTACCGTCGTCATGATTTTCTTTGAACTGCGGAAGCTCCGCGCCGCCCGCCCGCAACAGCACGCGAACCGGTGAACGTGTTGAAAGGGCTATTCTATGCCGGTGCGCTCCCATTCCCTGATGAACTGCAATGCGTACTGCTGTATGCCGTCAAAGTAAGTGTCGATAAAAAACGAAAGTTCTTTTCCTACATAGCGGTAATGCCAGCTTTCCCATCGGTAACCGGTAAGGGCTTCGTAGCCGTTGGGGAAGGAGAGCGACCAGCCGAAACCGGCGGCGTTGGCTGCCATCCAGCGTCCGGCCCTTGTTTCCGCAAAGCTGTCGTCAATGGAGCCGAAGTCTACCACAAGGCCGGTTTGATGCTGGCTGTACCCGGGACGCGCCGATTCCCTGTCCGCCGCCGCCTGCCCCATCTGCCTGACGTTCCTGGCATAGACTTCTACCTGATAATCGTATGACCGGTAAGCAGATGAGGCAACCAGGGTAACGCCTTCGGCCCGTGCCGCCGCCGCCATTTCTTCCAGGGATTCCGCCGCCGCACGGCGGAGCAGGAGGTCCGCACGGTTTACCTGGTAAGACGCCTTTCCGCCAAGTTTTACCAGGTCGTCCGGCGCATAGCGATCCGGCAGGGGATGCCGCTTATCTACAAGGATTCTCAGATAAGGGTCTCCTTCCATTGCGGCAAGCAGATCCATGATAAACGAGGGCCCGTCGGAGACTTTTGCCAGTATCCGCCGGGACATCTCTTCAGGGATACCTGCATTTTCAAGGACACGGCTCAGAGTTTCATTAAAAGCTATTTCTACCGTGATTCCCGTATCAACCGGTGCCGGTTTGGGGGCGCCGGCTCCGGTTATTTCCGGCTTAGATTCATCGTTAAGGGCGGCAGCCGGTACTTCCGGCCTTTGAACCGCGGCCGGAAGCAGCGCCTGGGGACGGGTAGCGGCGGATCCTGTTTTGAAACAGGCACAGAGAAAAATGGATATAGTCATAGAACTTACCACCAAAAGCAGGGACGTTTTTTGAAGGAAAATTGGAAAATACATATAAACAATATAGTACAAAGTAATGGAAGATGAAAGGGGACGCAGTGAGACATCGAAAAAGTAACCCAAAAGAGGGGTTTGAGACATTATGAAAATGTAACTGAAATGACCTAAGTTATTGTATTACAAAAAATTACTCAACGGGCTAATTCTAGGCA